>DATJPI010000338.1:0-9350 GCA_035506495.1 Syntrophales bacterium
GGACCAGAACCGATTTGCCGATGGAAAAAGTCCGACAAAGGGTGTTAAATAACCGGAACACTGTAAATGGCGGGACACTTGATGAGCAAGGATCATATCCCGGCGACACCGGCCATACGAGTCCTTAAGGACAACAACGTCGATTTCGTTCCGAGGCCCTATAAGTATGAGGAAAGAGGCGGCACGGAGGTGGCGGCCAGGGAGCTGGGCGTCGGGGAGCACCTCACCGTCAAAACGCTCGTCATGGAGGATGAGAGAAAATCCCCCTTCATCGTCCTCATGCACGGCGACAAGGAGGTTTCCACGAAGGAGCTGGCCCGCATCCTCGGAGTTAAGGTGGTCCAGCCTTGCGACCCGGCGACGGCAAATCGTCACACGGGATACATGGTCGGCGGGACGTCTCCCTTCGGGACGAAAAAGGCCTTGCCCGTTTACGTGGAAGAAACAATCCTGGGCCTTCCCTTAATTTACATCAACGCAGGACGCAAGGGTCTGCTCGTGGAGATGAAACCTGCGGACCTCGTGCGGATTTTGAAAACGACACCGGTGAAGGTGGCGCGCTGAGACCTTTCTAAAAGGAATTTATCCAGGCTGTTTAAAAATGGCCAGATGCAAGGCCCCCGAAATCCCGAGGAGGGAGGTGTACTTTGTAGCGTACATTGACCGACGAGGGACGAGGGAAACGCAGCAGGTGGGCGTTTTTTACAGCCCAGTAGCACTTATGAAAATGAAACGCTCCCCCGACGACGACCACGTCATCATCGAGTGCCCGCGCTGCGGTACGAAGAACCGCCTCCCCCGGGCGCGCATCAACGACAAGCCTCGCTGCGGGAAGTGTCACGCGCCTCTCTCTGTCGAGTCCTACACCGTGAAGCCCCTGGAGACTTCCGACGGCACCTTTGCCCATGACATTCTGGCTGCCGTGGAGCCAGCACTCGTTTATTTCTATTCGCCCACTTGTCCCTATTGCAGGATGCTCTCTCCGGTCATCGATCAGATGGCGGTCAAGTTCGAGGGAGCCGCGCTCGTCGCCCGGATCGACGTCACCGCAAATCCCGCCATGTCGGCAAAGTACGGCATTCAGGGGGTCCCCACTCTGCTGCTGTTCCGCGAGGGAAAGCTCCTGAAGCGGATGGTCGGTGTCCTGTCGGGCGATGAAATCGAGCGGAATCTCAAGGGGATCATCAGAACGTCGTGAACGATAACCGGCTCAGGCTCAAAGAAGGGTTCCGAAACGGCCTGAAGCGTGGGTGGGGCGCATTCCTCTGGATGATGAAGATCATCATCCCCGTCTCGTTCCTCACGGCGATGCTCGCCTGGAGCGGTTGGCTGGGCAGGATCGACTTCGTGATCGCCCCCCTCACGGGCCTGATGGGCCTGCCGGCCATGGCGGCCCTGCCCATTATCATCGGCGGGCTCACGGGCATCTACGGAGGCATCGCGGCCATGGCGGTGCTTCCCTTCAGTCTGGGCGAGATGACCCTGCTGGCCAATTTTCTCTTGATCTGCCACAATCTCATCCAGGAAGGGGTCATACAGGCCAAGTCCGGCCTCAATCCCGTCAAGGCCACGCTCTTCCGTGTCGTTGCCGCCGTAGTCACCGTCTACGCCATGACCTTCTTCATCGAGACCACCCCCACTGCCGCCTCCCAGGCAGTTGACCTCGGGGCTTCCCAGGGAGCCTTTCACCTGATGGTAGCCGACTGGGCCGCGTCGATGCTGGATCTCACCGTGAAGATTTTCTTCATCATCATGGCGATCCTCACGCTGCTCGAACTTGCCAAGAGCCTGGGCTGGATTATGCCCATCGTGAAAGCCCTTTCGCCATTGCTGCGAATCCTTGGGCTGAGCGAAAAGGTGGGGATCCTCTGGATGACGGCCGTCGTCTTCGGCTTGGCTTACGGCGGGGCGGTCATCGTGGAGGAGGCCAGGCAGGGACACATTTCGAAAGAAGAGCTCGAGGAGCTTCAGCTCTCCGTAGGGATCAATCACTCCATGGTCGAGGACCCCATGCTGTTCATGGCCTTCGGAATCAGCGCCTTCTGGCTTTTTGTGCCAAGGCTGATCACGGCCATGCTGGCTACCCGCCTGCTGACGCTCTGGGTTTCCTTTCGCCAACCCTCCGCTAAGCGGGCCGCCTGATTCTCTCCATCAATGACTGCAGATATGCCCGGGCCTCTCCGAGACCTTTTTGAAAGGCTTCGTCAAAGGCCTCGTCGCCCATCCGGCAGGTGAGAAATACCGGCGTGAAGTAGATCGCATTGAAATCCTGGACTTCCATGGAGTCCACCCCGAAAATCTGAATCATCAGCGCTTCCGTTCCCTTGCGCCATTCGGCAAACGCCGGTGATACAGCGGATTCTGTCCTGAGCTTCTCAATGGCATCCATTTGCATTTTCAGTTTTTGCATATGCCCGATGTTTGCCGTTTGCTTCTATTTAATTACCTGGCTGCTTGATTCTTGTTGCTTGCTGCTTGTTCGCTCCCGCACTTCCGCACTCACGCGCTTCTTTGTCACCTTGCCACTTCTGTCACTGTATGATCATCCACCGGTACTCCCTAACGTGATCGAGAAATTCGAAAACCAAGGCCTGCTCGTCGCTGGCGCTCGCCCGGGCGTTAAAGATGAACCGGGCCTTCTCCACATTTGCAAACCCAATCAACTCGAGGAGACTTCCTGTCTCGACCTTTCTACCATAGGCTCGGCCAACCCGCTCGAGGTGGGAAAATCGGATGGTGTACTCCGAGTGGGCCGTAAGCCGTATTTCCCGGGGCCAGCCTCCTGTGTCCAGGCCTTTCCCCAGAAACGGCATCTCCCGGGGAATGATCGGATCGCTTGAATGCTCGGAGAGAAAGGCCGGGATGCCTTTTCGGCAGATCGCCTCGACGAGGCGGACCGCGCCGACATTGAAATGAAAGGGGCCCGCAGCAGGGATGTCCAGCCGATAGCGCTCGAAGAGCGCCTTCGCCTCCGCGGGGAAATCCCCGGGATCCAGGTTCGTCCAGACCGGCAGATCGCCGATCATTTCGTTTGAGATCAAGAGGTCGATACCGGAAAGGACAGGCAGGATCTCGAGACCGTCGGCCAGGACATAGCTTGTCTTTTCCTTCCACGGAGCCAGCGCGCGTTGCTGCCTGTTGATCAGGCTCCGCGAAAGATCCACCATGACGACCCGTTCCACAAGATTCCCGTGGGCCTCCAGCAGCCCTCGCATGAGGCTTCCATAACCTCCGCCGATCTCGCAGAGCCGGCATCCACTGCGCAGAAGGCCATTCTCCCGGAGGTGATCGCCCAGGATGGCCCCGTAAGCCCTCTCCATCCCCAGGGCCCGGAGGTGAGGCGATGAGGCGCTCCCCAGGGTTTCGCAGACGGTGAATTCCGTCATGAGATCGATGGGGTGTCTCAGATGGTAATGGCGGGTGTCGTGGATGGAAGGCACGGACGTGTCAACCTTTTCCCTTTCGTCACGGCAGGCGCGGGTGTATATCAAATCAGACGCGCATCTTGTCAGGCTGGTAAAAAATGCCCAGATGCAAGGCCTCCGAAATCCCGAGGAGCGCAGGCGTACTTTTGAGCGTACGTCGAGCGACGAGGGATGAGGGAACGCCGAAGATGAGTATTTTTCACCAGCCTGGTAAGGCCATATCAAGATCCTCATCCCCCCGTCAAGCTCGGAGGCCTCTTTTGACTGACATCCCTCACATCCCCTGCCTGCGTTGCGGGATCTGCTGCATGGCCGACATGATCGCCGATGCCGACGAAGAGGATCTCGAGCGCTGGAAGCGGGATGACAGAAACGACATTCTTCAGGTCTATCGAGACGCGCGGTGGGTGGGCGATCACTTCGTCTCCGTCGCCACGGGGATGACCATTCACGACTGCCCCTTCCTGGATTATCGGGATGGGTTTTTTGCCTGCACCATCTATGAGACGCGACCTCGCGTCTGCAGAGACTTCGAGCCCGGCTCCTCGGAGATCTGCTCCCAGTTCCAAAAGGGGCCTTCCAATTGACAGGTACTTGATTCTCTGCTATTTTCCGCCAGTCGCAACGGCCATTGAGAGGATTTTCCTCTCTTCCTCCTGGCCTTAGGCCTCGTAATCGCCTGCTTAACCATCCAGTCTTGAAAAAGGAGGGGGTCCCATGAAGAAAATTCTTTTTTTCCTGATGGCGTTCTGTCTGCTCACCGCAACGGCCCATGCCCAGGATACGATGAAGATCGGCTTGATGGCGCCGTTGACAGGCTCTTTCGCCAGCGAAGGCGCCGAGATGAAGCAGGTCCTCGAGCTGCTTGCAGCCGAGCTGAATGCCAAGGGCGGCGTTCTCGGCAAGAAGGTCGAACTCATCACCGACGACGACGGCAGCGACGCCCGCACGGCGGCCCTGGCAGCCCAGAGGCTCACGACAAAAGGTGTTGTGGCCGTGATCGGAACTTACGCCTCATCCGTGACCGAGGCGAGCCAGAACATCTACAATGAGGCCAAGATCATCCAAATCGCCAACGGATCGACGGCCATCCGCCTCACCGAGAAGGGCCTCAAATATTTCTTCCGGACCTGCCCTCGCGACGACGAGCAGGGCAAGGTGGCTGTAGACACCATCGTGAAGACCAAGGCCAAGAAGGTGGCCATCCTCCACGACAACAGCACCTACGCCAAGGGGCTTGCCGACGAGGTAAAGCCGCAGCTTGAGAAGAAGGGGATCCAGATCGTCTTTTTCGACGCCCTCACCCCGAAGCAGAGCGACTATACGGCGGTGCTCACCAAAATGAAGGGCGCCGGTCCCGATCTCGTATTCTTCACGGGTTATTACAGCGAGGCGGGGCTTCTGCTGAAGCAGGCTAAGCAGATGAACTGGAAGGTTCCTTTCATGGGCGGCGATGCGACCTACAATACCGACCTGGTGAAACTCGCCGGCAAGGATGCCGTCAGGGGATTCTCCTTCGTGATGCCCCCCCTGCCCAAGTACCTGCCCTCGAAGTCGGCAAAGGACTTCCTTACCGCCTTCAAGAAGAAATACGGCAACGAGCCCACTTCGCCATACTCCGTGCTGGCCGGTGACGGGTTCCGTGTCATCACAGCGGCCATCGGTCAGGCGAAGACAACCGACCCCGACAAGCTGGCCAACTACCTGAAGACCCAGTTCATCGACAAAGACGCCTTGACGGGCACCATCTCCTTCAACGCCAAGGGTGACCGGGTCGGCGACGTTTACCGGTACTTCAAGTTCGACTCCAAGGGAGAAATCGTATTGCAGAAATAGCGAAGCCTTTGGCCGGTCCGTGGAGTTTTGTCCCCACGGACCGGTCTTTTCTTTTTATTTCTTATCCGGATTCATGAATCCTTTCTTATGTAGCTCGTTTTTTTATTATTTGCTTCTTGCCTGAAGCCTAACGCTTGAATCCTGAAGCTTTTATGTATTCTAGTTTTTTGTATGCTTTTAACCCTATACCCGACACCCGAAGAATCTTTTATGTCGCTTCTTTAATGTGCATTAACCCGAATCCTGGCGCCTGAAGCCCTTTTTTTGTTATGGAAGAATTCTTTCAGCAGCTGACAAACGGCCTGGCGGTGGGCAGCATCTATGCGCTCATCGCGCTGGGCTACACCATGGTCTATGGGGTCTTGAAGCTCATCAACTTCGCCCATGGAGACCTTTTCACGATCGGCGCCTACCTGGGGATGACGCTTCTGGCCTCCTTTGCGCTTCACGAGACGATCGGACCCTTCGTCGGCCTTGTCGTGCTTGCTCTCATGGTCATGGGCCTCGTGGCGATCCTCGGGGCCATTCTGGAGCGGACGGCCTACAGGCCGCTTCGCGAATCACCGCGCCTCTCCGCCGTCGTCTCGGCCCTCGGCGCCTCGATCTTCCTGCAGAATGCCGTCATGCTCATCTACGGCGCCCGCTTCCAGGTCTATCCCGAGGAGCTCATCCCCGAGGCGTCCATCGATTTCTTTGGCCTCTACATCCCCGCCGTGCGTATCATTGTTCTTGCCGTCTCGATCGCCCTCATGGCCATGCTCTATGCCTTCATCCAGAAAACGCGGATCGGCACGGCCATCCGGGCTGCCGCCATCGACCAGGACGCGGCGAGGCTCATGGGCATCGATGTCAACCGGGTGATCCTGCTTGTGTTCCTGATCGGCCCGGCCCTGGGAGGCGCCGCAGGCCTCATGGTGGGGCTGCAGTATGGGCAGATCAACTTCACCATGGGCTGGACCTACGGCATGAAGGCGTTCACGGCGGCCATCCTCGGCGGGATCGGAAACATCCCCGGCGCCATGCTGGGCGGCCTCATCCTCGGGGTCATCGAGGCCCTGGGGTCGGCCTACATCTCGATTGCGTGGAAGGACGCCATCGCCTTTTTCGTTCTCATTCTCATCCTCATTGTGAGGCCCACGGGATTACTAGGCGAACGAGTAGCGGACAAAATCTGAAGAAGGGTCCAGGGGACAGGGTAAAGGGTTCAGGGTAAAGAATAAAGATGAAGAATAAGAGCATGTACATCTACGGGGTGATATTCGTCGTGCTGGCGCTAGCACCGGCATTTCTCAATCCCTACTGGGTCGACGTGCTCAACAACGTGGGCCTCTACGCCATCCTGGGCCTGTCGCTCAACCTCATCGTGGGCCATGCGGGTCTGTTCAACCTGGGGCATGCGGCCTTCTTTGCCGTCGGTGCCTACACGGCTGCGATCCTGAACACGCACTTTGCCGTCCCCGTGCTGTGGCTCCTCCCCGTCTGCGCGTTCACGGCGGGCCTCTTTGCCGCACTCGTCGCCCGGCCTATCATCCATCTGCGCGGCGATTACCTTTGCATCGTGACGATCGGCGTGGGCGAGATCCTCCGCATCGCACTGACCAACGACGTTTTCGGCATCACCGGTGGGCCCAACGGCATCTTCGGGATCTCGCGCCCCACCGTCTTCGGGTACCTCATCCGCAAGCCTTATGAATTCTACTATCTCATCGGGGCCTTCCTGGTCGCCACGATCTTTCTCTTCCATCGCCTGGAGAACTCCCGCTTCGGCCGGGCTGTCAACTACCTGCGCGAAGACGAGATCGCTGCCGAGGGAAGCGGGATCAACACGTCGCATTACAAGCTCGCCGTCTTCGTCCTGGGTGCGGCCTGGGCCGGCATGGCGGGTGATTTGTTCGCTTCCAAAATGACCATCATCACGCCCGAGTCCTTCAGCTTTTGGGAATCCGTCGTCATGTTCGCCATCGTCATCCTGGGCGGATCGGGCAGCATCCCCGGGGTGCTCCTCGGGGCGGTTCTCTTCGTGGGCCTTCCCGAGGCCTTCAGGGACTTTGCTGATGCGCGAATGCTCATCTTCGGGGCCGCCATGGTCGTCATGATGATCGTCCGCACCGAGGGGATCCTCCCCCAGAGACCCAGGTCTTATCCTCTACCCCAGCCCGGAGAGTCAGGAGGCAAGCCATGACGCTCCTGCGCCTCGAGAATCTCACCAAGTCCTTCGGCGGCCTCACAGCTGTCAGCGACGTTTCCTTCGGCGTGGATGAAGGGACCATCATGGGCCTCATCGGCCCCAACGGGGCAGGCAAAACGACCGTTTTCAACCTTATCACCGGAAATCACCGCACCGATGGCGGCTCCGTCCATTTCGACAATGAAGACATCACGAACTGGCCCAATTACCGCATCGTCGCGCTCGGCATCGCCCGCACCTTCCAGACGATCCGCCTCTTCCAGAATCTCACCGTGATCGAAAACGTGCTGGCCGGATGCCACTGCCGGATGCGCTCGGGCCCGCTTGCGGCCATGTTCCACACCCCCGGTGAGCGAAAAGAGGAGCAGGGCGCCCTCGAACGGGCCCTGGGCGATCTCGCCTTTGTGGGCCTCGCAGGCCAGGAAATACAGCTGGCGAAGAACCTCTCCTACGGCAGCCAGCGGCTCCTCGAAATCGCCCGCGCCCTGGCCACGGAGCCCCGGCTTGTCATCCTCGACGAGCCCGCGGGCGGCATGAACGAACAGGAGACGGCGGCCCTCATCGGCACCATCCGGCGCATTCAGAAACGGGGCATCACAACCCTGCTCATCGAGCACGACATGTCGCTCGTCATGAAGGCCTGCGAGAGGATCGTTGTCCTGGAGTATGGCATCAAGATTGCCGAAGGCACACCCGATGCCGTCAAAAACGACCCGAAGGTCATCGAGGCCTACCTGGGGATGGAGGACTGAGCCCATGCTGCTTGCCGTCCGCGACCTTCGCGTCAAATATGGGAGCGTGGAAGTCCTCCACGGAATCAGCCTCTCCGTCAACGAGAGAGAGATTGTCGCCATCCTGGGGGCCAACGGCGCCGGGAAGTCGACGACGCTTATGGCCATAAGCCGGATCGTGAAATCCTCTGCAGGCACAATCGAATTCGGCGGCAAGGCGATACACAAGCTTCAAGCACACGACGTCGTCCGGGAGGGCGTGATCCAGGTCCCCGAGGGACGGCGTATCTTCAGCACCCTTACGGTCGAGGAGAACCTCTCGCTGGGGGCCTTTGTGCGCGCCGAATCCGCACGCAATGCAAAGACGCGAGACTGGATTTACGAGCTCTTCCCCATCCTGAAAGAGCGGCAGGACCAGCTCGGCGGGACGCTCTCCGGCGGCGAGCAGCAGATGCTGGCCATCGCCCGGGGCCTCATGGCCGAGCCGAAGGTGCTGCTTCTCGACGAGCCTTCGCTGGGGCTTGCGCCTCTCCTGGCGAAAGCCATCTTCCGGACGCTCGCCGAGATCAACAGGGCGGGAGTCACGATCGTACTCGTCGAGCAGAATGCGAAGGCCGCCCTCAAACTTGCCAACCGGGGCTACATCCTGGAGGTGGGCAAGATCGTTCTCGAGGATTCCGCGGCGGCCCTTCTGGCCAACCCCGCAGTCCAGAAGGCATACCTGGGGGGATAGAGGACCGAGGCTCGAGGGGCGAGGAACGAGAAGAAGAAACTGCGAATTAAACACGGAGAGACAGATGGAAAAGAAAAAACAGACAAAGAGCACGTCGAAGAAAAAGAAAGACGCAAAGGTTCGCATCGAGGCCCTTGAGGACATCAAGCTCCGGGGGCTCTATCTCCACGGCTACGCCATCACGATGGACGCGGCTCCGGTCGTCTTCGATTCGGAGGAGTACCAGCGCCTCGTGGACCAGTTCTACGAGGAGAACAAGGACCTCGTCACCCCCGTCATTCACAGAGCCTGTCGGGAAAACTACGAGTTCTTCATGACCATCGTCGAGCAGTCCCTGAACCACTTCCGCGAGCAGGATACCGCTACGGCCTGAGCGAAAAATTTGGCACTTCAACGAAAGCCCTTGCCGTTTCGACCCGTCGTCGACCAAGGATACA
>DATJPI010000339.1:0-3670 GCA_035506495.1 Syntrophales bacterium
CCCGTGTTCAAGAATGAACGGGACACATACCAGTTCAAATGGGAAGATATCGGAGACATCAACGGTGGGAGGCCGAATCTCGGCAATACGATGAATGTGGCCGTTTACCGGCTGATGCAGTATACCATGCGTGATGTGCTGATAAAGACGCTGTCCGTCGATAAGGCCAACGAGGTTTTGCGTGAAGCGGGCAATCTGGCCGGCCGCGAATTCTGCCTGAATGCCCTGGACCGGACACTCCCCTTCGGCGAATTCGTGGCGATGCTCCAGGAGAAGCTTCTCCAGCTGAAAATCGGCATATTGCGAATCGAGAAATCCGATCTGGAGCGGATGGAGTTCCTCCTGACAGTGGAGGAGGACCTGGACTGTTCGGGCCTGCCGATTCTCGGTGAGACCGTCTGCGAATATGACGAGGGGTTCATCGCCGGCGTCCTGGCTACCTATACGGGAAAACGTTTCGATGTGCGCGAAATCGACTGCTGGGCATCAGGCGCCCGGGTCTGCCGTTTCTGCGTCAAACAGATCGACGGATGAGAGTTATGGAATTATCCGAGAGAAAACTTCTTGTTGCCCTTAGGGAGCAGTTTGAACGGCTCCAGCATGGATCGGCCGCCTTCCCGGTTGACATAGGCCCGGCCGAGGATCCGGACCTGGTTGCCGCGGCCGAGACGCTCAACTCCTTCATCAGCCGTTTCGAGGAGGCCCGTGAGTTCGTCGCGGCGCTGGCCGCTGGGAACCTGGATGTAGAAACGCCCCCTCGAAACCTGTTTGCATCACCCTTCAAACAGCTTCACGCGGCACTGCAACACCTCACCTGGCAGACCTGCAGGATAGCCGAAGGTGATTACAGCCAGAGGGTTCACTTCATGGGCGATTTCTCCACCGCCTTCAACTCCATGGTGGAGTCGCTGCGGGATCACGAGGAAAAGCTTCGGGATGCCTATGAAGAGTTGGAGGCACAGAGTGAAGAGCTGATGTGCCAGGGCGAGGAGCTTGCAACACAGAATGACGAACTGACGCGGCTCTACGAGGAGACAAGGGCCGCCGGAGAGGCCCTGCGCAGCTCGCACGACGAACTGGAAACACGGGTAGTCGAGAGGACGAGGGAACTGCGCGAGAAGGATCAGCTGCTCATCCAGCAGAGCCGCATGGCCGCCATGGGGGAGATGATCAATAACATCGCCCACCAGTGGCGGCAACCCCTTAATTCACTGGGGCTCATCATCCAGTCGTTGCCGATCATGCATCAATCCGGAGAAATGAGCCGTGAATATCTGCTGTCCTCGGCAGAAAACTGCATGGAAATCATTACCCACATGTCCAGGACCATAGACGATTTCAGGAACTATTTCAGGCCGGATAAGGAGAAGGTCGATTTCCCGGTTTGCGGGGCCGTGGAAAAGACCGTCTCCCTCGTTGAAGCGAGTTTCCGGGAGAGGCAAATACGCACCGAAATCGTCGCGGAGGGGTGCCCCGTCATTACCGGCTACCAGAACGAATACGCCCACGTAATTCTCAATATCCTTCAGAATGCCAGGGACGAGTTGGTGAAAAGGAGGATCGGAGAGCCGAAAGTCACTATTGTCGTAGGCACGGAAAACGGCAGGTCCGTGGTGACCATAACCGACAACGCCGGCGGCATCCCTGAAGAAATCATGGACAAGATATTTGATCCTTACTTTACCTCCAAGGGCCCGGAACAGGGGACAGGGGTGGGTCTCTTCATGTCAAAGGCGATCATCGAGAAGAACATGGGCGGACGGCTTACCGCACACAACACCGGTGATGGCGCCCGATTCAGGATCGAGGTGTGAAGGAAGCCGTTTCGTTATTGGATTATGACAGCCAATGATGTCAGGTGACAACCGAAGTTGGTTAAGGGGAGCAGTCGTAATGAAGAGTCAGGTGAACACGGAATATACCAAGCTCGACCGCAAGGCGGAACAGGCGATTCGCGAGAAGACGAAAAAATTGCGGGAGGTTGTGCCTCTTGACATGCAGGGCCTCTTACGGGAACTCGAGATGTACCGGGTTGAGATCGAAATACAGAATGCTGGGCTTCGCCATGCACAACGAGAGCTTCAGGAGTCACGGCGTCGTTATGCCGACCTATATGACTCTGCTCCCATCGGCTACCTCGTTTTCGACAGGAGAGGCATCATCCGTTCCTTGAACCTCTGCGGCGCCCGGATGCTGGGCAATGACAGAAATCGCCTGATCGGGCAGGCATTTGTGACCTTTGTCATGGAGAAGGACCAGGACGGCTTCCTTAAACATTTAATGGAAGTGTTCGACCAACAGGTCAAGCAGACCCTGGAACTGCGGCTGGTCCGGAACGAGGGGACTCCGCTCCATGTGCAATTGCAGAGCGTGGTTGCCGAGGAGAAGGAAGGGGAGCCCTCTTGCCGCACCGCGATCATTGATATGACAGAACGGAGAGAGGCCGAGGAGGCTGTGAAGAATGCCGAGGAGGAGGCCAACCGGGCCACAAGCCAATACTTAGCCAACATGAGCCACGAGCTTCGCACTCCAATGACCGGTGTCCTCGGGATGCTGGAGATCGCCCGGAGCGGCCCGCTGAACGACAGGCAGCGAGAGGCGATCGATATCGCCCAGATGTCGGGCCAGTCTCTTCTTGTTATCATGAACGACATCCTCGACCTGTCCAGGATCGAAACAGGAAGGCTCACCCTCGATGAGAACCCCTTCTTTCTCCGGGAATGCCTGGCGGCGGCCGTCAATATTGTCGTTCCGGAGGCGCGGCGCAAGGGGCTCGACCTTTCCTGGACGGTAGCGGAGAGGGTGCCCGAAACCCTTATGGGTGACAGTATCCGCCTGCAGCAGGTCCTGACAAACCTGGTCAGCAAGGCCGTCAAGTTCACGGAAAAGGGGCAAGTGAAACTCAGAGTCACTTGCGATGGTAAAAACCCGGACGGCAAGAGGAAGATCGTTTTTTCCGTAGCCGACACCGGCATCGGCATCCCTGATGAAAAGAAGGAAAGGATCTTCGCTCCATTCAGCCAGAGGGATCTTTCACACACCCGCCGCTACGGGGGGAGCGGACTGGGGCTCACGCTGTGCAGGCGGATTGTGGAACTGATGGGAGGAACAATCGGCTGCGAAAGCAGCGAGGGAGAAGGGAGCACCTTTACCTTCACCGTCTCGCTTGCAGAGGCGTGGCCGGAGGCCGAACATTCCCCAGAGCCGGTAATGCCCGTTAAAGTTGAAAACTCGGTCCCGGCTGACGCACCGGCAAGAAGAAAGCGCCTTCTCATCGCCGAGGACGACGAGGCCACCAGGAAGGTACTCGGTTTCATGCTCCAGAAGTCAGAGTACGATTTTGAATTTGCCGAAGACGGCCTGCAGGTCGTGGAGTTGTGGGAGAAAGGGAATTATGACCTGATCGTCATGGACGGGCAGATGCCCGGCATGGATGGGTTCGAGGCCACCAGGGCCATCAGGCGGAGGGAGAAGAATTTGGGGGGCCACATCCCCATAGTCGCCGTGACCGCCCATGCCATAAAGGAAGACAAAGAGCGGTGCCTGGCGGCCGGTATGGACGCCCATGTTTCCAAGCCTATCGATTTTCAAGCGTTGCTCGGGAAAATCCCTGCCCTTCTCAGCCTGAAAACGTGAGGGTCGAGTGCAAAGAGACACGCTGCTTTCAGTA
>DATJPI010000340.1:0-5184 GCA_035506495.1 Syntrophales bacterium
CCCCTCTCAATCAATCTGTTCCGTCTATCCCTTCAATTCTGTCTATCCTGTCGAAATTAGAGGTATCAAGTGTCAGGTTTCAGGTGCAAGGTAAAGACAAAACCTGTCACCTGTCACCTGTAGCCTTCGCAAAGCGACGAAACGAAAGAAAAGTACAAACGAACCAACAAAATGAATGTGAGTGTGCTTTTTAAAGATGCGGTGCGTCGCAGTGCACGGCAGGCCGTGAAATGGCTGCCATGCTTCGATATATTCATGCAAGGGTGGTCCGTCATCGCAGATCGACCGAACGAGAGTTCAGAGAACAATGATTGATGAAGGATGATACCCGGGAGCAACGTTTCCGCTTTTTGATGGGATTATGTGGTTTTGGTTAACCGATGGACGTGTTGGATGATATCTCCTTGGATAGACGATAATCGAACACTTACGTAGGGTTTGAGATAACATCCCGGGCGGGAGAAATCAAGACAAAAGAAGGAGCCGCAAGCACAAGCGACAGGGCGAAAAAGAAAAGGGACGATGGACAAGGCGTACAGACGAGGATAAAGGAGAAAGGTGCAAGGTAACAGGTGACAGGTTTTGTCTTTACCTTGCACCTGAAACCTGACACCTGATACCTTTCATTCAACAGGCCGGACGCCGGAATACCGAAGCCTGCCTGAAGCCTTCGCGAAGTGACAGGGAGAGGGAAATCAGGGAAATCAAGGTAGGGTCTTCTTAGGCCGATGCCGGCGCGGCGTTTCTGTCCCTTCTCGAACGGACGGGCAGATCCTCTTTGGCAGGCATGACGACGAGGTTCCCGAGAACGGCTTTCTCTCCCTTATACATCACGGAGCGCACCCTGGCGCGGACCCATTTTACATGTCCGTCCCGTGTCACGATGCGGAAGTCGCAGGATGAGGAGGGATTGCCCTTCAGATGGCCGATGTTGTTTCGCCGGACTCTCAGCCTGTCGGCGGGGTGAATGATCTGCATCGGGTCGATGCCCGCGATCTCGCGACGATCGTAACCGCTGCTCTGCACGAAGCGAGAGTTGACAAACAGCATTCGCCCCTTCCGGAATACATAGATGCAAGCGGTCGGACTCGTATCGGCATGGCGATCAGGGATCGGTCGGCCTGCCAGAGGCCTGAGCACGCCGCGGACTTCCGAGATGATGCCTGAACGGATCACAGGGGATAAGTCCACCTGCACCGGCATCCATTCACCACCGGCTGTCCGAAGACGCACTCGCAGCTCATGGGCGTCTTCGCCCCGCAGGACCTGAATGAACCCTTCGACGACCGTTGCCACGTCCTTTTCCCTGAGAAAACGACTCAGCAGGGATCCGATCATCGTTTCGCGATTGAATCCCGTCAGGGCCGCTGCACTCGGCGGTACATCAAGCAGCCGCCCCTGGAGATCGAAGCGGCATTCGAGGTCTTTCCTTGCATCCTGCCATTCCTGATTCCTGCAGGCTCGTCCGTCCCCGGCAGCCGGTTCCTCATCTATCCGGAACAGGGGCACCACATATCGCCTCCAAAGCCCGAAGAGCAGGGCCAGGCCGAGACCCACGGACGTTAAAAAAGGGCTTTCCTCGTTATCCACCACGGCGGATTCGATCCAGCCCTCGATCCTGCGGATTGCATCCAGAATTTGCAGCGTGAGAATCGTTATTGCGTACATGAGTTCTTCCGGATGAAAAGTATCTGTCGATGCTTATGTTTTCTCCTATCGTTCAGGAGGTTTGCCCTCGAAATATCTCTTTACGGAGTTGACGATGGTGTACTCCAAATCGCCCTTTGACATCCTCGTATCATTTTCGAAATATCTGCGCATGGTCTCGACAATGTTCGATTCCATTGTCGAGCGCTTTGCGTCTCGGGTCTCTCTCTCCGCACCGGAGGCCGCCTGCAGTTTCATAATTCTTCTCCTTCCGCTATTTTGAAATAGCAAACCGGATGCCATAAAGGAAAGGGGCGGGAATTTTCGTTAAGTGCCGATGAGAAAAGATCAAATTGGACGAGCCGGCAGGAGCCTTCGAAAGGAAGTGAGCATCGCATGTCACGCAAATGTCTCGATGGCGGAGGACGGCCTTCGCCGAGCAATGCCAACTATCTGAAATGAATGAGTTAAAACGAAAGTGACTTTTCTGTCTCCGTCCGTGACCTAATCGTCGCCCAGCAGAGGTTTCCAGCGAGGATTCTTGCGCATTTCCACGATCTTTCGCTGAAGCTGTCTTACCGTAACCCCCAAAATCTGAGCCGCCTGTTTTCGATCGCCCCCCGTGTGGTTGAGAACATAGAGAACATGGGTCTCGTAGTTTTCCTTCAGGCTGCAGAGGCTGCGGGAAAACAGCGGCGGCGATGCGATCTCCGCCCCAAGCTGCAGGGGCATGATGGTCGTCGTGTCAGCCAGCAGGACGGCATTCTCGACCACCTGGGCAAGTTCACGAACATTCCCTGGGTAGTCGCGCCGCATCAGGATGTCCATGGCCTCGGGACTGAACCCGTGTACTTCTTTCCGGTATTTTTCCGTGGAGAGCTTCAGGAAGTGCGCCGCAAGGACTGGGATGTCATCCTTGCGCTCCCGAAGCGGGGGCAGATGGACATGGGCAGACTTGAGCCGGTACAACAGATCGAGCCTGAACTTCCCCTCCTGGCAGGCCTTGTCCAGGTCTTTGTTTGTGGCCGAGATGATGCGGACATCGACGCGGATGGGTTTCGTTTCGCCCAGGCGTGTGAATGATTTTTCTTCCAAGACGCGAAGGAGCTTCGACTGCATTTGATGGGGAAACTCCCCGATTTCATCAAGGAACAGCGTTCCCCCGTCTGCCTGCTCAAAAAAACCCTCGTAATCCCGCAGGGCCCCGGTGAAAGCCCCCTTGATGTGACCGAAAAACTGGCTTTCGAAAAGGGTCTCCGGGATCGAGGAGATATTGACGGCCACGAAAGGGCCGCCTGGCGATGGACCTTCGCGATGTATCCCGCGGGCTAAAAGCTCCTTGCCCGTGCCCGACTCGCCGGTGATGAGAATGGGGTTACCCCCCTTTGCCATGATCTGAGTATAGGACAGAAGCGAACGGATCTGAGGCGATTCGGTCAGGATCTCGGAGAACCCTTCAGGATGACTGGCATCACGAGCCCGCCGCGCCATGTTAAGGCCTGCAAGGAGGCCCCTTCTCTCGAAGGCGCGCTCCACGGTTCTTATGAGATGCTCGTTGTCGACGGGCTTCACGAGGTAATCGTAGGCGCCCAGACGGATGGCCTGCACGGCCTGCGACAGAACATCAACGGCGGTGATGATGATGAACTCCGTGTAGGGCTTGAAGGGTTTCGTCGCCTCGAGCACCTGGATCCCGTCCACTTCGGGCATGAGGAGATCCAGCAGCACGATGTCAAAATCGCCCTCCTTGATCCGGCGGATCGCTTCCCTGCCGCTATCACAGGTTTCCACTTCCTTGATGCCCTGCCAGCGCAAAAGCCGCTTCATGGACGACAGGGTCACGTCTTCGTCGTCGACTATCAAGATATTCATGGTTGACTCGTCCGTTTCGTTTATTTCGTAGATTTCGTTCATTTCGTCATTGCGAGGAGCGAAGTGACGAAGCAATCTCGTCCTTCGACATCCTTCGATAAACTCAGGACAGGCACTCAGGATGACATGAAGCATTGTCATGGTGAGCCTGTCGAACCATGACAATATCGTAGATTGCCACGCCTCGCGTCCTTCGACAGGCTCAGGACGGGCGGCTCGGCTCGCATTGACAATATTTGGATTGCCGCTTTGGCCCCTCCGAAGCGCCCTCTTCAGGACCGAGGATCGAGGCTCCAGGGTCGAGGAATTCCGTTTTGTGCCTCGGTCCTCGTTCCTCGGACCTCGATCCTCTTTTAGCCGCACTGCGGCTAAAAGCGCTGTCTTGTGAGTCCCTCAATGACCCCCTTGAGCTTCCTGATATCCGGCGGGCCCTTGATATGAGCGTCCGGCCTTTCGCATCCCGCCCCTGTGAAATCTTTTTCCACGCCCCCCCAGGCGATCGTCGTGATCAGGGGGAACCTCTCCCGGAGAGCCGGAAGCAGCGCTGACGGATCCAGTCCGAACGGCGGTTCTGTCAACAGGATGATGTCGACCTCGGGGTGCTGATCCAGGTATTCCGCCAGCCTCTCCATGGTCGGCTCGTAATGGTAAAACCAGTGAACGAAGCCATCATCGATGCCGCTCACCTCCATCTGGAGCTCATCCAGCCTGTCGAGGTCTCTCTCGAGGGGCAGAATGAGAGGCCCCAGGTTCATTTGTCCCCCGGGCTTGACGGGAAGAAATACGGTGAAACGGCTCCCGATGCCCGGACGCGAAAGGGCCCCGATGACACCCTGATGCTCACGGATAAGACCGTAGGAGACCGACAACCCCAGTCCAGTGCCGCCTGTATCCCGGCGTGTCGTGAAAAAAGGCTCGAACAGCCGGTCAAGAACGGGTCGTGTCATGCCGCCGCCGTTGTCCTCGATCGTGACGACCACGGAACCCAGCCTCTGGATGTAACGCGTGGAGACGCGGATCCATCCTTTTTCCTTGTCGGGGATGGACTGGTGCGCGTTCACGAGAATGTTGGCCATGACCTGCTCGAGCTTCTGGAAGTGCCCCTGCACAAGCGGCAGATCGCCTGCAAGGTCGAGATCAAGCCTGGAAACGGAACGGCGGATCTGGCCGCCTACGATCAGGAGCGTTTTTTCGATGATGTCGTTCACGGAGACGGGCTTTGCCTGGGCACCTTCCTCGACCCGGGAGAAATCCTTCAGATTCGAGACAACCCGGTTAATGCGGTCCGAGCCGATGCGGAATGCATGAATGATCTCCTCCATGTCTTTGCGAAGCTCTTCGTAGCTCACGCCGCGCTTGCCCCAGCCGGGATTGGCGGCGGCATACTCGGCCACGACCGGCTCGCAGAGCTTCCAGATCTCCTCCAGCAGGGGAACGTTGTAGGCGATGAAGCTGTTGGGGTTGTTGATCTCGTGAACAACACCTGCGACGATTTCACCCAGGGAAGCCAGCTTGTGAGCCTGAATCACCTGCTGCAGCCGGGTATTCGATTCCTGGAGGATGCGCTTCTCCTCCGTGACGTCCTGCCACATCCCCACGATGCGTCCCATCGATCCCTCGGGACCTTGAATAAGGCGGCAGAACTCGGAGAACCACCGGTAGGTC
>DATJPI010000341.1:0-8947 GCA_035506495.1 Syntrophales bacterium
AGACCGGACAGACGGAACCGACTCGTTTTCAGGAGGATGTGATGGCAAAGCCATTGGACCCGGAACAGTTCGAAGACGTAAAAGAGATGATCATCTATGAAGTCGTCCTCTCGGAGGCCCTGGTGAACCTGCTGGACAAGAAGGGCGTCATCAAGAGGGCCGAGCTGCTGGCCGAAATCAAGAGAATCAAAGCAAAAACCATCGAAAAGAAAAAATAACTCGGTGCCAGACGCCGTGTTGACCCTCTGAATGAAAAGACGGCTTCTTCTATGGATGGCCGCACTGCTGGGGTGGGTAGTCCTTGTTTCCTGTCAGCCCCGACAGGTTGTCGTCATCCCTTCCAATTTCACCATCAAGGCAGCCCCGGGCGCTCCAGGCGTTTCCAGGGACATCGCAGAGGAGTTCCTGAAGCGAGCCCCCTTCCGCAACGTGGACACAAACCCGATTCACGCGGACCTGTGCTACTCCGAGCCTTACTATCACGACGCGACGCTTGATCCTGCCGGAATGGACACGGATCCGATGAACGGCGTCGATACGGCGACTCTTTTTTTCAACGCAAGCCACGGCTCGATCAATACGTGGCTCGCCATGCCCTACGGCCGAGACCCCGTGATGTGCTCCCAGAGCGCCTCAGAGACTCATGTCGTGGACCCGAAGAAAATGAAGCTTGGGAACGGCCGGGGAACCGGAGACGGCCTGCGGTACTTCTGGCAGTGCTCATCAAACGTTTTCGCCCACGGGCCGAGGCAATGCCCGGGGGGAGCTCCGGATTTCGGCTGCCCCGAGGGCTTCGACGGCACGCAGGACACGGTGCTCTCGAGGAATGTCTACGAGCGCTGGGGCGGCATGCTTGCGCCTGGACTCCGGATGGCCTGCGGATTCTCGACGATGGCCTACTGCCAGCCCGAAGACATCCACAGGGTCTGGGACCTCTATGACCGCTCCACGAACGGCTACGCCGTGGCGGATGCCTTCATCGAAGGATTTCGCCAGGCACGTGAAGGCACCCTGCCCCTCTGCATTACCATGGGAAGCTTCAGTGCAGAACGGATGCCCCTTCTTGACGAGTCGTTTTCCACATCGCCAAATACTTACGGGGCATCCCATTACCACGTGCAGTACCCTGTTCCCTTCCACTCCCCAATCCCGACCGCAAAGACCGACGACGCGGCGGTCCCCCTGTGGGCACCGATCTACGAATTGAGACCCATGCCGCTTCCCGCAGTGTACCGTAAACTTGCTCTCGAACAGCAGGACGGCATGCTCGTCTCGGAAGAGATGGCAGGGGCCACCGGCTTTTCCGTGCGGGTCCGACCTGCCAGCGGGGCGCTGTACCTGATCGGGAAGACGGACCTCGATCCAAATGTGCTCATCCTCAAGGAGGATCAGTACCTCGATCGCGCCTTCCGGTTTCTCCGGGAATGGGGGCTGGCCGAAGCCACCGCGAGGCCCGAGGGAGTACGCATGGTGCTCGAGTCGGTTCCGGTCGTCAACAGGACATACCACCTGACCCGCCGCCAGAAGAGCGTATTTATAAACTTCCGACGCCAGGTCGAACTGGAAGGAAAGAACATCCCCGTACTCGGTGACGGAGGACTGATACGGCTCCAAATGAACAACGACGGCTCCATGGCCCGGGTATCCAAGGTCTGGCGTGAGATCACGGGTGTGCGCAAAATCGCCCGCGTCATACCCTACGAGACAGCGTACGGAGAAGCACGACAGCAGCTGGCGGCACCTGCGCTGTACCGGCTCGATGGCTGGCTGTGGGGATACAGAGAGTTCGGGTCAACGGCGGAGCAGAAGGACCTGAAGATCGTCTACCGGTTCTACTTCACCCCGAAGGACGGCGACCCCGCCCTTCCCGCTTTTCCCGCGCAAGTCGAGATTGCCGCCCAACTGGACATGATGGAGGCACCCATCGAGCGATAAGCCGCAGGAAGCGTGCAGGACCGAAGTCCGAGGAGCAAGGATCGAATACGGAAGACTATCCATTCGGGAAAAAGGATGCGTGGGACCATGAACTCCGATTCCACGGCGAATACGGAAACACTCGCTGAGCGGCTCGTCGCTGCGCTGGAGATCTTCGAATCGGCTCAGCGGGCCTATTTCCCCGGCATCGTGCCCAGGCTCCGCGAGCAATTGAACCCAACAATCGGGGCGCTGAAAGAAACAATAGGCAGCCTCAAGAAGATCCCACCACCACCCGAAAAAGAGGTGCTGCAAAGAAAGCTGATGGAAGCCTCTGGGCTGTGCCTGGACGCGATGAATCTTTCCATCGTTGCCGACTCGATGGAGGAGGCACTGGCCAACTTCCGAAAGGCGGCCCGGCGGATTAATCGCTCGCAGGAGCTTCTCCTTCCGCTCTGTCCGATGCTCCCGGCCGTCAACCGTTACTTCCTGGAGCCGGTCCTCCGCGACCGTGCGTCCGAATTTCTTTCCGGCACCGGGCCGGAACCCTCAGCGGGCCTCTTTCACGGCGGTCTCGATGAGGACCCTTACGCACGGGGAAGCGTCTCGTTCTACATCCCTGAAACCGGAAACCTCACGGAACCGCTCCCCCTCGTTGTCGCCCTGCACGGGGGGTTCGGACACGGGAGGGATTTCATCTGGATGTGGCTCCGGGAGGCGCGCAGCCGGCGTTTTGCGCTCGCCTGCCCCAGCTCCCGCAATATCACATGGACAATCATGGGGCCCGACGCTGATGCGCTGCTTTTGCATAAGGTCCTTGCCTACGCGGACGGCAAATGGAACATCGACTACAGCCGGATCCTGCTGACGGGGCTGTCCGATGGAGCCACTTATGTCCTCAAGCGCGCTCTCGACACGCAAACCCCCTTTACGCACTTCGCCGTCGTCTCGGGCGTACTGGCGCCTTTCGATCTGACCTACGCCAAGGGGCGGCGGATTCTCTGGGTGCACGGCGCGAAGGACTGGATGTTTCCGGCCTGGCGGGCAAAGACGGGTGAAAAGGAGCTTGCCTCCGCGGGAGCCGACGTGACACTCGAGATCGTCCCCGACCTCTACCATGCCTACCCCCGGGAAAAAAACGACCGGATCCTCAACTGGTTCGACCCCAAGCTTGCCCTCCCCGGCCGGCTCAGCTGAAGACAGTTCAAGATCGCTTCTCATTTCGTATTTCTTATTTGCTTCTTCACTTCCGCACTTTCGCACTCACGCACTTCTTTCACTGTTTTTCAGTCCGGCCCCGGCACGATGGCGACTTTGCGCTGCTCCCGCAGCCGGATAAGGGACAGGAACGTCAGGGCCGTCACGATGAGGACAATCCCCCAGCCCTCCCAGAAACCGATGTCCTCATGCAGATGAATACGGGAAGTTGTCATGCCGATGACGGGAACGGCCAGCGTCCCGAGGCCCGCGATTCCGGCAGGAAGCCGGTCGATGACGTACGTCCAGAGGACGAAAGCCAGTGCGCACACCAGGATGCTGTTGTAGAGAATCGAGCCGATGAAAAAGGGCGACCATTCGACGGGACCCGAGGGAAAGATGAGGGCGATCCCTGCCAGGGGGAGGGACCCGAAAATCATCTGCCACGCCGTAGTGCGAATGAGGTTGATCTCCCGGCCCCTCCCCATGAGCTTCAGAAGAACGACCCCGGCAGCCCAGCAAAAACCGGCCAGAACGGCGAGGACTTTCGATTTCAATGTGCCCTGGAGATTCCAGGGCTCCAGGATGAACACGAGCCCGCAGAAGGCCAGAAGAATGGGAACCCAAAGGACACCGCGGATTCGCTCGTCCAGGACGAGCCAGGCAAGCAGCAGAATCCAGAAAGGCAGGGTATATACGAGAATGGAGGTCTTTCCCGCCCC
Source organism: Syntrophales bacterium (assembly GCA_035506495.1). Lineage (GTDB taxonomy): Bacteria > Desulfobacterota > Syntrophia > Syntrophales > UBA2192 > UBA2192. Next base: position 3,834 of record DATJPI010000341.1, read on the forward strand.
ACCGGTCTCGAGGGCGAGGACGATGAGGCCCGTCCCCAGAGCCGTTTGAAGAATCCCCAGTGCCGCTGTCCATCCCGGAAGCTCAGGCCGCAGGGATTCCTTCTTCCAGAGCATGAACAAAAGGAGAACCGCGCTGCCCAGAATCATCCTCAATGCGTTGAACTCCATGGGCCCCGCATACTGCAGGCTCTCCTTCATGATGACCCAGTTGTAGCCCCAGACCATGGAGATGCAGGCGAGGGCCAGAAACGGGCCGGCGGAAGTCCCCTTTTGCGGCATCATTCCGTCTCCGACCTCATTCCTCGCCCTTCCTCAGCTTGAGGAGTGTAAGAAGGGATTCCTTGATATCGCTGGCAAAACCCGTGAGGCCCGAGAAGGCACCTCCTACCCTGCCCTTCGAAGCGTCCCATAGGGCCCTCGAAATGCGGGTTGTGCCGTTTTTAACGATCGAGCCGAGAAGTTTCGCCGCCTCGGCCGTGGCTGCGCGCCGCAGCATCCGGCGGTCGGTGATGACGAGGCTGCCGCACCAGCGCCTCGCGATGATCCCCACGCGCAGTGTGAGAAAGGCGTTGGCGGCCCCCGTGAGGATCGAGTTGACGACGATAGAGGCGGCGGCCTGCACACCAGGGACGGAAAGACCCACGGCGCCAAGAGACGAAGAGAGGATGGGCTCGATCTGTTCGCCGATCTCCGCCTCGTCGAGTTCACCTGCCACAAAGGCGGTGGCAGCCACGTTGGCGTAGAGGTTGATCAGATCCCTCAGGGCGGGCCGCTGGGAGTACACGGAGGCGATGCGTCCGATCATCCGGAAATGAGCCGTCAGAACGAAGAGCGTGTCGAGCCTTCCGCTCTGGGAGATGGCCGTGCTGACGAAAACGGCGGCTGCGCTGTCGCGGATGATCACGTCGCACTCGCGGCCAAGGTCCTCGAGGGCCCTCTCGATTCCCTCACGACCGGATAGATCGTACCCCTTGAGGCGGGGGTTTGCGGCAAGCCGATCCCGCAGGGCTTCGAGGTACCGGGAAAACTCCGGCTCCGTTTCACTGTCGGGCGGGATGAGCGGCTTCGGAAGACGAAGGAAGAAAACAACAGACACCATGACAAGGGCGGAGTAAAGTCCCAGCAGGATCCACAGAACCGCCGTGCCGAAAGCCGGGCTCACCCGGTCAGCAAGTGCCACCACCTGCGCCGTCTGGTTGACGACGAAAAGCACGAAGAAGAAAAGGATGACGGCGCTCACCCCCAGCGCCACGTTCTTGATCGTCCTGTACGTCTCCATGGATCTCTTCTTTACTTTCGGCAGTCTGCTGTCTGCCTTCTGCTCAGTCTTCCGCCCTTGTCCCTATCCCCCGGTCCCTGGTCCCTTTTACTCGTAGCCCAGCTCGGCTAACTCCTCCTCCGTCATCCCGATGAAGTGGGCCACCTCGTGAACCACGGTAATCTCAATCTCCTCCTCGAGCTCCTCCAGGGTCTCGCACATCTCCTCCAGGGGCTCCTGAAAAATCTGGATCGTATCGGGGTACTGAAGAGTGTCGAAGTGGGAGCGCTCCAGAAGCGAGGCCCCCGTGTAGACGCCCAGGAGCGGTTCGTCGGGCGGAAGCCCCATCTCCTCAAGAAGCTCCGGCGAGGGCCACTTCTGGACAGAGATGACCATGTTGTCGAGGTACCCGCGGATCTGCGGCGGGATGCGCCGGATCGCCCGCTGGACGGCCCGGTCGAATTCCCTGGCATTGAGCTTGATCACGGCCCCTGCACCTCCGCCAGGAATGCCTCCAGGGTCATCACCCGCAGAAGAGGGTCCAGCGGGTTTTTGCGGTAGATCTCAAGGCAGCTTTCATGCATTTGGCGGCTGAAGCTGGCGCAGCAGTCCTCGAGGATGACCACACGGAAATCATTCGAGAGGGCGTCGAAGGCCGATGACAGGACACACCAGTGGGTGGCAATGCCGCAGAGAACGACCGTGTCTGCGCCATAGAGCCGAAGGGTCTGATCGAGGTCCGTCTTGTAGAAGGCACTGAAGCGCCGCTTCGGCGAGTAGAGATCCGTTTCGGCCTGGGTGAGCAAATCCGTGACCTCGGCGCCTTTCGTCCCCCGGATGGAGTGGTTCTTCATCCTGCCCTGGAAAATGAAATCACCGGGCAGGAAGCTGTCCATGGAAAAGATGACGGGGATGGAGCGCTTTCGGGCAAAGTCCGTCAGTCCGTTGATGGCAGGCACAATTTCGCGGCCCAATTCCTTGATGGGCATCGGGTGAGCCCCTTCAAGGGTGTCCTTGAGCATGTCAACGATGACGACTGCCGGTCTCATCCGTCTCCTCGTCATGAAAAGGGGTAAAGATCCTCCCTGCATGCCGAAAAGGCCGCAGGGAACAGACCTGCGCGTAATCTAGCAGAGGTGTCCTTCTTTTTCACGGGAAATCTCGGACAACACGCCAGTGCTTGTGATTAAACCTCTTCGGGGTTTTGTCCGATAAGAGATATACGCAAGGATCACGATCCATCCATAACGGGGCCGGAACCTGAACATATCAGGCACCTCCGTTGTTCTCAAGCAGGATCCGGCCCCTTTTCTCCGATCAATCCAGCCCCTTCAGGCGATGCTCAGAATGCCGGCATAGATGATGTCCCCTGTCGTCTTCGAGATGCCGACGAGCATCGTGGAACCGTCAACGACCTGGAAGGGATCCAGGCCGCACTCGACAATCCAGCAGTCTTTGAGCATGCCTTGCAGTCTGATGTCCGCGGCACTATAAGGCGCAAGATTCTCATCCATGCCGTCGCGAACGCCGTTCACCCCGAAGGCGCCCTTGTCCGCAAGGAAGGCCTGGGCAATCCGAAGGGCATCCTGCATCGTGATCGCAGGCTCTTTCTTCCGGGCCTTTGTCCCTGTTTTTTTCGCAGTGCCCGCCGCGTCTTTCTTTTTCTTTGTATCTGCCATACGCAATCACCGCCTGCTGCCGTTTCGTAAAAAAGTCGGTGCCCCTCAGGCCGAGGGGCACCGAAAGATGAATGCCGTAGGAAGGGAACTTCGTCTCCGGCTTCCCCGCAATGATTTCCCAAGCTACTTGTGCAGAATCCGGTAGTCCACCACGGAGACGCCTTTTTCATAGACGATGACCGGGTTGAGATCAATCTGATCGAACCCCGGGTAGTCCTCGGCGATCTTCGCAAGTTTCCGCATCACGTCGACGAGGGCCGCGATATCCTTCGCAGCCTTTCCGCGTGCTCCAGCCAGAAGCGGGTAGCCCTTGATCGCCGTGATCATGCGTTCAAGCTCCGCAGGCGCAGCCGGAAGAAGGCAGAACTGCACGTCCTTGTAGATCTCCGCGAAGATACCGCCGAGACCGAACATCATCGTGGGCCCGTACTGTGGGTCGCGGATGACCCCGAGGATGACCTCGACGCCGCCGGGTGCCGCCATGGGCGAAAGCGTGACCCCTTCGATCCGAGCACCTTTCGCCTTCTTTTTCACCGTGTCCATCATCGCCTCCCAGGCCTTCCGGACCCCGGCGGGCTGGATGCCGAGCGCGACTCCCCCCACGTCCGTCTTGTGGGAGATATCGGGCGACGAGATCTTGAGGGCCACGGGCCGCGTGAACCGCCTGGCGATTTTGAACGCTTCGGCGGCGCTCTTCGCGGGAGCCGACGTGACGGCCGGGATGCGATATGACCTCAGCAGGCGCACGGCTGCGGGGGCGGACATGAGCCGGAGCATCGGCCCGTCATCATGCGTCTCGGGCTTTTCGTGCGCCTCGACCTTCTTCACCTTCACCTTGTCGTATGCAAAGAACTGGGCCAGGGCCCGCACGCCCCTTTCAGGCGTCGGATAGACCGGGATGCCTTTCTCGTGCATCTTCAGGGCCTCCTCCCGCTCGACCTCGGCCCCGCCGCAGTAGACGATGAGCTCGCCCTTGCCCGTCACGATGTCCGATGCGCCGTGGACGGGGTCGCCAAAGATGACGACGCTCGTGTCGTAATCGGACTTCGCTTCGGCAATGGACCTCGAATAGAGGGTGGGATCCGTGATGGCATCGCCCGTCAGGTCGATGGGGTTGGTCAGGCCGCAGTGGGAGGGCAGAAACGTCCGGAGGCGGGCCTTGAGCTCCTCAGCCGGGAAGGGGACCTCGAGGCCGTACTTCTCGGCTTCGTCAATGCCGAGGATCGCAGCGCCGCCCGAACTCGAAATCATGAGCAGCCGCCTTCCCTTCGGCTTGTCCATGTAGGCAAGGCCCTTTGCAAAGTCGTAGAGCTCCTCCAGGTTGTCGGCGCGCACGACGCCGTACTTCCTGAAAATGGCCTGGTAGATCTCGTCGCTTCCGGCAAGCGATTTCGTGTGGCTCTCGGCCGCGACCCTGCCCCTTGCTGTCCTTCCGGACTTGAGGACCACGACGGGCTTGGTTGCCTGCGCCAGGGACTCGAGGAAAGCCTTAGGCCGCTTGACACCCTCGATGTAGCAGGCGATGACCTTCGTATTGGCATCGTCGTTGAAGTACTGGATGCAGTCCGACTCGTCCACGTCGGCCCGGTTGCCCAGGCTGACGAATCCGCTGAACCCCAGGTGCTCGACGCTTGCCCAGTCGATAAGCGCTGCACCCACGGTTCCGCTCTGGGAGACAAAGGCGATCCGGCCCCTCGTCGTGATGAGCGGCCACGATGCGCAGAGACTGCTGTAGGGGATATTCACCCCCTGGCAGTTGGGCCCGATGATGCGGACACCGGACTCGCGGCCCGCCCGGGCAAGCTGCGCCTGGAGCCTTTCGCCGTCCTCGCCCGCCTCGGCAAATCCTCCCGTGATGACAACGGCCGATTTCACGCCGGCCTTGCCGCACTCCTCGATGGCCCCTACGACCATCCGTGCGGGGATAACGACGACGGCCATATCCGCCGGCACGGGGGTTGCGCCGATCGACGGGTAGGCCCTGACGCCCAGGATCTCTTCGGCCTTGGGGTTGACGGGATAGATGGGTCCCGCAAAGCCGGCATGGATCAGGTTGTACAGGATGTCGTAGCTGAGCTTTCCCGGTGTGCTCGATGCACCGATAAGGGCCACGCTTGCCGGCTTGAAGATGGCATCCAGCTGACGGATCGATTCCATAGCTCCTCCTTATTTCGTGC
>DATJPI010000342.1:0-19224 GCA_035506495.1 Syntrophales bacterium
TGTTGCGCCAGACCCGCTTCTCGATCTCCCGCTGAATGAGGGCGACGTCTGCCTCGGCCCTGGCGCGGTCGCTGCTCCGGGCTGTCAGCACGAGGTGATTTTCCGGAAAGCGCGGGTAGAAACCCAGGCTTACCGTGGTGCCCGCCAAGGGCAGGTCCGACAGCGACTCGTCGATGAGCGCCTCGCCCAGGCCGAACATCTTGATCGTTTTCGTGATGATGAAGGTTCTCCCCGCCCTTTGCTCGAATAGCGGGATTAGCACCTCCGGCGTCATGCGCTTCACTTCCATGGGGACGCCGGGAACGACGACGATGAGCTTTTCTCCCTTCTTCAGGACATATCCCCAGGCCGTCCCGATGGGGTTGCGAAGTGGGGTGGCCCCTTGCGGGAACATGGCCTGCTTGGCGTTGTTGTCGGACCAGCGGAGGCCGCGCGCTGCGAAACGGTCCTTGATGGCCTGCAGGACGGCCTCGTCGGTGAAGAGCGCAAGGCCGCAGTATTTCGCGATGCACTCCGTCGTGATGTCATCGGCCGTGGGGCCCAGTCCCCCTGTGACGACGACGGCATCGGCGCGCTCCAGGATAAAATCCAGCGCCTCCCCGACGGCCTCGGCCTCGTCTCCCACGGCCATCGAGATGGGGACGTCCCAGCCCCGGACGTGAAACTCGCGGGCGAGGTAGGATGTGTTGGTGTCGGCGATGCGGCCGCTGGTTAACTCGTTTCCAATTGTCAGGATGCCTATCTTCATCTTGCCCTTTTCCAGGCTGTTGACCGGTGGCGCATCCCGTCAGGAGGCGCGACCCTGTCCAATCTATTCCTTGCCGGGAAGCAACGCAGGTGCTTCCAAAACGCCCATCTGCGGCCCCTGAAGACAACTTCCTTAATTTCCCTCTCCCTTCAAATACTCTATTAAAAGTCGAAAAATCTCAGTGCCACCTGGATCACCACATTTGCCCAGATACCCGCCGCGACGTCGTCCATCACTACCCCCCAGCCGCCCGGCAGCCTGTTCTGGCACCAGCGCGCCGGTGGGGGCTTCAAGATGTCGAAGATCCTGAAAAGGAAAAAGGCCAGGGCGATCCGGCCGATCGTCGAACCCACCAGGGCAAGCGACCAGAGGAGGCCGACGATCTCGTCGATGACGATCCGGGGGGAATCTTTTTCATCGAAGATCCTCTCCGCTTCACCCGATGCGTAGACGGCAAGAAGGGTGAGGACCGACACCGATACGAGGTAGAGGGGCCAGGATAGAGACGAAAGGGCCAGATAAAGGGGGATGCCGACGAGTGTGCCCGCCGTTCCGGGCGCGAAGGGCGAGTAACCGCTTCCGAGCCCCGTGGCGATGAGCTTGACGACCGTCTTTCCCAGAGAAGCCCCCCTTTGACCTCCAGCTGCTCGGCAGGAACAGAACCGGTCCCGTCCGGGCCATTGCCATTCCTCGCTTGCGAGGGGATCACATTATCGTCTTTCGTCAATCATGTCAACGATTTTGATGTCCCGCCGCCGTGCCGAAACGGCCGTGGGACAGGGCCTTCCGTTCCCACTGCAGCAAAATTTCCTTGACAAATAGAACGATCGTTCTATAACTTGGAAGCAAGATCGTGTCAAGCGAAAAAAAGACGAGGGGCCGCCGAAAAGGGGACGAGGGACCAGGGCGTAGGGACGAGGAAGAAGTGTCCTAGTGCCTGAGTGTCTGAGTGAAGAATGCCTGAGAAGCGAACCGTCGAAACCGTATCGAGAAGGCTTGCGGGGTTCTACCGGGACCACCGGCGGATGCCGGCCTACTCGGAGATGATCCCCCTGCTGGGGGTGCGCTCGAAGAGCGTCGTTCACTTCTGGATGCGAAAGCTCCTGGAGGAGGGCATCCTCGAAAAGGACCGCAGGGGGCTCCTGCGGCCTGCGCGGCGCGACTTCGCGCTGCCGCTCGTCGGCGCGATCCAGGCCGGGTTCCCGATGGCCTTCGAGGAGGGGCTGCGGGATCTCGTCTCGCTCGACGAGTACCTCGTGACGAAACCCGAGGCGTCCTTCCTGTTGCGGGTAAGCGGCGATTCCATGACGGGCGAGGGGATCATGCCGGGAGACCTCGTGATCGTCGAGCGGGGAAGGGAACCCAGGGTGGGCGATGTGATCGTCGCCCAGGTGGACGGCGAATGGACCATGAAGTACTTCACCCGGACCAAGAGCGGTGCCGTCGTGCTGGAGTCGGCCAACCCGAAGTATCCTCCCGTCCGCGCGCGGGAGGAGATGAAGATTGCGGGGATTGTGACGGCCGTGGTTCGAAAGTATCATCTGTAGGCGGGTGAAAAAAGGTCATCTGCTGCGTTGTGCTTCGCCCTGCGTCGCTGCGACGTACGCCACAAAGTACGACTCGCTCCTCGGGCTCGCACGCCTTGCATCTAATCTTTTTTGCCCCGCCTAAGCGGAACAAGACCGGTGACCGGTGAGAAGACAAACACGGATCGCCGGAGATTCCGATTTCCCAATTACCTAATTACCCAGTCAACCAATTACCCAATCAACAGGTTCCCATGGACCAGCTGTTATTGAATCTCCGCTCCTGGCCGCAGGCCATCCTTCACATCGACGGCGATGCCTTCTTCACGTCCTGCGAGGAGGCGATCCACCCCGAACTGAAGGGCAAGCCCCTCATCACGGGAGGCGAGCGGGGGATCGTGGCCTGCGCAAGCTATGCCGCCAAGGCCCTGGGGATCAAGCGGGGCGTGCCCCTGCACGAGGCGAGGAAAATCTGTCCGGGACTCATCGTGCTGCCCTCGGACTACGAGACCTACAGCCTCTTCTCCCGGCGCATGTACAACATCGTGAGGCGCTTCACGCCCCAGGTGGAGGAATACTCCATTGACGAGGCCTTCGCCGACCTCACGGGGCTGCGCCGGTCCTTCCACTCTTCTTACGAGACGATCGCCTCCAACATCAAGCGCGAGGTCGAGCGGGAGCTGGGGATCACCGTCTCCGTGGGCCTGTCGCTTTCCAAGGTGCTCGCCAAGGTGGCCTCCAAGCACCGCAAGCCCGCGGGCTTCACCTTGATCCCGGGCCGCAGGATCCCCGAGTACATCGGGGAGCTGCCCGTCGAGAAAGTCTGGGGGATCGGTCCCGCCACGACGAACTACCTCTGGAAGATGGGGATCCGGACGGCCCTGGAGTTCGCGAGGCTTCCCGAGGCCGTGGTGAAGAAGAAGTTCACCAAGCCCGGCCAGGAGATCTGGCGCGAGCTGCGCGGCGAGTCGGTCTATCCCGTTTCGGCCGAGGAGAAGAGCGACTACGCCTCCATCAGCAAAACGAAGACCTTCGCGCCGCCCACGAACGACCCCGAATATCTCTTCGCGCACCTGCTCCGCAACCTCGAGTCGGCCTGCATGAAGGCCCGGCGCTATCACCTCGCGCCGCGCAAGCTCATCGGCTTTCTCAAGATGAACGACTTCGAGTACCGCGGAAGCGAGATGAGGCTCACCCGTCCTTCGGCTCACCCCCTCGAGCTTTGCGAGGTCCTCCGGGAACTTTTCGACGAGCTTTACCGCAGGGAGGATATCTACCGCGCCACGGGCGTGATCCTGGTGGATCTGATGCCCGACCGCAATGTCCAGTACACCCTTTTCGAAAGCCCCCTGCGGGCCGAGAAGGTGCGCGACCTCTACGCGGCCGTCGACGAGATGCGCCAGAAGTTCGGCAAGCACTGCCTGCACCTGGGCGCGGCCCACCCCATCGACAGATTCGGGAAGGGCCGCAGAGGCACGCCGACGGTGCGCGAACAGACGACCTTCCTCGGCGAGACGAAGAGAAAGCATTTGCCGCTGCCGGTGCTGCACATCAAAATATAGCAGGCTGTTGAAAAACGCCCGTCTGCTGCGTTGCCCTCGTCCCTCGTCGCTCAACGTACGCCCAAAGTACGCCTCGCTCCTCGGGATGTCGGGCGCCTTACATCCAGGCATTTTTGAACAGCCTGGGGCCGAGGGTATGGGGTTACGGTCACGGTCGGAATCGTGCCCCCGGATTCCGGGATCCCTCTTTTCTATTGACTTCGAAGATCAATTTCTCATTAATGGAGCGGATGATTAACGCCGGGGCGATGGGTGAATGTTCCGCCCGTCGACGCATGTCTTTTTTCCACGGGAGCAAAGCAAACGGATATGGATTACGGACAATACTACGGGTTCAGCCGGATGCCTTTCGGAGAGGCCGCCGATCGCGAGGTCTTCTTCAGCGCCCAGACCCATCAGGAAGCGATGGCCGTAACACTTTACGGCATCCGGGAGCGAAAGGGCTATATCATCATCTCCGGCGAGCAGGGCCTGGGGAAGAGCACGCTCATCCGGCAGGTGATGAATCAGCTCGGAGAGCAGACGCAGGCGGTCCTCATCTCAAAGACGCATGGCCAGTACTACACGCTGCTGAAGGAACTCATGGAAAAGCTGGGGGTGGGTGCTGCCCATGAGGTGACCAAGGGCTCCATGCTCCATGATCTCTACGACTACCTGATCCAGTGCCTGTCGAAAAACCGCAATGTCGTGATCTTTCTCGACGACGCCCACAAAATGAAGGATGACATCATCGAGGAGATGCGGCTCCTGTCCAACCTGGAGACGAGCAGGACCAAACTGATCCAGATCGTCATGGTCGGCGAGCCCGAGCTGAGCCGGCGGCTGAATTCGAAGCACCTCAGGCAGATCCGGCAGCGCATCCAGATCCTCCATCGTCTTCTCCCCCTCGGCCGGGATGAAGTTCTGCAGTACATCGAACAGCGAATAGCCTGGGCCGGCCGACGCAGCGGCCAGGTGTTCACGCCCGGGGCGCTGGAGTCGATCTGCAGATATGCGGGCGGCATTCCTCAAAACGTCAATACCCTCTGTGATCGTGCCCTGACCTTGGGCGCGGAGCGATCCGAAAGACCCGTGTCCGGCGGAACCGTGGGGGAAGCCCACAGGGCTGCAGCACCTATGATCCAGACCGTACCCGCGCCGCCTGCCGTCGCCCAGGCAGCCAAAGCGGTTCTTTTGTCCCCCTGGGCATACGCCGCGCTGGTCGTTGTCGCGGCCGCGGTTTTCCTGGGCAGCTACTATCTTGGTTCGCGATCCGGCCCTGCTCCCGAGAGGGCCGTCACTCAGCGTGCCGTGAGCCAGAAAATCTACCAGCCGGACCATGTGGCGGGAACGCAGTCCGCCAAAGAGGCGCAGTCGCCCGGAATATCGGCGGAGAAAGCCGATATCCGACCTGCTCCAGCCGCCCGGGAGACCGGATCGGTCACGCAGCAATCCGCAGACGCAATAGCCTCCCCCAAAGAGGTCACCGTCAAGGAAGGCGATACACTTTCCTCCATCGCCACCCGCTATTGCGGCATCGTGAACGCAACGATCCTCGATAGCATCCTCGATTCAAATCCGGAGATCACGGACGTCGATCTCATCCGGGCAGGCAGTCAGATCCTTCTGCCGCAGCCCCCGGGGAAGGCAATGCTCCTGACCCGCCCGGACGGGACATTCGGCATCCATGTCGCTACGTTCATGACGTATCGTGAAGCACAGGACTATGGCGGAAAGATCGGCTCCGATCTTGGCAGGGTCGAAATTGTAAAAAAACGCGTCGCACCTCAGAGGGACTGGTATCGCATTCTGGTAGGCCCCTTCAGCAGCAGGGAAGATGCCCGCAGGGCGTTGCAATCGTTGGAGCGTCTGCCCACTCCTCCATGAGCCCTGGCCGGGGTCTCAGCGGTCCGCCTTTTCGTTTTCGCTGGACAGCTTTCCGTGAGTTCCCTATACTCCAGGCGAGCCGGGCGGGAATCACAGACGTATCGGAGAAGGATCATGCCCTACGAGGAAGGCGGCTGGCGAAGCAATCTCCAGAAGCGATATTACGTTCTGGCCGGGAAGATCGCCCTGCCGCTGGTGAAGGCCGGCATCTCCCCCAACCACATCACCGTCGTCGGCATGCTGCTTTCCTTCGTGTCCGGGATGCTTTTCGCGACGGGATCCATCTTTCTGGGTGGTTTCGTCCTGTGGCTTTCGGCTATCATGGATCCCATCGATGGAACCGTGGCGAGGCTTTCGGGAAAGGTCTCCCGTTTCGGCGCCCTCTTCGATTCCACGCTGGATCGCTACTCGGAATTTTTCGTTTTCTTCGGCCTCATGATCTACTTCAACAGCGGGTGGATGCTGATCGTGGTGATGCTCGCGCTCATGGGCTCCATCATGGTGAGCTACGTGAAGGCCCGCGCCGAAGGCCTCGGTCAGAAAGAGGTCCGCGGGCTCATGCAGCGGCCCGAGCGCATCATCCTCCTTCTGACGGGCGCCATCCTGAACACGCCCATCAACAGCGTCTTCTTCCCCGGCTGCGCCGACTGCACACTGAAATGGACAATCGTCATCCTCGCGGTCCTCACCAACATCACGGCCCTGCAGAGGCTCATTACCAGCCACAGGGAACTGGCCTAAAAGAAAGGGTACAGGGTCAAGGGTTAAGGGGAAAAGCAAACAGAAGGCTGCTAGCTACAGGCCTCAGGAACCCGAAATCCGGAAGCCTGATGCCCGAAACCGGAAGCCCTTTTCCCTGCCTTGTTGCTTGCTGCTTGATCCTTGCTGCTTTCTTACTTCTTTCACTTCTTCCACTTCTGCCACCGGGCCACTTTTGCCACTTCCTCAACCCTGCGCCCAGCGGATGAGAAACACTCCCGCCACCATGATCGCGGCGCCTGCAAGGCGCTCCCTGATATTCTCCTCGCCGAACCACCACGCTCCGTAGAGGACCCCTAAAAGAAGGCTCATCCGTTTGATGGCAATCATATAGGCTGCCTCGACCTGAGCGATGGCCATCATGTGGCAGAAGTTTTCCATGGATGCGACCAGGCCGAGCATGAGCATCGGGCCCGGTCTGCTGAAGATGTCCAATAATCCGGTCCCGCGCCCGGTTGCCGGCCAGAACGAGACGATGATCACGGTCAGCACAAGGTTGTAGACGGCTGTAAAGAACCAGGGGTTGGAGTGGAGAACGGCAATTTTCCCGATGGGCGCGGTAAATGCGTAGAGAAGGGATATGGAAAGCATGATCCAGGAGCCGGGCTCGTGGAGGACGGCTTTGAGCGGCCCGAGGAGTCCCATGTTCATCTTGGAGAGATTCAGGACGTAGGCGCCTGCGACGATGAGCCCGATTCCCAGCGCTCCCCCCGCCGTGATCGTCTCATCAAGGATGAAGCGGCCCGTGAGAATCATGAACACCGGCGTGAAGGCGAGAAAGGGCAGGGACAACGACAACGGTGAGAGCTTGAGAGCACGCATGTAGAGAAAGAATGCGGTCAGCTCCAGGGGAAGCGCTGTGGCGATGGCCAGCCAGAAAGTCCGATCCGGTACAGCCGAAGGCAGCACAAAGAGCGACAGAATCATCCAGGGGGCTATGGCAAGGATGCGGGAGACGCCCATTTTGTAGGGCGAAAGGTCGCTGAAGAATCTCTTCGTCAGGGCATCGGCGGTAGCCAGGCCCAGAGCGGAGATAAGGGAGAGCAGGAACCAGGTCATGTCAATCCGGAAACTCCAGGACGTGTCTTTCCTGAAGCCTATTTGACATGACAGGCATAATCATATCAAGCCGTCATTTTTCATTCACATCCGGTTGCACCTGTCCTCAAAAGAGGAAGATCTTCCGCTTGCGCAGGTGAGGGATGAGTCTTCGCGTCATCTCTTCAGTTTTGTGAATTTGGTACCCTCGAACGATGCCCCGGCCATCAATCCCCGCTGCCCGACGACGAACGCTACGATGGGCTGATTCATCTTGGTTGTGTCCACGGAGCCTTCGATACCCTGATCGACGGCGACCACGGTGCCGTCGACTCCAGCCTGCCACCCGTCGCCGGAACGGAACTTTTTCAGGGCCTCTTCATCCAGAAAGACCAGGATGATATCCTTTTCCTGGACCCCCGCCTGCACGCCCAGCGTGGCGGCAGCGAGGCTGTAATAGTCGACCGTCTTTCCCCCGATACGCAAGGCCCCCTCACCGTACTCTCCTCCGACGATCAGTCCGGCCTGCGCAAGCCTTGGGATCACCAGGATCCCCTTGGCGGCATCAAGGTAAGCCTGCGACCCCTTGACCTGCTTGCTGAACAGTGCCAGGGCTGCATCCACACCCACATCGATTTCCTTTGCCGTCGCCGCATAGAGGCTGTGGGCCGGGAGACCGGCGATCACCGTTGCCATGATCGCAGCCAGGATGATCTTCCATCCATTTCCATTTTTCTTTTTCATGTGGTCTCTCCTTTCTGTGTCTTACGGATACTGCTTGCAGGGGCCTTCCCCTGGACCCCTCTGCAGTACGGGCGGTTCCCCGTTCGCTCCGTCCCGATCCAAGGATTACGGGTGGTGCCCCGGGGGGTACTGCTTATTCACGTCGGAATGGTAGACATAGGGTTTATCCGAATCCATGCGCAGCTCCCTGTAATTGTTGCTGTCCACATGGACATGCGGCGGCAAAGAAGGAGATTCTTTCCAATTCCCTTGATCATGATAGAAATAGACGTGCCTGCCCCTGTCATAATACACGCCGGAATCAGGGTAATAGTTGTATTCGTACATGCCCCTGTGGCCTGCAGGCGCCTATGGCTCCTCATAAACCGGGACACAGCATCCTGCAACCGCCATCAACAGTGCCCAGCCGATGCTAAGCGCCACGGACCGTCTGATGGTGCGACTCATGATTTTCACCTCGAGCCTCGTCAATTTTGATAATATGTTCGCATACGACTGAAAAATTTCGATCAGAGAAACCCCGATTTTGTGCATCGAAATCCCTGAGTCATGAACCGACAGCCCATCGATTACAGGGGCAAAATTCGTTGGCCAACCGCCTTTTTTTCTGTTTTAATTTTAATCGAGAAACGTTTTGATCCTCGAAAGGGCTCCGATGTACTCGTTGATGAAAATCACTTTGCTTCTGTGCGCCTTCGCCTTGTACGGTTGCCAGACGGCTCTTCCGAATGTCTCACGCATCCAGGATGAAAACGCGACGACCGGTGCTCCTCCCGTGATCGTCGGTCCGAGGGGCGAGCTGCAGCCCTCGAAATCGGCAGAGTTGATGGCGAATCTGCAACAACGGGCTGGCTCGAAAGATCTCATCCAGGCGAATGTCTCGCTCATGGAATCTCTCGGCGGGCTTCCCTTGACGACCGGAAACCGAGTCGGCCTGCTCGTCGACGGCCCCGCTACATTTTCATCCATGCTGGACGCGATCTCGGCGGCGAAGGATCATGTCAACATTGAAACCTTTATATTCGAGGATGATGAGATCGGACGGCAATTCGCCGATTTGTTCATCCGGAAACAGAAAGAAAACGTTCAGGTCAACCTGATCTATGACAGTGTGGGCTGCATGAGAACGCCGTCGGCATTCTTCAAAAAAATGAAAGATGCCGGAGTGAATGTCCTCGAATTCAATCCCGTCAACCCCCTCAAGGCAAAAGAGGAACAACTCATCACGAACCGGGATCACCGCAAGGTTGTTGTCGTCGATGGGAAGGTTGCATTTACAGGCGGTGTAAATCTCAGCGGCGTCTATTCCAGGGGGCAGTCTCTAAGCGGATCTCCGCCAGGAGGGGCAGCAGAAGGGTGGCGGGACAGCCATGCCAGGATCACGGGTCCGTCGGTTGCGCAGTTTCAAACGCTTTTCGTCCAGACGTGGCGCGATCAAAAAGGTCCGGAACTCGCCCCGAGGAACTACTTTCCTGCGCTGTCCCGCGAGGGGAGTGCGTACGTCGAGGTCATCGGGAGCACGCCGGGCAATGAAAACCGTCTTACGTATGTCATGTACATATCGGCCATACAGCACGCGGCATTTGTCGTCCATCTGACAACATCCTATTTCGTGCCCGATCGGCAGTTCCTGGATACTCTCGCCGAGGCGGCCCGGCGCGGTGTAGAGGTAAAGCTCATCCTGCCCGGCGTCAGCGACTCCCGGCTTGCGTATTATGCAGGACGATCGCATTACGAGGATCTTCTGGAGGCGGGTGTCAGACTTTACGAGAGGCGTGCCAGGATGCTGCATGCAAAGACGGCGATCATCGATGGGGTATGGTCTACGGTCGGCTCGACCAATCTGGATCTGCTGAGCTTCAGTGACAACAACGAGATCAACGCCATTATCCTCGATATCGATTTTGCAAAGGAGATGGAGAATCTGTTCAGCCGAGACATCGCAGCGTCGGATGAGATCACTCGAAGCGCCTGGTCCCAGCGCTCACTCTGGGAGCGGATGAAAGAGACGTTTTCCCGGTTCTTCTCCGCCCTGTTGTAGTTCCCGCGTGAGTCCGCTTGAATCGGAGCCGCGGCTTGTGGTTCTCAGAAACGATTTCACCTCTTTCACGCCTTCCACGTCCTCTGCGAGGGCAATCGCCTGGATGATTTCTTCCGGCGATCCCACAATGCCCACCAGAACAACATGACACTGGACCACTTTTACATTCACGTTGGTCGAGTGGATATCCTTGTCGTGAATGAGCCTCATACTGACTTTCATGTGGATGGACAGATCCTTGACCCATCCGCAGCTTGGATCGTATCCGCGCTGGACGAAATACAGCGCAACCGATTCAACGCCCTCCATCTGGCTTGCCATGTCAGAGACCTTTTTTACCTCGTCCAGGGTTTTGTATTCTCCGACCAGGTAAACGTCACCGGAAAAACAATAGGGAGTGATGTTCAGGACATCGAGGGTCTGGTCATTTACGATCTTGTTTTCGATCAACCATTCGATTTCTTTATCTGACGCCAGCGTCGTAAGGGAACGCTCGTCCACGGCAAGGGTGTAGGTGTTCTGAAATGCCGAAGTCACAATACTGGATGTCGAGCAGGCCGCAAGAACTGCAGAGATGAACAGGCAGAAGATGGAGAGCGATCGGCCCACCTCGGTCTTCCTTTATCCGGGTTGCATTCGCAGGGGTTGTTCCAAAGGAATCTCTTGAGCAGCGGACGCGAGTCCGATCGATTCTTCAGGGGGTAACAAGCAGCCGGGGCGTCCGGTCGTCAGTCTTCCGCCTGCGGAGCGGATGCCATCATCTGCTTGAATCCGGCTGCCGCTTTTTGAACATCTTTGGGGAAGTCCTCGAACTCCTGCACCTGGCGGATCTCGATGATCTCGTTGTCGGATGCGGGACAGCGCGAGGCCCACTCAATCGCTTCCTCCAGGGACTTCGCCCGGATCATCCAGTAGCCGCCGAGCACTTCCTTGACGCCGGGAAACGGACCTCGGATGACGGTGGCGTTCCCGCCGGCGAAGCTTATGCGGGCGCCCATGGAAGGCGGATGCAGGCCGTTGATGTCCAAGAGCACACCCGCTCCCTGGAGCGATTTGTTGTACTTCATCATGGCTTCAACCGCCTCGGGGTCAGGCATCGTCCCGGGTTTCGCTGTTTCATATCCTCTGGGAATCATCAGCATCATGAATCGCATGGAAACTCCTCCGACGAGTTTTCTCGACCGGGCTGAAGGACATTGGCAATGTCATCATCCGCTTACGGTCCGGCGATTTCAATCTGAGACAAGCCGTGCTCTCTTGCCAGATGTAAGCCGATGTGCGTTCCGGTCTGCGCTCCCCTCACGAGAAGGGCAGACAGCGTTCCCTTTCCTTCCGTAATGTAAATGGGAGTCGATTCCACGGCACAAGGCAGGTCGAACTCCCAACGGAAATAATTGTTGCGGGCCGACCCGCTGAATGACAACCGATTCCCTTGGACCGATACTTCAAAAAGGTCATCCGAATCGATATCCGGGATCGAAAGGGAAACAATGACGGTGCTGACACCGATCCACATCGTGACCGGCGCCATGTGAGGGTCATGCTGCTCCGTCTTTTCCCAGGCGGAGGGGCGCTTTCTTCTCTCCAGGTACCCCATATCCACAGACGGGGCACCATATTGTCTTGCAAAGTTGCTGATTGAAGATTCCATGAGTCTGACTCCCGCTGCCGGCGATTCCGTAGATGTGTTGAAAGATGTCATCCTGATGAGCCTGAAAAGATAAAGGGGAAACGGGATGCCGGAAATTACAGATACCCATACAAAGAGGTTATCGGGCCTCGGGGATTTTGACCATAGGCCATTGGCGAAGAAATGGGTCTTAAAATATGATCTTTATGTCAGATATTGGATGAGAGCGGCGTTTCATCGCGCAGATTAAGGCTCCCGCATCTCCAGAACAGGTGATCATGAGAAATCTTCGTCTGTTGCGACGCAGAAGGCCGCTGCTTGTTCAGCGAAAAGGTGCCAATGATTCAGGGGCTGTCTCTGTCCAGGATTCTCCGGTAGTCCTCCGGGGTGTCCATGTCCAGGATGACTCCTTCGTCGTCGACGTTCAGCAAGGAAATCTTCGCGTGGTGGCGGCCGATGACATCTCTCATGGTGGCCCCGGTTCCGAGTTCCTCCAGGAGGGCGCGGGGGAACAGTGTCGGGTGCCCCTTTCTGCCTCGATGAACGGGAATGATGATCGCGTCGGGCATTCGGACGTGGGCTGAGATCATGGCTTCGATGGTTTTCGGACGAACCAGCGGGTGATCGCAAGGGCAGACCAGAACGCCCGCGGCTTCGCGATTGATGCAGGCCAGCCCCGTCATTACCGATGCCGCCATGTCGCTTCCCGGCACTTCATTGACGGCAACGCGGACAGGGAAGTCCTTTGCCGCCTCTACGATATCGTCGGCCTCCGGATTGACAACCAGGACAATCTCGGCAGCCTGCGCATCCCTCAGGCTTTCCAGGCATCTCGCAACGGCCGGCCGGCCCTGGATCGGCAGAAGCTGTTTCTTTGCGCCCATTCTCTGCGACCGGCCTGCGGCAAGCAGGATGACCGATACGTTAGTTCCCACGACTCGTCCTGATCTGGATGAGTTGGGCGACGATGCTGACGGCAATTTCCTCCGGGCTGTCCCCGCCGATCGGGAGACCAACGGGGGTGTGGAGACGCGCCAGATCCTCCGCCGAAAAACCCTCCGCCTTCAATTCTTTGAACAGGACCTCCCGTTTTCGCTTGCTGCCGACGAGTCCGATGTAGCGGGCTGGCGTCTTGAGGGCGGCACGGACGGCGGCAAAGTCGCCCTCGTGGTTGTGGGTCGCGATCACCAGGAAGGTATCTTCGACGACATGCAGGGTGGTGAGCACGTTATCCGCGCTGCCGGGAAGGATCTCGAGGGCATCGGGCACCTGCTCTTTCGTGGCATATTCGGCGCGCTCGTCCGACGCGCTCACCCGGAAACCGGCAAAGCGGGCCACTGTTGCCAGGGCCCGTCCGACGTGACCTGCTCCGAAGATGATCAGGCGGGGCGCAAGCCCCAGCGGTTCGATGTAAACCCGGAGACTTCCCCCGCAGACATGGCCGTATGCCTCGGTAAGCTCCAGGTTAAGCATGGCAGGCCTGCCCCCGGCGATGGCCGCCTGTGCAGCCTCGATAGCCTCCAGTTCCACCTTCCCACCGCCGATCGTTCCAAGGGTCCCTCCGTCCGCCTTCACGATCATTTTCGCGCCCGACTTGCGCGGGGCCGAGCCTTTGCTTTCTATGACAATGACCAGTGCACAGGGGGTGTTGCCCCTGGCCAGCCGAACGATTTCTTCAAAGAGTTCGAGATCATTCATCCGGATCCATTCCCCCTTATTGGTTGGACGATTCGTATGTGCCGCTCAGGGCGTCTTGAGCGCTTCAGCGCTGATGGGAAGCCTGCGGATACGCTTGCCCGTCGCCATGAAGAGAGCATTGGCCACTGCCGGGGCGATGGGCGGCACGCCCGGCTCACCGATCCCGCTTGGCTCTTCGCGGCTCGGCACGATGTGCACCTGCACCTCGGGCATATCCTTCATCCGCAGGATCGGGTAATTGCTGTAGTTGCTCTGTTGCACCCGGCCGTCCTTCAGGGTGATGGCCCCGTAGAGGGCTGCCGAAAGACCGAAGACGATCCCGGACTCCATCTGCGCGGCAACAATGCCGGGATTCACCGTCATGCCGCAATCGACGGCGCACACGACGCGATGAACCTTCACCCTGCCGTCCACCAGGGACACATCGGCGACTTCGGCCACGTAGCTCTCAAAGGACTTGTGCACGGCAATGCCCCGGCCCCGGCCCGGGAGGAGCGCTTCGCCCCAACCGGCCTTCTCGGCCGCCAGCTCGAGCACCTTGAGATGGCGGGGGGCGGCGCCGAGCAGTGCCCTGCGGAACTCGAAGGGGTCCTTCCCGGCCGCGTGGGCCAGCTCGTCGATGAAGCTCTCGACGACAAAGGCCGTGTGGGAGTGGCCGACGGAGCGCCACCACAGGGTCGTGACGGGGAGGCTGGGGGTGTGGAGATCAACCTGGATATTGGGGATCGCATAGGGCAGATCCGCCGCGCCCTCCACGGACGTTTCATCGATGCCCCCCTTGACCATGCTCGCCTCGTAGCGTGAGCCCGCAAGGATCGACTGGCCGACGATCGTGTGTCTCCAGGCGACGGGATGGCCGCTTGCGTTCAGGCCCGCCTCGATCCGGTCGTACCACAGGGGCCGGTAGTAGCCGCCCCGGATGTCGTCCTCGCGCGTCCACATCACCTTGACGGGTTTTCTCAGTATCCTGGCCACATGGGCCGCCTCGGAGACAAAATCGGAGTTCTTGCTTCCCCTGCGGCCGAAGCCGCCGCCCAGGTACATGGTGTTGATCTTCACCTGATCGGGCTCGAGACCGAGGATCTTTGCTGCACTTTTCTGGTCCATGGTCTGCGCCTGAGTGCCCGTCCATATCTCGCAGTTCTGCTCCCTGAGATCGACAACGCAGTTCAGCGGCTCCATCGGCGCGTGCGCCAGATAGGGGACATCGTACTCCGCGATGAGCTGCCTTGTCGCCTTCGAAATTGCCTTTGCCGCGTCGCCTTCCTTTCTGGCCACGGTACCCGGTTTCTGGGCCAGCTTCGCATACTCGTCGCGCAAGGCGTCGGTTGAAAGTCTGCCTCCCTCGCCCTCATCCCAGGTCAGTTTGAGGACATCGCGGCCTTTCTTTGCGGCCGAGAAGCTCTCGGCAATAACGGCGGCCCCCGACGGGATCTCGAACACGTCGATCATACCGGGCACGGCCTTCGCATTTTCCGCGTCGAAGCTCTTGAGCGTTCCCCCGAACACGGGGGAACGTGCGATGAGGGCCGTGAGCATGCCCGGGAGGTTCACATCGAGGCCGAAAAGGGCACTGCCGTCTGTTTTTTCGGGAGTGTCGAGCCTGAGCGCCGGCTTCCCGATCAGCTTGAAATCCTTCGGCTGCTTCAGGGATACGTCTTCCGGCGGCTCCATTTCCGAGGCCTTCCCAACGAGCCGACCATAGGTCAGACGCCGCCCTGAAGGCATGTGGATGACGGCACCGTTTTCAGCCCGGCACTCCGGCCGGTCAGCCGGAAAGATGGCGGCAGCAGCCGAAATCAGCATCTCCCTCGCCGCTGCACCGACTTCGCGCAGCCGGTCCCATTCGGATGCCACACTGGTGCTTCCGCCCGTCCCCTGAACTCCCCAGATCGTGTGATGGTACTCCTTCGTTGTGGACGCCGATGCCACACGGATCTTCTTCCAGTCCGCCTCGAGCTCCTCGCAGATCAGCATGGGCAGGGCGGTGAAGACCCCCTGTCCCATCTCCGATTTGTTGACCGCGAGGGTCACCGTCTCATCCTCGCCGATGCGGATGAAGGCATTGGGGGCAAAGGCCTGTGGAGATGCGCCTGTCGCATAGGATGCGCGGCGGACAGGCACATGAAAGCCCAGGACGAGGCATCCGCCCGGGACGGCTTGCGTTTTATAGACATTCGGGCTCCGGGGTTTGCCCCCTTTTGCAGAAATTGCGGCTGCCAGATGGATGGCGCGGCGTATGCGCTGGTAGGTCCCGCAACGGCACAGCACGCCAGACATGGCTGTATCGATGTCGTCATCACTCGGCTGCTTCTTCCGGGCCAACAGGGCCGCGGCGGCCATGATCTGCCCGGACTGGCAATAGCCGCATTGCGGCACGTCTTCCTCGATCCATGCACTCTGCAGAGGATGGGATCGATCCGTTGAGAGGCCTTCGATGGTGAGGATGTCCTTGCCGATCACGGAGGAAACGGGGGTGACACAGGAACGGATGGCGGCGCCGTTGACAAGAACCGTGCAGGCGCCGCATTGCGCGATGCCGCAGCCGTATTTTGTGCCCGTCAGCCCCAGGCATTCGCGCAGGACCCAGAGAAGCGGCGTGTCGCCTGCGACGGCCGCGGCATATTCCCTTCCGTTGACGGAAAGCTTGATCGTCTCCGATTTGCCTGCCATGGATTTTTCTCCTTCTTGGTTGAAGAGATTAGAAAGACGGGTGTGAAACGGGCCGGAATGGAGTGTATGGCGCTTCCGGGTAAGATTCAGCAACCCGTGCGACTGTTCCGTGATGGATCGCTGTTGAAAAGGTTGGATCGCCGGACATCGGAATCCGCCGGCTGCAAATCAAGCTGGGCGGCTCCTCCTGAGATTTAGGATAGATGAGCCCGTATCGAAATGCAAATGCATTTTCAGGTCTCCATGAATAGAAAAGGCAGAACCTTTGGTCCTGCCTTCATGGATTGCGATGATCGGGGTTTGTCAGCGAATCCGAGCGCGCGACATTCTCTTACTCGGCGCCCGCGGTCTTCTGCACGGAATCCAACAGCTCCTGGGAATGGGTGATGGATTTCTTCAGGGCCTCAACGGCCTGTCCGCGCTCAAACATTTCTTTCTGAAGCTCGTTCCTCAGGCGGTGGATCTCCTCGCGACGAGCGAGGACTTCGGTCTCCATTTCTGCCCGCAGCCGATCGAATTTCTCCACCTGCTCGGCATGGTCGGCGGTCATCCGCTGGATCTCATTCTTGTGCGATGCGATCTCGCCTTCCAGCAGGGCACGCTGTTGGTCGAACTCCTGCTCCTTTTGCGCATGATTGCCAATCTTGCGCTGGATCTCATCCTTGTGCAATGCGATCTCGCCTTCCAGCCGGGCACGCTGTTGGCCGAACTCCTGCTCTTTTTGCGCGTGATCGGCAATCTTGCGCTGGATCTCATCCTCATGTACCGCGATCTCGGCTTCGAGATCCTGTCGAAGGCGGCTGAACAGCTCCGCCTTCTCGCGATGTTCCGCCAATGCCGCTTCGAGCTGGGATTTCAGCGATTCCACCTGCCCGACTCTCTCCGACAGGGCACCCTCCAATTCGTGAATCCGGCTTTGCAGGCTTGACTTCAATTTTTTGTCTTGCGTGATATCCCATAACACGCAGAGAAGACCCAGCGTTGCTCCCGTTCCGTTGATGATGGGCTTACGGATCGCGAGGACCGTGATTTCCCGTCCGGCGACGAGACGATCTTCTTCGGCAATCTCCATCCTGCCTGTGTGGATCACATCGTACTCGACGTTGGCCAATTTCTCGACAACTTCCGCGGTAAAAAGGTCACGGTCCGATTTGCCGGTCAGTTCATCGGGCTTCATGTCCCAATCGAGGGCATAGGCATCGCTGCAGAGAACGTAGTTGAGCGCGGAGTCCTTGAAGAAGAAACGAAGTGGAAGCTTTTCGATGACACAGCGGAGGCGCGCATCGCTCGCCCGGAGTGCCTCAATCTCCTGTCGATGGTCGCGATCGGATGCCTCCAGGTCCTTCACCCGCTGCCACATCTCGACCATCTCGTGCATCAGATCATGGACGGCCTTGAACTTTTCGTGACTTTCCATTTCCAACATCACCGATCCCCTCCATTCGGCTTATTTGTAAAAAAGAAACGAAGGTTCTCATTTGTTTCGTGGTTATATATGAGAAGCCTTCGCTATTGTCAACAGGGAACCGATGGTTCAACCAAGAAAATGCAATACGCCACCTGTTCGCCAAACGAACTCCCGTGGGCTCTTGTCTCTCCTAAGGGCCGCCGGAAGTTGGGGGAAGCTTGTGGTCCGGCGGCAGAGTCGTCTTTTCGTACCGGAAAGGGTTTTTATCCCCCGGCCCTGTCGATGCGCAGGCGGAAATCATCGAAAGCAGGGACAACAATATCAGAAGAAGGGAAAAAATCTTTTTCGTCCACATGATTTGGGCTCCTTCGCGATCGTTGTTTTTATGTTCAGTATAATCGCCGCCGGACCCGATTTCAATGGGGACGAAATAGATCGCTGCGCGGGATCTACCTGCGCACTTTTTTGAGCAGCCAGGCCACGTTCTGCCCCAGCGTCTTCATCGTCTGGATCCCCTCGGCGTCGTTGAGGACTTCGCCGGGGTCGCGGCCGATGGCGAAGGCCCAGTAGCTGGAACCCGGGTTGATGATCTGCTGGTAGAAAAAGAAGAGATTCAGGGAGTTGAATGCATGAATGGCCCCTCCGCGCCTCACGGCGATGACGCCTGCTCCCACCTTGCGCTTAAACATGTAGTCATTGGCACGGGCGACATAGCCGGTCCGCTCGATGAGGGCGCGTGTGGCGGCCGACACGTCGGCGAAATAGGTGGGGGAGCCCAGCAGGATCCCGTCGGCCTCGATCATCTTCTCGATGCAATCGTTGATGATGTCCTTCGGCCCCGCGCAGCGCGCATCTTTATTTTTCATGCACTTGTAGCAGGCAATACAGCCCTGGATTTTCTTCCCAGCGAGCTGATAAAGCTCGGTCTCGATGCCTTCTTTCCTGATCTCATCGAGAACGGTGTTGAGCAGTATGGCCGTGTTGCCGTCCTTGCGGGCGCTGCCGTTGAATGCGATCACCTTCATGCCATGGTTTCTCCTTTCGTGGCTGTGGATGGGACAAAGGATGTAATATTCTGGCAGAAATAACGAAGAATGTCCAGAAAATGGGCCGCAGCGGCGCTGCGTGTTTTTTTTAACGACCGGCATTTAATGATTGAATTTCCCGCGGAATTTTTATATATGTCTTTCGTCAGTTCGAGGGGGAGAGCGGAGGAGACACTCTCCAGTGGATATTTCACCATTCCTGATTTTCTTTCCAGCAGGTCGGGTTCATAGACCTATGCAGTATTATAACTCATCTTGAGTCCTGTGTCTCATGAAACGAGACACCACTCGACCTCATGCATCTGTCTGAATAGCTTCAAACCAAGTACTGTCAATTTATCCACAAGGAGGGTTACATATGGTCAGAAATATGATCAAGCTGCTTGTTGTCGTACTAGGCTTGGCCCTGCTGGGCGGTTGCGCCTCGGGTCTCAAGGCGATCCCCGCACAGGACCTCAACCCGAAACTGAAATCCGGCGCGCTGG
>DATJPI010000343.1:0-5212 GCA_035506495.1 Syntrophales bacterium
GATGTTGAGAATGCGATTGAACCAGGCTGTGGTCTCTTCCGTGGCAGGGAAATTCACGGCGTCCTGTCCGTTGATGTAGCCGCCGATGGCCACGCCGTCGTACTCGGCTCGCTTCAGCTCCGCCGCCAGCCGCGCATCCCCAGCGTCATCGTTCGTGAGCACGAAGGTGGTCGCCTGGAAGCCGAGCGAACGGAGTCTCTCCTGAACGGCGGCCGCAATTTCGGGATGTTTGCCGAACCCGAGGATGCGCCAACCCGTGGGGCGTGAAGAAGGGGCGGTCGACAGGACGGGATGAGCATCTTTCATCTCGATGATGATGACCTCCGTATTCGTATCCCCGATGTTTTCGCCGATGTGGATATGGCCTTTCATCCAGACAACACTTCCCGCTTTGACGTCAGCTTCCTGCTTCCGCCCATCAGGAAATGTCAGTCGCCGCTTGAATGAGGACTCCGCGTACAATACGTAGTCAGGGTGAGCGTGTTGTGTCGTTCTGTCCCCGGGCTTATCGTGGTACTTGAGCACCCGAACACGCCCGTTTTCCAGAACAACCGAATACTTGTCCCCGTCAGTTTCAACAGCGTCCTGCGTAATAGACCTGGATTTCATTGGCCTACTCCTGTTTTAATGAAGCTATGCCAAAGGGTTCACACGCATCGCAAAGCGTGAGAATCAAACCACAAGCAGATGCCGACATCCACGGATGACGGAGAAAGTGATAATCAAACACTCGCTGCTTCCCGATGGGGTGCCGCTCGTCGATCAGGTGTATTTCTTGACGGCCTTGTCGATCGCGCTGCCGGCCTTGGCTAAGTCCTCAGGTATCATGACCGGATAAATCTCGATGCCGGCATTGAACGCCAGGAACCACGGCTCTGCGATCGCCGGCATTTGAGACGCATCCTGCATCCGCTCCGAAACTCAACGGAAAACATGCCGCACCAGGGACAGAGCGCAAATGCGCGGGTCTCGAAAGTATCGTTCTAGGATCAGAGTAATGAGATGGAACAGAGATTTGATATAGGGGGTCCCCTGATTTCGTAATTCTAAAACTATTAGGCAAGGAATCCTTGAATCACGTCTTTGAATTTGGGCAGATGAAATTCACAGCCCCGATTAACCGCCTGGAAGCACAGGAGAATCGAGGCGAAGGGCCGATGTTTGGCCCTTGCCTGTTTTCATCACGCGATCACCTTGGCAATGCCCGCGCTTTCCGATGTACCGCGAGTTCTCCATGCCCCCGAATTTTCATTGCATCCTTTCACCCGACAGGGTAGCATAGCGGCCACCTTGATCGTGCATGGTTTATGCACGGGTAGGGAAGACAGAAGCGGGCTCACGAGGTTCTCTGTAGATCGAAAGTGCACGGGCCTGAGCCCGTTAACGGGGATGAATAGTAAAAAGTATTAATATGTCAATTGGTTACGGATGGCTGTCCGTAACCTTTTTGTCATTATTGACAAAGATAACGCGAGGGGAATCGTCGTGGGAAATCAAATCTTGCGTTTCGACAAACGTAGAATCGATTTGCACGCAGAAAGGCCGCACGGCGATTCGGGAGTGCTTAAATTATTCATGAGGTCAGACGCATGAACTCCATTGACAGATATATCGGAGAAGGGGCTCTTCGTTTCGGCGCTCTGCTCCTGGCACTTCTTTTCATGGCATCCTGTTCCTCCGGGAAGGCCGAGAAGAACAGGACTGCAGGCGTACCGATCAGCGTGGCGGCAGTGGTTTCAAAGGACGTTCCTTTCCAGATTGTCTCCATTGGGAATGTGGAGGCCTACAATACCATCTCCGTGAAGGCCCAGATCAATGGCGAGATCGTCGGGGTGCACTTCAAGGAAGGCCAGTATGTGAACAAGGGCGACCTGCTCTACAAAATAGACCCGCGTCCCTTCGAGGCAGCGCTGAAGCAGGCCGAGGCCAATCTCGCGAAGGACACGGCGCTGGCGAGAAAATCTACGGAGGATGTCAAGCGTTACCAGTACCTGATGAAAGAGGAACTGGTGCCCGTCAAGGACTATGACCAGATCATTGCCAACGATGAAGCGCTGGCAGCCACCTTGAAGGCTGACCGCGCACTGGTCGAGACGAACAGGCTGCAGCTCGAGTACACGTCGATCCGGTCCCCCATCAACGGGATTGCGGGCGGCATGCT
The DNA here is from genome assembly GCA_035506495.1 of Syntrophales bacterium. GTDB lineage: Bacteria > Desulfobacterota > Syntrophia > Syntrophales > UBA2192 > UBA2192. Next base: position 2,162 of record DATJPI010000343.1, read on the forward strand.
CATCAATAACGGCAACGTCGTCAAGGCAAACGATGCTTCCCTCGTGACGATCAACCAGGTGAATCCAATCTATGTGACCTTTGCCGTACCGGAGAGGAATCTCCCGGAGATCAAGGCACGATTGGCGGCCGGCAAGCTCCAGGTGCAGGCGATCATTCCCGGGCAGGAAAAGGATCCGGAGACGGGATCCCTCGCGTTCATTGACAATACGGTGGACAAGGCCACGGGTACCATCAAGCTGAAAGGGCTGTTTGAAAACAGGAACAGGCGCCTGTGGCCGGGGCAGTTCATATCCGTAACGTTGTTTCTTTACCTCCAGACCGATGCCATTGCCGTTCCGTCGCAGGCGGTCCAGATGGGGCAGATGGGAACGTATGTCTATGTTCTGAAAAATGACCAGACTGCCGAGGTCCGGCCGGTTGTCGTAGCGAGGACCTACGGGAACGACTCCATCATCGAGGGGGGCCTGAAGCCCGGTGAACAAATTGTCACGGACGGCATGCTCATGCTCAAGCCCGGTGCGAAAGTCCAGATTAAAGACACCCCGGGCAGTCAGCCCGGCGCGGCCGCGCCGGCGGCAAAGCCTCAAGACGTCAAGGAATAGACCGTGAGCATATCGGACATCTTCATTCGTCGCCCGATCATGACGACCCTCGTCATGATCGCCATCCTGCTGTTCGGTCTCGTGGGGTATCGGCTTCTGCCCGTCAACGATCTCCCGACCGTCGACTTCCCGACGATCAATGTGACCACCAATCTGCCCGGTGCCAACCCGGAGACCATGGCCTCGTCTGTGGCAACTCCCCTCGAAAGGCAGTTCTCCACCATTGCCGGTCTGGATTCCATGACGTCGACGAATGCCCAGGGCGTGTCGCAAATTACGCTCGTCTTCAACTTGGGACGCGATATCGACGCGGCGGCCCAGGATGTCCAGGCGATGATCTCGAAGGCCGCCCGCCTCCTGCCCCCGAATCTGCCGAGTCCCCCCGCCTATCAGAAGGTGAACCCGGCCGATCAGCCGATCCTCTACCTCGCCGTGAGCTCGCAGGTTCTGCCGCTCTCGCAGGTGCACGAGTACGCCGACACCCTTATCGGACAGCGTATTTCCATGATCAGCGGCGTGGCACAGGTGGCGATCTACGGCTCCCAGAAATACGCGGTCCGGGTGCAGCTCGATCCGAATGCCCTGGCTTCGCGGGGCATCGGCATCAATGAAGTGGTCAGCGCGGTAAAGGATAGCAACGTCAACCTCCCCACAGGCACCCTTCAGGGGCCTCACACCGAATTCACCATCCAGTCGACGGGCCAGCTGTACAATGCCGAATCGTATCGGCCCCTGATCGTGACCTACCGCAACGGCAACCCGGTGCGCCTGGGGGAATTGGGAAGGGTCATCGACAGCGTTGAAAACAGCAGGATCGCAAGCTGGTTCACCGACAGGCGGGCCATCGTTCTTGCCATTCAACGGCAGCCGGGAACCAATACCATCGAGATTGTCGATGCCATCCAGAAACTTCTGCCCGTTTTCCAGCAGCAGATGCCGGGCGCCGTCGACGTCAACATCCTCTACGACCGCTCGGAGTCGATCCGGGCTTCTGTTGCGGACGTGAAATTCACCCTGTTCCTCTCCATCTGTCTCGTGGTGCTCGTCATCTTTCTTTTCCTCCGCAATCTTTCGGCCACCGTCATCCCGAGCCTCGCCCTGCCCATGTCGATCATCGGCACCTTCGCCGTCATGTATCTTGTGGGCTACAGCATCGACAACTTCTCGCTGCTGGCACTCGTCCTGGCCGTGGGGTTCATCGTTGACGACGCCATCGTTATGCTCGAAAACATCGTCCGGCACATCGAGATGGGAGAGGGCGTGCTCGAGGCCGCTTTTTCGGGAGCGCGGGAAATCGGGTTCACGATCCTTTCGATGACCCTCTCGCTTGTCGCGGTCTTCATCCCGGTGCTCTTCATGCCGGGCATCCTCGGCCGCCTGCTGCATGAATTTGCCATCGTGATCGCCACCTCCGTTCTCGTCTCGGGATTCGTGTCCCTGACCCTCACCCCCATGCTCTGCAGCCGGTTTATCAAGCGCAACAACGTGGAAGGTCATGGCAGGTTCTACAAGCTGTCGGAGCGCTTCTTCAACGGCATGCGCGCCGGCTACGAAAAAAGCCTTCGGTTCGTCCTCCGGCACCGCCGGACGGTCATGCTTGTCAACGGGTTGATTCTCGTCGTCACCCTCCTGCTCTTTGTTTTTTATCCGAGAGGCTACGGATTCATCCCGAACGACGACACGGGGCGGATTCTGGGATTCACGGAAGCCCAGCAGGGCATCTCCTTCGAGTCGATGCGGGCGCACCAGATGGCCCTGGCCGATATCGTGAGGAGCGATCCGAATGTTGCCGATTTCATGTCCAGGATCGGCCCCGGCGGCTCCACGCCGACGGGAAACATCGGCAGCATCTTCATGCGCCTCAAGGATCGCCCGGAACGAACGCTGAGCGCCGACGAGGTCATCCGGGAGTTTATGCCCAAGGTTTCCCAGGTGCCGGGCATCCGGATGTTCCTGCAGAACCCGCCCCTGATCACCATCGGCGGGCGGCTTACGAAGAGCCTTTATCAGTTCACGCTCCAGAGCCCCAACACGGACGAGCTCTACAGAAGCGCGGTGCTCCTCGAGCAGAAGATGGCCGAGATCCCGATCATCCAGGACGTCACGAGCGATCTCCAGATCAAGAACCCTCAGGTGAACGTCATCATCGACCGGGACAAGGCCTCCTCCCACGGCGTGACGGCCCAACAGGTCGAAGACGCCCTTCAGGCCGCGTACAGCCAGGAACAGGTCTCGACCATCTACGCCCCGAACAACCAGTACCAGGTCATCATGGAGCTGGACCCATCGTACCAGCGGGACCCTGCGCTGCTGTCGCTGCTCTACATACGGTCCTCGGCCAACCAGCTGGTGCCGCTGAACACCGTCACGACGTTCAGCAACAATGCGGGCCCGTTGACCATCAACCACTCCGGCCAGTTCCCGTCGGTGACGATCTCGTTCAACAC
>DATJPI010000344.1:0-2724 GCA_035506495.1 Syntrophales bacterium
GGGACGATTCACATGGATCGCAACGACATCAAGCTCGCCGCGGATATGTTCTACAGCGAGCTGGGCTGGGACCGAGCCACCGGGGCTCCGACCGAGCAGACGTATCGCAAACTCGGCCTCAGTCAGGTTGCCGGGGAGCTGGGAAAGCGGAAGCTTCTGCCGTGAGGGGAGCAGGGCGATCAGGAAAGAAGGAGGAGACGCTCGTTGAGACGAACGCCGATATGAAACCGGAGAACGTTGCGCAAGCTGTCGTTTCCATGATCCGGCAGGAAAGCGAGGCCGGCCGGCTCATTTCGAGTTCCGAGATTCTTCATCGCTTGATCGATCAATGTCGCCCTCCGTTGCAAGCGGAAGAATTCGAAAACCTTTTGAACTTTGCCCTCGACACCCATGAAGATCTGATCGAGCTCGTCGCCCGTGATGGTTCGCGATATTGCTACTCCTCACACTTTATGACCGGGACGTATGCAGCGATCCTTCTAAGGAAGCAGGGTGATCCCCTGCGGCTCATCGCAGAAGTTGTTCGACAAAACTCCTCAGACTATACTCGGCCTGTTCCCCTGGAACTCTTCACGCAGCCCCCCTTTGACCTCCCTCGCCAGGACGTTCTGAATGATCTGAAACGCATGGATGGCTTGGAGGAGTTCCGAGATATCGCACGGACCACGACGTCAGCGGCGAGTGTATTCCTTTATTCTACCCGTTACCTGGAGCCCGAGCATGCTTCCATGCTGGCAGAATGGCTTGACGTGGGTCAGTCGGAGAATCCATGAAGGCTCACAGACCGTCCTTTCAACACCTTTGTTGCGACCCTGAGAGCATGAATAGGGCCTTCATTCCTTGCGGGCCGCTTTGCTCTGCTCTTTCCGCAGCAACTTTTGCGTTGTCTCGATTTCCTCGGCCGTAACGGTCTGTCGCAGGCGCTCCATGTCGTCCATCACCTTCTGAAAGCGAATGCCCTCCGCTGCGCTGATCCACTCGAGCCCGAGCCGTTCGCGGCGCAGGCCGAGCTTTTCCATCTTCTTCCAGATGCGCTTGACGCGCCGCTCCGTCCATTGATTCGCATTGATGTAGTGGCAGTCGCCGATATGGCAGCCCGATACGAGGACGACGGGGGCGCCCTTCTCGAAGGCGCGCCAGATGAACTTTTCGTGGATGCGGCCGGAGCACATGGTCCGGATCAGTCGGCTGCCCGAAGAGTAGGCGAGACGCGATACACCGGCAAAATCGGCTCCGGCGTAAGAACACCAGTTGCACGCGAATACCAGCACCTGTTTATCCGGCTGCTCCGCCAGGATGGCGTCGATCTGGGCCGCGATCTGTGCATCGGTGAAGTGGTTCATCCGGATGGCACCAACGGGACATTCCGCCGAGCAGGTGCCGCAGCCCGAGCAGGCCGCTTCCGTCACTTTCGCGGGGATCTTGGTCTTGCTGTCCACTAGGATGGCTTTGTAGGGGCAAACTTTTGCACACAGGCCGCAGGCATTGCATAGCTCCTCGTCAACTTCGGCCGTGATGGCCTCCACGGTCAGAGCCCCGGGGTTCATGAGGCGCATGGCCCGTGCGGCCGCGGCGGATGCCTGCGTGACGGAATCCTTGATGTCCTTAGGGCTCTCCGCACAGCCCGCAAAGAAAATCCCCCGCGAGGCCGAATCGACGGGCTGGAGCTTCGGGTGTGCCTCCAGGTAGAACCCGTCGGAGGTCTTCTGCAGCGCAAGCATCTCCTGAATATGCCTCATGTCCGCCGGGGGCTCCAGCCCCACGGCCAAAATCACCATTTCGGCCCGGTGGGTATCCAGCTCATTGGTCGCCGTGTTCTCCACGGTAAGGACAAGTTCCTGGCTTGATGCATCCTGCCTGACGGAACCCGGCAGCCCTCGGATGTAGCGGACCCCCATGCCCTTGCTCCTCCGGAACAGATCCTCGAAGCCTTTGCCGAAGGCCCGGATGTCGATGTAGAAGACTTTCACCTCCATCTCCGGATAGTGCTCCTTGAGCATGATGGCGCTCTTCACCGTGTTCATGCAGCAGATGTTCGAGCAGTACGCTCGGCCCCTTTGCGGCGAGCGAGATCCCACGCACTGGATGAAGGCCACCGAACGGGGCGTCTTGCGGTCGGTGAGCCGGATCACGTGACCGTGAGTGGGCCCCCCGGCATTGATGAGCCGCTCGAACTCCATGCTTGTGAGAACATTCTCGTGGCGGGTGTAACCGTACTCGTCGAGGTCCTTGGGATCGAAGGGCTCCATGCCCGTGGCCACAATGATTGTGCCCACGTCAAAGGAGAGCTCCTCGTCGTTCATGTTGAAGTCGATGCAGCGTTTGGCGCATTTTTCGATGCACTTGCCGCAGATGATCGGGTTGTGGCCCAGGCAGTGCCGGATGTCCACGACGTAGGCCGACGGAACGGCCTGGGGGAAAGGCGAGTAGATGGCCCGGCGGGAGCTCAATCCCATATTGAACTCGTCGGGGACGACAACGGGACAGACCTGCGTGCAATCGCCGCAGGCCGTGCACTCCTTTTCCTTCACGTAGCGGGCGCGTTTGAGGACCTTGACGTGGAAGTTTCCCACGAAGCCCGTGATCTCCTTAACTTCGCTCTGTGTCAGCACCGTGATCTTGGGATGCCGACCGGCATCCGTCATCTTCGGCCCGAGGATTCAAATAGAACAGTCCATGGTGGGAAACGTCTTGTCCAACTGGGCCATGATACCGCCGATGCTG
>DATJPI010000345.1:0-5996 GCA_035506495.1 Syntrophales bacterium
TGCATGCACAAATGGCCGGACAGCGTTCGATGTCCCGGTCCTGTTATGAATAAAAAAGGGAGGAAACTCTTTGCTGTTCCCTCCCTGTCTCTTCCGTTCAAAAAATGGATTCAACTTGTCATGGAGGGACCATTCCGGGCCAGCCCGATCACAGGCCTCGGTTCCGCCGCCGTCGGGCGAGCGTTGACCGGGCTGATTTCGATACGGCGGTTGATGTTCCCGATGATCATGACCATTCCAACCTCTCTGTGACTGCAATAAAGAATCGTCCCGCCTTTGTCAATAGATAAATAGGTTACTGCACGATCTTTAGCGAGAGCTCCATGAGTTGTTCGATGCTCACCTTCGAGGGCGCGTCGGTCATCGCATCGGTTGCCTTCTGCGTTTTCGGGAAGGCGATGACGTCCCGGATCGACGGGGCGCCCGTCATGATCATGATGAGACGGTCAAAGCCGAAGGCGATGCCCCCGTGCGGCGGCGTTCCGTACTCGAGGGCGTCAAGCAGGAATCCGAACTTGTTGCGCGAATCCTCCGCACTCATCCCCAGGGTCTGGAAGAGCTTCTGCTGGACCTCGGTGCGATGGATCCGGATGCTGCCGCCGCCGATCTCCGTCCCGTTGAGGACCAGGTCGTAGGCCCGGGCCCGTGCCTTGGCAGGGTCCGCGTCCAGAAGCGGCAAATCTTCGGCCACAGGGGACGTGAAGGGGTGATGCTTGGCCACAAAGCGTTTTTCCGTGTCGCTGTACTCCAGCAGCGGAAACTCGACGACCCATGTAAAGGCAAGCTGGTCGGGCCGGATCAGGTTGAGCTTCCGGGCCACATGGATGCGCAGGTTTGCTAGGGCGTCGTTGACGATTCCGGGGTTGTCCGCCACAAAAACGATCAAATCTCCCTCGCGGACCTCCATCGCCTTGTTGAGGGCCTCGACCTCTTCGGGCTTGAGAAACTTTACGATGGGCGAAGTCCAACCGTCGGCGTTCACGCGGGCCCACGCAAGGCCCTTGGCGCCGTAGTCGGAGACGAAGTTTGTCAGGCCGTCGATGTCCTTGCGGGAGAGCTGCCGGTTGTCCTCGATGCGGATCGCCTTGACGATCCCGCCGGCTGCGGCCACTTCGTTGAACACCTTGAAGCCGCAGTCTTTCACGATCTCCGTCACATCGCGCAGCTCCATGGCGAAGCGAGTGTCGGGGTTGTCGCGGCCGTAGCGCTCGATGGCGTCCCGGTAGGTGATCCGCGGGAAGGGCGTCTTGAGCTCCCGGTCCGTGCCCGCCTTGAAAATGTGGGCCATGAGGCCTTCCATGGTGGTGATGATGTCTTCCTCATCAATGAAGGACATCTCCACGTCGATCTGGGTGAACTCGGGCTGACGGTCCGCACGGAGGTCCTCGTCACGGAAGCATCTGGCGATCTGGAAGTATCGGTCAAAGCCCGAGATCATCAGGAGCTGCTTGAACGTCTGCGGGGACTGCGGCAGGGCGTAAAACGTCCCGAGATTCACCCGGCTGGGCACCAGATAATCGCGGGCCCCCTCGGGGGTACTCTTCGCGAGCATAGGCGTCTCCACCTCGAGGAACCCCTTGGAGATGAAGTACTCTCGTGTCGCGGCCGCCACGCGGCTTCTCAGAATGATATTGCGCTGAAGCTCGGGCCTGCGCAGGTCCAGGTAGCGGTACTTGAGCCGGATGTTCTCAGAAATCTCCGTTTCGGCGTCAAGCACGAAGGGGGGCGTCTTCGCCTCGCTGAGGATCTCGAGCCGGTTGACCATGACTTCGATCTCGCCCGTCGACAGGTCGGGATTCTCCATCCCCTCGGGGCGCTGGCGCACGGTTCCCTTGAGGGCCAGGACAAACTCGCTTCGGATGCGGTGGGCCTCCCGGTGCGAATCCGCATGCACCTCGGGGTTGAATACCACCTGGGCGATCCCTTCGCGGTCGCGCAGATCGACGAAGATGACACCGCCATGATCCCGGCGGCGGTGCACCCATCCCATGAGGACCACTTCCTTTCCCGCATCGGCAGCCGAGAGATGCCCGCAGTATTGAGTTCTCTTGATTTTCGATATGAAGTCGGACAAAGTGTCTTACCTCCCCAACATATTCAACAGAGCCGTTTCCGCATCCTCGAGCCTGATCGGCTGCTGGGCACTGTCCTTCATATCCCGGAGCAGGGCCTTTTTTTCCTGGAGTTCGCGCTCGCCCAAGATGAGGGTATAACGGCATCCCAGCTTGTCGGAGCGCTTCATCTGGCTCTTGAGGCTCCGTGCTCCGTAGTCCGTCTCGATCCAAAGGCCCGCCATTCGCAGGCGGTTGCAGAGGACAAAGCCGTAGTCCTGTGCTTCTGTCCCGAGAGCGGCGATGAAAAGATGGGGCGCCCGGATGACGTCCTCGTCGGAGATGGGGGCTACAGCCAGGAGCCGTTCCAACCCAACTGCAAAGCCGATCCCGGGGCTTGGCGGGCCGCCCAGATCCTCTACGAGCCGGTCGTAGCGTCCCCCGCCGGCGATGGCGTTCTGGGCGCCGAGAGAGCCCGAGGTCACCTCGAAGGCTGTTTTCGTGTAATAGTCCAGACCTCGGACCATCCGTGCGTTGACCGTGAAGGGGATTTCGAGACGCTTCAGGCTTGACTGAACCTCACCGAAATGATGCCGGCACTCCTGGCACAGGAAATCAATCAGCAGGGGCGCTGTTGCCACTATTTCCCGGCATCCTTCCACCTTGCAGTCGAATACCCGTAGCGGGTTGGTCGAGAGGCGCCTCTGGCAGTCTTCGCAAAGGCCGCTTTTTTTCTGCGACAGATACGTGTGGATCACCTCCCGGAAAGCCGGGCGGCACGCCGGGCAACCCAGGGAATTGATCTCGAGCCGCGCGTCGGCAACTCCAACGCCGCGCAGGAAGTGCATGAGCATCAGGATGACCTCGGCATCTACGTGCGGATCCGTCGAGCCGAGCAGTTCCGCATTGAGCTGGTTGAACTGGCGGAACCGACCTTTCTGGGGCCGCTCGCGGCGGAACATGGGACCGATGGTGAAGAGCTTCACCAGGGTTTCCGACGCATAAAGGGTATGCTCCAGGTAGGCCCGCATGATCGAGGCCGTCGCCTCGGGCCGCATCGTCAGAGATTCATCCCCGCGGTCCGTGAAGGTGTACATTTCCTTTTCGACGATATCCGTCGCCTCGCCGATCGAGCGTTTGAAGAGCTCCGTTTTCTCCAGGATGGGGATGATGATCTCCCGAAACCCGAAATTCCCGAAGATTTCCCGGGCCTTACCCTGCACGTATTGCCATTTTTCCGATTCGCCCGGCAGGATGTCCTTGAAACCCCTGACGGCAGTGATGATCTTCATGATGGCATCACATCCAACAGCAGAATTTGAAATTGCATTGCTAACACATTAACCCCTGAAAGGCAATACAAATCATGGGTTTTTGAAAGGCACAACCTCGTATCCCTTGCCATTTGTTGTGACGCAGATAGCGCCGTGCACGTCCGTGCGGAAGATGGCGGCTCCTGTCTGCCGATAGCGCTCGAGGACATCATCGCGAATGGGTCGGCCGGTGCTGATGACGATCGTTTCTGGTCGGACGGCCTTAAGGAAGGCCTTTGAGCCGGAGTAGGCCGAGCCGTGGTGCGGGGCGAGCAGCACCTTGCTTGCCAGTCCTCTGCGGCGGGCGACAAGCACCGCTTCAGTCGCCTCTCCGATGTCCGATGGCAGCAGAAACGCCGTATCGCCCCATCTGAATTGGAGAACGAGTGCCCGTTCGTTGATCTCGCGATCGCTGAGATCCTCCCCGGGAGGCGTGCCGTTGACAGGGTTGAGGATGCTGACGCTTACGCCACCCACGTCGATCGGCGCCGATTTCGAGGTGAGGATCCGGGGCGTGATACCCTTCTGTCTCATTTTGTCTACAAGGACGGCTCCCCAGTCGACAACAGCCTCATCCCCATTCGTCCAGACTTCTTTTACATCGAAATATTCCAAGATGTAAGGAAGGCCGTTGACGTGGTCCGGATGGGGGTGTGTCAGGACGATCGTGTCAATCGTCCCAATACGCTTGTGCCACAGGAACGGGGCGACGACGTAACGGCCCGTATCAAATCGATCGTCATAGGATCCGCCTCCGTCGACAAGCATCCGCTTGCCACCGGGAAACTCGACTAGGGCGGCACTGGCGTGACCCACATTGAGAAAGGTGACGCGAAGGGTGTCGCGATTTTCCAGTTTGTCGTGGAGCCATACAGCGTCTCCCGCAAGAAAGAGCATGGCCAGCAGCATGGAAGCCGCCAGATTCCGCCGGCTGCGCGGGGAGAGGGGATCCGCGGCGCTGCGGCCGGGCAGACCCATCAGCAGGGCTCCTGCGAACAGAAAGATGTAGTAGGCCGCCAATTCAAAAATGGTGGGGGTCGTGATGATCGAGGACGATCCCGGCAGAGCGGCAAGCCAGTCGTTGAGATCAAGGCAAAAGCGGGTCAGCACCGTGGTCAAGTCGATCAGCCAGGCGGAGAGGATATCGGAAAACGGGGCGACGATGATGAGCAACATGGACAGGGGCAGGACGACAAAACCGAGAATCGGAACAAGGAGCAGATTGGCCACGAGGGTAATGTTGGAGATGCGATTGAAATAGTAAACAATAAAGGGCAAGGTGCCCAATGTGCACGCAACGGTGACGGCGATGAAGAGGAAAAGATCGGATGCGGTCTTCCTTGCCAGGCGCACAACACGTCTATCCGTCCTGTTCTTCCATACCGTCAATCGCTCTGTGATACCCGGCATGAAAAGCAGGATCGACGCCACGGCCATGAAGGAAAGCTGAAAGGAGATGTCGAATAGAGCCGAGGGGGACAGCACGAGGATGGCAAAGGCGGCGAGCGCCAGAGTATTGAGGAGATCTCTGCCGCGGCCCATCAGGATCGTGACCAGCAGCGCAAGGGTCATCAGCAGGGCCCTGACCGTGGACATGCCGAGCCCGGCGACGAAGGCATAGAAGACGACTGGCGCGAAGGCGAACAGTGCCGAGAGCTTCTGGATGTTGAAGCGCAGGAGCAGGTGCTCCGAGGTTTTCAGGAGCATCCGGACAAGGAAGAAAGCAATCAGGGCGATGATACCTACGTTGAAACCCGAAATGGCGATGATATGTGAGGTGCCCGTCCGGTTGAATCGGTCCTGGATGTCTCGGGGAATCTCGCTTTGCTCCCCGAGGGTCATGGCCTGGATGAGAGTTCCTTCCGGGAAGGGGGCCAGGTCTTGGATGCGATCGCGGATCCGGGTCCGAAAACGCTCCAGGGATTGCCTTGCGGGATCGCCCTGACCCTCGCGGATCAGGATGATCTTCCGGGGGTCGCTCACGAAGCCCCTCACCCGGATCCCCTGGAGCCGGAGGTAACGTTCGTAGTTGAACGCCCCGGGATTCTGGAAGTTCCGGGGGTGCCTCAGGTGCACTTCCGTCCGGATGAGATCCCCGAACTTGAACAGATGCGTATTCTTTCCGATCGAAAGCAGGAGTTTTCCGCGCACGCCCTCCGAAAAACCCGCGCCTGAAACTCTTGCGGCCTCCAGAACGAGCGATGTCCTGTCCTCGGAGACCCTGGGGTTTTCTGATACCACCCCATCGAGAACGACCTTTCCTTTTTCCGCCCAGTGCACGATATGATCCGGTGTCGGTTCATCATACAGAGTCATGCTGATTCCCAGGATGCCCAGGGCGAAAAAACAGGATCCGACCCAGCAGAACGCGGCAGCACGGCGGCGGGCAAGAGAGAAAAGAAGCGATAGAACAAAGCCAGCGGCAAGGGATCCCAGGGTCCAGGACCGGGGAATCTCAAGAGTGTATCCGAGGATAATACCCCCGATGAAAAAAAGAAGAAGAATGGGGAGCGGTCTCTTGATCATCTATCGTTATTCCCGATGGATGGAACGGAACATCTCTTGCGTCTGGACCCTCAAGAGGATGCCCTGCCACTTGAGGACAAAACACAGTCAGGAACGCCTGTCAACA
>DATJPI010000346.1:0-3740 GCA_035506495.1 Syntrophales bacterium
GATCCTCGCGCCACCCGAGTCGTTGAGACCCACGATGGGGGCACCCGCCGACAGAGCGCGCTCCTGGCATTTAACGATTTTGGCGGCGTGCATCTCGCCGAGCGAGCCGCCCATGGTGCTGAAGTCCTGCGCGAAGGCGAAGACGAGCCGGCCGCTCACCATGCCGTACCCCGTCACAACACCCTCCCCGGGGACTTCCGTCTGGTCCATGCCGAAGTTTACGCAGCGGTGCTCCACGAACTTGTCCAGTTCCACGAAGGTGCCTTCATCGAAGAGGCGGGCCAGCCTCTCGCGTGCCGTCAGTCTCCCCGTGGCTTTCACCTTCTCGAGGGCTTTGGCGCCGCCGCCAAGCTCGATCTTCTTCTCGCGGGCCCTCATGAGTTCGATTTTTTCTTTGTTCGTCACGGCTCCTCACCTCTTTCTTTCTCTGGTTCTGTTCTTGCGGGGGTTACTTCCTCTCGCTCAGTTCGAGCAGCACGCCTCCCGTGGAGCGGGGGTGCACGAAAGCGATCTTCGCGCCGCCCGCGCCATAGCGGGGTTTCTCGTCGATGAGCCGCACTCCCTGGGCCTTGAGTTCTGCGAGTGCCGCCTCGAGGTTGTCCACGCGCAGCGCAACGTGCTGAATCCCTTCTCCATTCTTTTCGATATACTTGGCCACAGGTCCGTCCGGTGCGGTGGACTCGAGCAGCTCGACTTCGGCCTCGCCGATGGGCAGGAAGGCCACGCGCACTTTCTGTTCCGCCACCTCTTCGACGCCCACGGATTTCAGCCCCAGGGCCTCATAGAACTTCAGGGATTCGGCGATGCTTTTGACTGCGATTCCGATGTGATCGACACGCGTAATCTTCATGTTGATAGACCTCCTGACTTGTCTGGTTCCTTCATGTTATGGTAAGGCTGTAATTCTCTAGAAAAGAGAGGATCTTGGCTGCCCCCGATGTGGCTGTGATCTTTCCGTTGACCACTTCCTTCTCGATGAGAGGCAGGAGGTTCACGACCTGGGCATTTTTGTAAAACCACTCTTCAATGCCTTCCTTGACCAGGGCCCACATCCACAGGCGGGACTGCTCGTTGCGCTTCCTCTCCAGTTCCCCTTTGTCGTTCATGATTTTCCGGTGTTTCAGGACCACGTCCCAGATCTCCGCAAGACCGGTTCCAGTGAGCGAACTGCACATCAGTACCGGCGTGCTCCAGTCGGGCGATGGCGGCGAGAGCAGGTGCATGGCCGTCGCGTACTGCTGCCGGGCCATCTTTGCCCGATCGATGTTGTCACCATCGGCCTTGTTGACCGTGATGGCGTCGGCCAGCTCCAGGACGCCCTTCTTGATCCCCTGGAGCTCGTCGCCGGCACCTGCGATCATGAGAACCAGGAAGAAGTCCACCATGGAGGCCACGGCGACTTCCGACTGACCCACGCCCACCGTCTCCACCATGACGACATCATAGCCCGCGGCTTCGCAGATCATCATGGTCTCCCGGGTTTTGCGCGCTACCCCGCCGAGGGTACCCCCCGAAGGGGAGGGCCGGATGAAGGCCCTCTCGTTGACGGAGAGCTTCTCCATGCGGGTCTTGTCGGCCAGGATGCTCCCGCCCGTCCGGGGGCTGCTCGGGTCCACGGCCAGCACGGCCACCCGCAGTCCCTTCTCCGTGAGCATCATGCCGAAGCTCTCGATGAAGGTGCTCTTGCCTGCGCCGGGCACGCCCGTGATCCCCAGGCGCACGGCCTTGCCGGTGTGGGGGAGCAACGCATCCATGACGGCCCGGGCCGTTTCCTTGTGGGCCGGCAGTGTGCTCTCGATCAGGGTGATCGTTTTCGCCATGACCAGCCGGTTCCGGCTGACAACACCCTGGACGTAGTAGTCGATATCCTTTTGAGTCATCACCCTGTCCCGGATACGAAGAGATCGTCCACTGCAGCATTGCCGGGGGAAGCTCCCCCCGGCAATGGTTCGCTGCTACTTCTTCTTCAGGTACTTCTGCTCCAGCAGGGTGAGTACCTTGTCTGCCGAGTCGGGGATTGAGGTCCCCGGCCCGAAGATCCCGACGACGCCGGCCTTGTAGAGGAAGTCGTAGTCCGTCGGGGGGATGACGCCGCCAGCGATGACCAGGATCTCCCCTGCGCCCGATGCCCTGAGCTTCTGGATCAGCTCGGGAATGAGCGTCTTGTGGCCTGCCGTGAGGCTCGAGGCCCCCACGATGTGGACGTCGTTCTCGAGGGCCATCTTGGCCGCCTCCTCTGGCGTCTGGAACATAGGGCTGATGTCGATGTCGAATCCGAGGTCGGCAAAGGCCGTGGCGACGACCTTGAAGCCGCGGTCGTGGCCGTCCTGGCCCATCTTCGTCACGAGCATCCTCGGGCGGCGTCCCGTCTCCTTGAGAAAGTTCGCGGTCCGCTTCTGCAGGTCCTTGATCACGTCGCTGTCTCCGTACTCGGAGGAGTAAACGCCGGAGATCATCCGAGACGTCGCCACATAGCGGCCGAAGACCTTCTCCATGGCATCGCTCACCTCGCCGACTGTGGCGCGAAGCCTGACTGCCGCAATGGTGGCTTCCAGGAGGTTGCCGCCCTTCTCGGCGACCGTCGTGATATTCTCCAGGGCCTTTTTGACGGCGGCGCCGTCGCGCTTGGCCTTGATGTCCTTCAGCCGGGCGATCTGCTCGTCGCGCACGGTGTTCGAGATTTCCAGGACTTCTCCCGGCGCCTCATCCTTCACGCGGTATTTGTTCACACCGACGATGACATCCTTGCCCTGGTCGATTCGGGCCTGGCGGCGCGCCGCCGACTCCTCGATTCGCAGCTTCGGCATTCCCGTCTCGATGGCCTTGGCCATGCCGCCGAGGGCCTCGATCTCGTCCATGATTTTGCCGGCCTCGCGGATGATGGCACCCGTGAGGGCCTCGATGAAGTAGGAACCTCCCAGGGGGTCCACCACGTGGCAGACCTGGGACTCTTCCTGGATGATGATCTGGGTGTTGCGGGCAATCCTGGCCGAGAAGTCCGTCGGGAGGTTAGTGGCCTCGTCCAGGGCGTTCGTGTGAAGCGACTGAGTGCCGCCCAGGGCCGCCGCGAGCGCCTCGAGGGTCGTCCGGATGACGTTGTTGTAGGGGTCCTGCTCCGTGAGGCTCCAGCCGGAGGTCTGGCAGTGGGTCCGCAGGATGGTGGAGCGGGGGTTTTTCGGCTTGAACTCGTTGACCGTCTTGTTCCAGAGGTAGCGGGCCGCCCTCAGCATGGCGATCTCCATGAAGAAGTTCATACCGATGCCGAAGAAGAAGGAGAGCCTCGGCGCGAAATCGTCGATGGAGAGGCCGCCGTCGATGGCCGCTCGGATGTACTGCTTGCCGTCGGCGAGGGTAAAGGCCGTCTGGAGGACCGAATTGGCGCCCGCTTCCATGATGTGGTAGCCGCTGATGGAGATCGTGTTGTAGCGCGGCATGTGCTTGGAGCAGTAGGCGATGATGTCGGAGACGATCCGCATCGAAGGCTGCGGCGGGTAGATGTAGGTGTTGCGAGTGAGGAACTCCTTCAGGATGTCGTTCTGGATCGTGCCCGCGAGCTGCTCCTGCTTCACGCCCTGTTCCTCGGCGGCCACGATGTAGCCCGCGAGGATGGGGAGCACGGCACCGTTCATCGTCATGGAGACGGTCACCTTGTCCAGCGGGATG
Source organism: Syntrophales bacterium (assembly GCA_035506495.1). Classification (GTDB taxonomy): domain Bacteria; phylum Desulfobacterota; class Syntrophia; order Syntrophales; family UBA2192; genus UBA2192. The sequence goes on from DATJPI010000346.1 coordinate 3,664, forward strand.
CCGTCGAAGAGCACCTTCATGTCCTCGACGGAGTCGATGGCCACGCCGGCCTTGCCGACGTCGCCGGTCACTCTGGG
>DATJPI010000347.1:0-6047 GCA_035506495.1 Syntrophales bacterium
GATGTTCTCCAGAAGCCCCACGTACTTGTCGATCATGAGTCGCGCCGGGTTGAGAAGCAGAAACCCCAGATTCATGATATCGCCGGGGATGTTCCCGTAGGAAGCCACCAGCTTGTCCGGATCCAGCGAGCGCGCCCAGACGTTGAGCAGTCCCGCGTCGTGGTCGAAGTTCGTCGGCGTGACCGTCGTGACCAGATTCTTGACCTTTTCCGGGTGCAGGGCCGCGTACATGACGCACATGGTGCCGCCCTGGCAGATCGCCATGACGTTGAGCTTGTCGAGGCCGTGTTCCTCCAGGATGTAGTCTACGGCACTGCCGATGTAGCCGTTGACGTGGTCGTCGAGGTTGAGGTACCGGTCCTTGCGAGTCGGGTAGCCCCAGTCCAGCATGTAGATGTCAAGGCCGGCGTTGAGAAAGGTTTCCACGACGCTCCGGCCCGGCTGCAGGTCGAGCATCGTCTCCCGGTTGACCTGGGCGTAAACGATGAACAGAGGCGTCTTGAGCAAAGGTTCCGTCCGGGCCCTGTAATGTTTCAGCTTGACGCGATCCTCTTCCCAGACCACATCATAAGGGGTCACGGCAATATCCGTTTCCAGCGGGCTCAGGAGAACTTCCTTGGCTTTGCGGACCTGATCGTGGAATTTTGCTGCGTCACCGGCAACCCGGGCCATGATCAGCTCGGCCGCCATGGCGTAGGGGGCCATCATTTCGGAGAGACGGGTCTTTTTCTCACTTTCCATTTCGCTTCACCTTTTTCTCGAGCTCCTTGACCCTTTTTTTCAGGATGTGCAGGTCCTTGTACAGCTCGTCCATGTCCTTGTTGGTGGGGATGGGCAGGTTCTGCAGCAGATCCATGAAGAACTCCGCGCGGGCGGCGCGGAATTCGTGGAGGCTGTTGAGCGTTTCCGTCAGCGTGTTCATATAATCGTCGGAGCGCAGCAGCGCCATGTAGTGGTCCTCGAGCTTCTGGATCCACAGTTGGTAGAGGGCCCGCGAGTCCTTGATGGCCGCCTTGCCCTCCTTTTCCATCTTGGCGATTTCCTCCTGGACGCCGTAGTAGGACTTCTCGACGGGGATCATGAGCAGCTGCAGGAACTCCGTCAGGGCCGACTGGTAGTCCGATGCCTTTTCGATGGCCTTGTTGACGCGCTCCTGGTAGTAGCGGTTCAGGCCCAGTTGGGGGATGTTGAGGATCTTCCGGAAATCCTCGGCCTGGGACTCGTAGAAGGTTTTCGTCATCTGCTTGACGAGTTCGGCCATGTTCTCCGGTTCCCCGGTGGCCGTCGCACCCGTCATCTCCGCCCACTGCTTCTGTAGTTTAATGGAATACCCCCAGAATGGCTGCAGTATCTTGAGCATCATGTCCGGGACCGTTTTGGCAGTCTGGAAGTCGCCGGGCTTCGGTGCGCCGGCAATCGCGGACAGGGTCTGGAAAAATTCGAGAACGCCCTTTCCGATCTCCTCCGGATTCGGCCCCTTCCCGGGTTCACCCACGACAGAGGGGACCGCATCCAGGGGGACCTGCCAGACCTGAGCTGTGCGCTTCCAGGCCTCTTCCCAGGCGCCGGTCTGGGCCTTGACCCAATCCTCGAACACTACATTCTGCGCGCTGTTCGATGTCTTTTCCTTTTCGCTCATCATCTAACCTTTCTCACTCGGTTCTTGACAGGGGCGGTTTTCCGCTGACTCTTTGCCGGATTTCTCCGTATCGTACAGCTTGCTGTAGGATGCCATCAGATCCTGGAACTGCTCTGCCTGCTTTTTTATAAGACCCTCGAACCCCTTGACGACCTCGGCGGGATCGATCTCGCTTGCGACGGACTTTGCCTTGCTGCGACGATGTTTATCCTCGAGGGCGGCGAATTTCTTTTTCAGGGTCTCGTGTTCCCTGGATAGCGCTTCGTAGTCTTCCCGCGACACCATCCCCATAAACCCGAGGAATTCCTGGTAGGATTTTGTAAAATCCGTGGCGGCTGTCGCCCACATCTCCGCGTACGGAGTGGATGGGTCGGGCTTTTTGTCGAGGCCATAGAGCTTCTGGAAAAGGCTCAGCTGCTGCTCGAAGGTCTTGAATCCATCCCGGACCAGGCGATTGAGGTTTTCCGCCTGCTCCTGTCCCCTGGCGGCATTGAGCAGAAAGTTTCCCCAGAACTCAAGAAATTTCCTGTCCATGGGGTCTTTCCTCCTTATTTTTTCGGGGGTTGGATTGCAGAATCCGTTCCCATTCACGACGGGATCTGATTTTCCATTTCGCAGGTCAGGCAGCCGGGTTGGCCGTCCAGGTCGAGTTGATAACGGACCGGTCCCCGATAGCCTTCTTTGAAACGCAAATGCAGGGCGCATTCGGAGGTCGGCAGGGACCAGGACGTGGCAATGGCACCGTGACCCTTGGGGAACACGGTCACCTCGACGTCGATATAATCTGCAGGCGCCAGCGCCGCTTCCCGATCTACGAGGTCATCTTCCTCGGCATAGCAGAGCAGCCACTTGATGCCCTTCTCTTGCAAGCGTTTGAAATTGAGCGGTCTTCCGAAGAGTGTCACCGGAAGCGTGCCGTCGCTTGCGATGGGTTTGGTGAAGGAATCGAAGCTCAGCTGGGTGATCCCGATGGGAAGGTCGTTGCGTTCATAGATGAGCCAGTAGTTCAATGCGGCGGCTGTGGGGGTGATCTTGATATTCTCCAGGTCCGGGCGGTTGAACATTGAGAGGTCCCGGTAGTAAGTGAAAATGGGGGCTTCACGCTCCATGCTTTTGAGCTTGTAGACCCAGCTCATGACCTTGCCGTCGACGATTCGGTTGCCGTTCGGCAGTGTCTTGCCGGCGTAACCGAGGTCGCGGAAACGCTGCGGGATGTGTTCGAGATATTCCACGAGGGCCTTGCTTCGTGTGCCATCTATGGGGGCCACACAGGTGATGAAGGCGTCCACCAGGCCATCGAGCTCGCCGGACAGGAGGTTAAGGGCGGCGACGAACCCGCCCTGGCAGAATCCGTTGAGGGTGACTGGTTTGCCGTGACGCTCGCGGATGACCTCACAGAAATGTTTCATGTCGATACAGTCGTCTTCCCCGGTCATTGTCTGGACGGCGGGGGTCTCGCTGATGTCCTTCATGATGCGGATGTAGGTCGGGATCCCCTGATTGGCAAAGCAGTGCGTGTAGCTCTTGTCTTCGCCGGGCAGAAAGCAGAGGATCGACGCCCCGAGCACATAGGGCGGGATAATGAGAACGGGTTTTCCGCCCTTGCGGACTTCGGTGCATTTCTTCCACGGCAGGACCTGGTAGAGGATGAACCGGTCCGTCTCGGCCGCCTTGATGTAACCGCCATCGTTGAAGTGGAAACCGAATTCGGGCTCGATGTCGCGGATGGCCTTCGGATACTCATAGGTGAGCAGTTTCACGAGGTGGGAGAGGCGCTCCGCATGCTCGGCGATGTCCTCTCCCTCGCGGTCGAAGAGGGTGTTGAGCCAGGCGGAGTAGCGTCTCTGCATTTCGCGGGCGTGAAACTGGTTCATCGACCGCATCGTGCTGAGCATGCCCTTTCTGGCGATTTCCATGTTGAAATGGAGAAGCTCGAGATAGTCCCGTGCCGTTTCCTGCGGCTGGTGCTTCACGAGCTTCTTCTTTTCGGTCCGCTGAAAGGAGTTGAGCGCCACCCAGTATGGGGACATGAAATCGAAATAGTAGCTGTAGACCCCGTTGATATAAGTCTGCGAGGCCTTTGCCAGTTCTGCCGACGACAGGACCCATTTCAGGCTGAGCTCTGCGGGCTTGAGCGGTAGGTTGAGAAGGGACCCTACGAGTCCCTTCGACGGAACACGCACAAACGGATACATCATCGATCCTTTCCTCCTCTAGATCGATCGCGATCCCCGCACCTGCGGCTACTTCTTCTCCTGGAAGAAGGATTCCATCTTCTTGAAGTTGTCGTCCACAAGCTTCTTGAAGTCATCATAGCCTTTCTTGTACATCGAGGCCCACTCTCTGGCTGCCTTCTTGCCCTCGTCAGATACGCCGACGGCCTGATCGATGTAAATGTTGATCACCTTCTCCATCTGTTCCTGGAGCAGGTTCATGTTTTTGAAGGCGTTCTCGTAAGCGGCCTTGTTGAAATCGATCATCTGTTTGAGCATTTCCTTGGGCTGCATCTTCTATCCCTCCTTGGCGACATTGGTGTTCTTTACTTCGCGGCCTTCGCCGCCTCAACGAAGAAGTCCTCGACCTTCTTGAAACTCTCGTCCACGGCGGCCTTGAATTCCTGGCTGCCCTTTTTGTAGGCCTTGATCCACTCCTGGACGGCCTTCTTGCCCTCTTCGGGGAATCCCTGTGTCTGATCGAGATACATCTCTACCATCTTCTGGCTCTGCTCCTGGAGCATCGCCATCGCGTTGTAAGTGTTCTCGAAGGTTGACTTGTAGAAATCAAAGGTCTGCTTGGTTACTTGCTTCGGGTCCATGTGTAAATCCTCCTTGGGTGGTTTAATTTTGTAAAAGTAGTGTAATGCACCCGCGACGGCTTGTCAAGAAAAATGTTGCATTGCAACAAAATATTTTAAAGGGAGGCCAACATAAATATTAAACATATAATATCAAATAGTTATTTAATTATATATCATGAGATTGCCCCTTCTTACCATCACGATATGCCGCAATGTGACATGAGATGCGGCTCTGCAATCAACGGTCGGAAGGGTCCCGGAAGGGCGACCCATGCGGCAACGATCGAACACGAGTATGGAAGGCGAGAATGTGTCTGTTGAGGCTCACATCGGCGACGGTGAACGGGAATATCAAGCGATCACTGCCATAACGATTTATACACGAAAATGGTGCATCCTGACAATAAAAAAGGACGCATTTTAACGATCGCTTCGATCGACGAGGAAGCGGGCAATGCGGCTGTAGTATGCCTCGAGTACCCTTCGAGACCGGAACAGTCCCATGTGGCCGGCGTCGCAGCACAAAACGAGCTTGTCCTCCTGCTGGATGTCTTTGATCCGCTCGATATGGCCGATGGCCTGCCCGCAGGGGGCAATGTTGTCCTGTGTTCCACCCAGGGCCCAGATGGGGATCGACGGGGGATAGTCTTTCACACCGATTTGTCGTCCCTGGATCGTCATCGTGCCGCGGATCAGCTCGTTTCGGACAAAAACCTTCTTGTACGTATCCCGGAGAAAGCTTGCCGGGAAATCATGGCTGTAGTTGTACCACTGGTAGAAGGCCATCTGGCGGCTGGCGGTCTCCTCGTTGCCGTCCCGGAGATCCGCGAGAAGCTTTTTCAAGTTGGAGAAATGCTGCGGCATGCCCAGGATGTAGAACCCGAGGACCTGCAGGCGGCCATCATATACATCCCTGCCTTCGCCGGGAAGCCCTTCCGGTACGCGGCTGCCCAGGGCCCGGGTGAGAACATCGATATAGGACTCTCCCATGGCCCGTGCGAAATCGGAGAGAAATCCCCTCTCGGCATCCGTGTTCATGGGTGCCCCTGCGGAGCCGAAGGTTTTTCCCAGGTGTGGGTACAGGATGAGTGTTGCCATCAGAAGAGGGCCCGGCTGGCATATGGCCACGAGATGCGAAGGTTGCCCCGTTTTTTCTTTCAGGATTTCGAGTATCGTGCGGTACTGCTCCACCTGTCCATCGAACCCCTCGTGGTGCCTCTCTCCACCCACGTAGAGGGGAATTTCCTGGGCGCATTTCTGCTCCACGATCGCCATGCGGCCGAGTCCTTGGTCTCTCATGTACAGGGCAACGCGCTCGGCGATGTTGGAGTGGTGCCCTGCCCGCGGGGCGAAGACAACGGTGTAGTTCTTGATTGGATGATCCTGGCCCTTGGAGATGTCGATCAGGCGCATGCCCGGAAGGTCTGCGAGGACGGTTCCCTGTTCGTCAAAGCACTGGCATGGGGGGGCCTCGCAGAACAGCTTCAGGAATTCAGATTCACCGTGTCGTTTTCGCTCGTATCGTTTGGCAGGCATCGAGAGCACGTCGGCCATGGCCTTGGCCATTTCCCGTTCCATTCCTTCGAGGCTGTCCGCCAGGATGTTGATCTG
>DATJPI010000348.1:0-8880 GCA_035506495.1 Syntrophales bacterium
GCGACAATGCGCCTGTCACCGGGGATAGCGGCCGTGTTCCTCAGCAGATCGGGGTAACGCACCACAGCAGCCATGATGCACGTACCAAGGCCCCTGTCATGAGCAAGCAGACAGATCGTCTGCACAGCGAGCCCCACATCAAGCATGGCGTACTCAATGAGCACATCATGGTGGACACAGACGACGATCAGGCAGGGTGCACCGAAAAGGCCCGCCATGCTCTCGAGGAGCTTGCCGCGGGCCTCCTTGTCGTCCCGGTGGATCCCCAGCATGTCCAGCAGCCCCTTTCCCAGCTCCCCGTAGCGCTCCTTGAGCGCGGGCGGCCATACCTCCGGCATGGGGATATCCGGCGTGAAGGCCAGTCCCTCCGCCAGCCTCCGCTTGTTGGCCTCTTTGAATGCGGCAAAAGGCTCGCCGGTCAGCACGTAAAACTCCCAGGGCTGCGTGTTTCCCCAGGAAGGTGACCACCGGGCGGCATCGAGGATCCCGTCGATCACGAAGCCGGGGACGGTTTTCGAGGTGAACTTCCGGATGCTTCTTCTGCCTCTCACGGCTGCTTCCAGTTCCATCGCTCTCCTCCAGTTCTATTCGACGACATGGAATATTCAACCCTGCCTCAGCAACGCCGGGTTCCCCTAAGCCGAAGGCATCTGCGGCAGGATTCCCATCTTCTGGTAAATGGGACGGATGTGCCTGCGGATCTCCGGCAGCCGCCTGTAGAACAGAACCGCCCCGATCACGCAGCAGACTCCCGTGATGACAAGTGTGCCCGGCGCACCGATCACGGAAGCCAGCGACCCTGCAAAGAGGCTCCCGAAAGGCGCCATCCCCATGAAAGACACCGCGAAAAAGCTCATGACGCGTCCGCGCTTGTCCTCATCGACAATCGTCTGGAGGATCGTGTTGCACGACGCCATCTGTACCATCATTCCAAAGCCAGTCACAAACATCATGACCATTGAAAAAGGAAGATCCTTCGAAACGGCAAAGGCAATGATCCCCGCCCCGAACAGGCCGGAGGTCACAGCAATCCAGCGGCCCAGCCCCACGACCGTCCTTCTCGATGCCAGAAAAAGCGCTCCCGTGAGCGCCCCCAGCCCGGATGTCCCCATGAGAAATCCGAGCGTGTGGGAACCGCCCAGGAGGATGTCCCTGGCAAAAACAGGCAGCAATACCGCATAAGGCATCCCCATAAAGCTCATCAGTGCAAGCTGAAGCAGGATGTACCGGATAGGGATGAAGTCCCGGACATACCTGTACCCTTCCGTAAGACCCTCTTTCAGATGCGTATGCCGGACGGAGATTTCCTTTTTCGGAATCCGCATCGCCAGGAGGGCCAGGATGATGGCAAAGAAACTGATCCCGTTCAGAAGAAAGCATATCCCCTCGCCCGTAAATGCGATCATGACCCCCGCGACGGACGGTCCGATGAGTCTCGCCCCGTTGAAAAGAAAGGAGTTCAGAGCGATGGCGTTTCCCAGATCCTCCTTCCGGTCGAGCATCTCGATGAAGAAAGACTGCCGAACGGGAATGTCCATAGAATAAACAAAACCGAGAAACAAACTCAAGGAGATGATGTGCCAGACCTGCACGATCCCGGTCAGCGTGAGGAAAGCCAGGGAGAAAGCCTGGATCATGGCCAGGGTCTGGGTCGCGATCAGCAGATGGTAACGGTTCAGCCGGTCCGCGTAGACGCCGGCGATGGGAGCAAAGACAAATGTAGGGATCTGGCTCGAAAAGCCGACCACACCCAGAAGAAGGGGTGAATCCGTCAGACGGTAAACGAGCCAGCTCATCGCGATCTGTTGCATCCAGGTGCCGACGAGGGAAACCGCCTGGCCACCGAAGAAAAGGCGGAAATTCCTGTGCCGCAGGGATCTCAGGATGGACCGGATCCGTTGCCTCTGATGGGTGACAACCATGTTCCGCTCGAAGGGAATAACTCACGCCCGATGTTTTCGTCTATGGCTTCCGCAGATCGGATCCTGCCGCCGGATCGATCAGGCGGAGGAGCTTCTGTCGGACCATCTCAATGTGCTCTTTCAGGATAAACACCTCGTCGTAGAAGGCCACCGACACGTGAATCCGGTTGACGCCGTCCTCAATTCGATCCAGTCTCGTGTGGTAGTCCTCGACCCGTTCCGGAACCTGATGTTCTTTCAGCTCCTCCTCGAGTTGCCTGAGCTCGCGGTACCAGCGATAGTACTTCGAGCGGTTCCGCCAGGTATAGACCCATGGCAGGATCCCGATCATGGGGACCAGCACAATCCCGATCGAGATCAGCACCAGGAGCATGCGGTCGACAAAGGTGGCCGCCCAGAAGGGCAGATAGCCGTGAAGCCAGGAACCTCCTGACCGGAAGAATCTCTGCGCCTGCTCGCTGATCGGGAAATCCTGTGTCTTGATCGACGGGAACTCCCCCGCCCTGTGGACCCAGCCCGCCCCGCCGTGGATCTCGACGGCGGCCTTCATGAGAAGGTACGCCAGGGCCGGGTGCAGGTCCTTTCGCACCAGCAGATTGGTCGTGGGCGCCAGCAGGTGGATATCGGAGGAAGGGGATCGCTTCGAGGGACTGAGAATGCCCTTCGGTAACATTACGTGCGACAGGTGGGGAAAGAGCCGCGAGTAGGCCTCGGCCTGGCTCAGGCTCATCAGCTTGATGCCTGGAGCAGAAATCAGCTGCGTGACGAGTGCACTGTCGGTGTAGCCGAAGGTCATGACCGCGTCCACCTTGCCTTCCAGGAGCGCTTTCCCTGCCTCGGGGTTGGGGTACTCGCGCAGGATCGTCGGAGGAACCGTCACGTCGGCCGCCCTCAGCAGGTCGAGCGAAATTTTGCGCACTCCGCTTCCCTCCGGGCCAATGCTGACCCGCTTGCCCTTGAGCTGCGAGAGATCATCGAGCGTTTCATCGCCGCGGTAAAATACCCATAGGGGAGTATAAAAGATGCTGCCGAGAGATTCGAGGTTCGGGGCATCCTCCGGCTTGCCCATGCCATCCTGGACAAACCCCACATCAACGGACTGGGACTCATCCTGCAGGCGCCGCAGATTTTCTACGGCACCCGTCGAAGGAAGCAGTTTCAGGTGAATCCCGTCACGGTCCAGGATCTGTCGATAGCGCTCTCCGAAGATAACGAAGGAGCCGCCTTCCATGCCCGTCGTCATAGTGAGCGTTTTGGGGGGCATGGGTTGCAGGAAACGATAGCTCCCCCAGCCCACAAGAACAATAATCAGCAGAACCGGGATGAAAATAATCGCCACGGCTCTCGGGGTCAGTTCTCTGATCTTGTTGCGTCTCATATTCACTCTCTAAAAGCGCATGCCTCGAAAGGATGCGTGATCAACCCTATCCCTTGAGATACTTGTTGAACCAGGCGATGCAGAGGCGTCCGGCATCCCTGGCGGCCTCGGCACGATAGCTCGGCCGGTAGTCGGCGTAAAAGGCATGCGGTGCCCCGGGGTAGATCACAAACTGGGCCGTCTTGCCTGCCGCCTTCATCGTCGCTTCCATCGTCTTGACATCGGCCACGGGGATGCCCAGGTCCTCGGCGCCGTAAAGACCCAGGACGGGTGCGTTGATCTTCGCCGCCACATCCAGCGGACCCACCGTGCGCACACCGGGCGTCAGGGCGGGCCGGAGCTGGCCGTACCAGGAGACGGCGGCCTTCAATTCGCTGCTGCGTGCCGCATAGAGGAGCGTATACATCCCACCGCGGCAGAACCCCGTCATCCCGATCCGGTCGGGTTGTGCGGACGGCTGTTTCTTGGCCCAGTCCACGATGGCATCCAGGTCGGCCATGACCCGGGCGTCAGGGACAGGATCCACGACCTTTCTCACTGCATCGAGATCAGGCAGGTTCAGCACGCCCCCTTCCCTGGCATAGGGCTCGAAGGTAACGGCCAGGAATCCCTCCCGGGCAAAGCGGCGCGTTACGTCCCGGATATGTTCGTGCATCCCGAAGACCTCGGGGATGACCACGATGACCGGGTATTTCCCCGGCGCCGCAGGCCGGGCTTCATAGATGGGAACCTGGAACCCGCCGGAGAGCACCGTGCCGTCCGAAACAGTAAGACCCTCAGAGGCGGTCGTGATGACTTTTCCCGCCACCGGGGTTGCCGCGATGGCAAACCCCGCGAGGCCGACTCCCGCCACGCCAACCTTTGCCAGAAACTCCCGCCGCGACATTCCGTTATAGGCATTTGCCAGCCAGTCTTCGACCATGGTTTCCTCCTTGTTGGTGATCTGTATTCCAGTGCTGGAAGCTACTTCTATAGATTATATGGATAAAGCCGACGAGGGAAAGAGAAAAATCGATGTAAGGAGCTTTTTGGAAGGTTTTAATGTCAGGATTTGGGCGGCGGCTTGTAAGGGGCTTTCAGATATTTTCTGGCTTCCACTTTTGCGACACTCTCCCCACTGTCAATACCAAGGGCCATCAAATAGTAATCTATTGCCTGTTGCCGTTCGTTTCGGACGTCGCAGATCATTCCGAGGCGCACGTAAGACCAGACTCTCACACGGGCATTATAGTCAGAGGTGTCTATTAAAGATTTCTGGAAGCAGTCCGCAGCTTTCGCATAATCACCCTGGGCGAAAAATATTCTTCCCTGGAGCTGTTCGTAGCGGGGCTGGAGTTGCGGTGCGAAAGGCGGCATGCCGGAGGCGATGCCCTTCTCGAGCTCCCGGGCGATGGCCAAGGCCTCCTTGAATTGATTGAGCTCCGACAGGATACTGGCCAGGGCGAAGGAAAAATTGTAATTTCGGGGGAATTTTTTTTGCAGCTCCCGTGCAAGAGGCAGGACCCGGGCAGGTTGCTTCTCGAAATTCAGGTACACCGAAATGAGCTCCGACTGTGCGATCTCTCTGAGAAGGTCGCCCCTGGTGGCTGCCAGCTCCACATCCGCAAGTCCTCTCCGGCTGTCCCCCTGTGTGATCAAGATAGAAGAAAAGAAGCGGGCCACATCGGGTAGATGGTCGATGTGGTAACGGATCATGCCCGTCAGCAGATAGCTGTCGTAATTCTCCGGATCCACTCGCTGCACCGTCTCCAGGCTGGACCAGAGACAGTACGCCTCATCGGCCGCCGTGAAATACCGCTTCTGCCTCAGAGCCCAGCGAAACTTCGCCGTCCTTGCCACGGCCATGGCAAAGTGGGCCCGACTGTCCCTGGGATTCTTCCCGACTCTTTTATCCCCCCGTGCCAGGGTTTCATCGACATAACGCAGCATGGCCTCCTGACTCGCCTCCCGCTGCTTCGGATCGAAGCTCAACTCAGATCGGATCAGTTGGTTTACCGCCAGGAAGGCATACCCCGTCGGGTCTTCCGGATCCGTCTCCACGGCCTTTTGAAAGAAGGCTTCCGCGCTGGAAACTTCCAGGTTGAAAGCCTTTTCGATCCCCTGCCGCAGGTAGCGATGCTGATCGGACATCGGAGGCGAAGAGGCCTGTGCCGAGCCACGCACAGCAACCAGCAGGCAGAGAACGCAAAAAGATATGCGAAGATGCGCGGCGTTTCGTTTGTTCATCCGTTTCAACTCCGTCGACGTCAGCTGGCTGCGCGAAGACTGCCTTCCTGCGACCAGTGGTTCAGGATGCCGAGTTTATTCCATGTCGAGAAAACCTGCAACACACATGAGGGAGGGCGCAGGCCGGTGCCCCAGCTTCCGGCCATGCGCCCCCTGAGAAAGAAGGAAACTCTCAATGCTGATCCGGCTTCTTGGAATCCGAAGAATCCTTGTCTTCTTCCGACATGGCCTTCTTGAATCCCCTGATCGCTTTCCCCAGCGAATTCCCCAGCTCAGGCATTTTGCCCGGGCCGAAGACGATGAGTGCGATCACCAGGATCACCATCAACTCGGGAAATCCTAGATTGAACATGCTGACGACCTCCGTTTTTATTTCCTGCCAGCGCTGTCGAGGCTGTCCTGTTGGACGGGCTGTTCTTCATCCGACTGGGCGTTCAGGGTCTGTACCGAGTCATAGTACATAGCGAATAACGGAATCCCCAACAACACGAGCAGTAAAATGGCAATCACCAATCGCTTCAGAAATGACATCTCGTTCTCCTCCCCGCAAAGCCGGGTGAACACAGAAGATGTCGCCTCACGGCACAAGGCCGGAAGACAGATAGAGCTAGAACACTCATTGGATGGTGAATCAGCAAACAGGAGGGGGCCGAAGGAAGAACGGCAAGCGAATCTGCGTATGCGCATTGAATGCGCTGACATGGATAATCGTGTATGGGCTTGCCGGGAGCGGTCCCGCGAGCGATGGCAGGCTGCTCAGCGCGAAGGACTGTTTGACTTTATGGCAGGACAGATCGAGATCGTCATTGAGGGAACTGATTTGAAGGATCCGGGTCGCAATACCGTCCTGGTCGATTGCATCGGCAACGATGGTCGACACAAAAACCGGGATGGCAATCATCAGGATAAGGATGCGCAGAGCCTTCATTTCTTGACCCGATCAGACGCTTTGGCCCTCTATGGCATGAACCGCTGAACGTGTCAATCGCTTTGAAAGAGGAGTCCAGGAGAGACTTTGCAGGCAAAAAGAAAGGCAGCGCCTTTCGACCCTGCCTTCCTCCCTCCTCCTTTTAAGAATGCGCGAGGTTATTTTCTGCATCTCCTCACCCCTGTCAGTCCCGCAAGTCCAAACCCAAGAAGCAGCATGGTGGCAGGTTCGGGAACCGGATGCAACAAGTCCTCCATGTCCGAAAACATGAGGACTACATCAGGTGTGTCATCTGTTGGAGTGATGTTTGCGTTGCCGCTCGTGCCGACGCGGTCGGGAGCTTGTGTATAACCGCCGCCGACCAGCGAAAGGACGTTTCGCCTGATAATCTGATCCAGCTGTCGGCTGAATGAATGTCGCCCACCTGGAATGTCGCGCTTCTTGTGGGTATGTCGGTATAATGCAAAATCAGCTGGGCAGTCATGGTTGGCCAGTAATTTTCGTAAGCCAGGAAGGCGAGGTATGTGCCGCAAGGAATCCCCGATGACGGAATAGCGCTAGTGTCCGGATTAGTACCATTATAAAAGAGTTTATCAGTTCCCTCAAGGTCGCTGAGGCCGATTGCCGCGGCTTCCGAAAGATCGGGGGCGCTTGAGAAAGATGTGAAAATATTTTTTCTCGTTTAGCGGTATTTTTTCACTCCTTTCGCCTTGCCGCTCTTCCAGGCCGCCTGCGACGATATCAGGAATTCGATATTGGAACTGCCGCTTCGCGGCCTGCTTTGTCTATACAAATTAGCCTTTTGACCCTTTCCCGAGTTCTCCTCCCTTGGCGGCAGGAAGACGTAGAGGAGGGAGAATACTCCCCTCCACCTCCAATCCTCTCCCTCGAAGGGAAGAGGAAGACTGAGGAAATGAATCTTCCCAGGTGGAAGGAGGGGGATTTTCTTGCCTGGAGGCTTGAGGCCCCTTCGCCCTTTGCTGTTTATCCTTGGTTCTTGCTGCTTGTTGCTTCTTTTAGGTGAGATTAATTACGGTGATCTCCGGGCGGGCATTGAGCCTCACGGGTGTGAAAGTCGTGCCGATTCCTCGGCTCACATAGAGGCGGGACTCATCGATGCGGTAGAGCCCTTCAGGATAGGGGGTCCGCAGGTGGGCGAGGCTGAAATCCCCTCCCGGCAGGCTGATCTTGATCTGCCCCCCATGGTAGTGGCCCGAGAGGGTGAGCGCAACGTTCTTACTGGCGGCATCGGGGAAGATCTCCGGGCGATGGGAAAGGAGAATCGTCGGCATGGCCGGATCCACCCGGAACAGGGCTGCCTCGAGATCGGGGTGGCCGGAACGGATGTCGTCGATCCCGGCAACGGCGAAGGGCCCCTGCCCGGTTCGGATTACCCGGTGCGTGTTCTGCAAAAGCGGGATCTCATACTGGAGGAAGATGGCCTGTATTCTTCGCAGGCTGGCAACCCAGTGTTCGTGATTGCCCAGGGTGGCAAAGGTGCCGTAACGAGCCCGGACGCGCGCCATCTCTTCGAGACAGCCCGGCAGGAACTCGATGGAATTCGAAACGAAGTCCCCGGTAAGAACAAAGAGTTCCGGTTCAAGTGCCATGACCTCATCCACATAGTGCCGCATTTCCCTGCGGGTCATGTAGAGGCCGGCGTGGATGTCCGTGAGTTGGACCACCCGCAACGGGCAGCCAAAAGGCAGCGTCTGCTCATGCACCTCGTAGGACTTGCCGGCATAGGCAGAGCCGTACCCGGAGAGGATGAAAGGCGCTGCGGCAAGCCCACCCACCCCGATCTTGAGAAAGTGTCTGCGCTCGGGGTGTAGGGGCGCGCCGGCCGCTTCAGCTTTGTGACCGCAGTCAGGCCGAAGGATCAACTGCAACAGGCCACCGGCCATCTCCTGGAACAGCAAAAGAAGGGCAGAGAAAATCGACCCGATAGACCAGATGGCAGGAAGATAGAATAAAACAAATCCGGCTACAGGGGTCGGATCAACCTGCAGCATCGGTCTCGTCAGGATGAAGACGTTCATGGCAAAGATCAGGAATATGGCCGCCCCTGCCAGAATGACGGCGAGCGTCTTGAAGCGGTCCGAGCGGCTCGAGGAACGGATTGACCTGCGGATGCGGACAAAGAGGTATATCTGTGCGAATACCGCGAGACCAACGACGATAAGCCGGATAGTGGCAAAAGGCATTGAGGGCACCATAAGACGATGCATAATCTGCCACAGAACGGGAATCAGGATCAAGCATCAAAAAGGTCTATTCAGTTTATTCGGTCTTGTATGTTTACTTCAGTCTTCCAAAATCCGTTTCAGTTAGATAAAAGGTCTTTCATGGTTTGATCTCGGCGTGGCAGACCGTTTTGGTCTGGGGCCTCGAGCCCGCCGAATAGCCTGGGTCGCCACGCCGTATCT
>DATJPI010000349.1:0-2858 GCA_035506495.1 Syntrophales bacterium
TCCATGACCTTCTCGAGACCCACGGCGATGGCCAGAAGCGTCTTGCCCGTGCCGGCCCGGCCCACGAGGGTCACGACGCGGACCTGGTCGTTGAGAAGCAGCTCCAGGGCGTATCGCTGTTCTTTATTTCTCGCCTTGATGCCCTGGTTGGTACTCTCCCCGTGGACAAGCGGCTTCAGCTCCCCGCGGTAGTATCGGGCCAGCGCCGACTGGGAGGATGCAAGGTGGTTTTTCAGCACGAAGAACTGATGGGGCCGCCCGGGCCCGCGGCCGTTCAACTCGAGGCGCCCCTCTTTGAAGAACGCATCGAACTCCTCTGACGTAACGTCCACCGCGCCGGCTCCCGTGTAAAGCTCATGGTAATTGATCTTGTCGTTGTAGAAATCCTGGGCGGGGATGCCGAGGACATCGGACTTGACGCGAAGGTTGAGGTCCTTCGACACGAGGAAGACGCGCCCGATGAGCTCCCGGCTCAGACTGTAGGCCACGGCGAGGATCCGGTTGTCCGTCTTGCGGGGATCAAAACCGGGAGGAAACTCGCTGACGGTCTCCTGGTGGTTGAGCTCGATGCGCAGCCTTCCGCCCGAGGGAAGCGGCACACCCGTCGAAAGACAGCCCGACTCCCGCATCCGGTCAAGCTCCTGGGACACGACGCGGGCGTTGCGCCCGACCTCGTCCTGCCTTTTCTTCTGGTTGTCGATTTCCTCGATGACGGCCATGGGGATGACGACCTCGTTGTCCTCGAAGGCATAGAGGGCTCCCGGATTGTGAAGCAGAACATTCGTGTCCAATATGAATGTTTTCACCATAGGATCAGACTCCTCCGTTTCCGCGGCACTCTGCCGTCCTCACGCACGCAGGGATTCCGACAGGGGAAGCTCCCTTGCGGGTCGGGGCAATAGTTGTCCTCCGGGGTGGAACGAATGTCGGCCGAGAGTGGGCCGGTAGGAAGGGTTCGTTGGGTTGATCCGATTGCAGGATGTCCTCCTGTCTATAACGCCGTACCCTCCGGCGCTCGGATGATGGTACTCGGAATGCCGCCCTTTTCTTTCGTTATCTCATAACGCGGGTGCCGCAGTTTGTCAAGAATTTCCTGCTCATCGGACGCCCGGGAAGCTCCTGCGGGAAGCTCAGCGATCCATGAACTTGTAGCCCGCACCACGGACGGTGACGATGTAATCCGGGCGGCTTTCATCGCGCTCGATCCGGGAGCGCAGGCGGCGGATGTGCACATCCACGGTGCGCGGCTCAACGAAGGCATCGTCACCCCAGACCTTATCCAGGATCTTTTCCCGGCTGTAGACCCGGCCGGGGTTGCGGGACAGGAATTTGAGCAACTTGAATTCCGTAGGGCTCAAATCGACCCGCTTGCCGTCCACCGTCACCTCGTAGGACCTGGCGTCGATGCGGAGCCCCTTGAACTCGAAAACCTCCGCCTGGTCAGCCGTGCTGCGGATCTCCTTACGTCGCAGGACGGCCTTGATCCTGGCAAGAAGCTCCTTCACGCTGAAGGGTTTTGTGACGTAGTCGTCGGCGCCGACCTCGAGGCCGATGACCCTGTCGATCTCGGCACCCTTGGCGGTGAGCATGATGATCGGGATGGCGGCCGTCTCCGGGTCCTTCCGGATCCGCTTGCAGATCTCCAGCCCCTGGATGCCGGGCAGCATGAGATCCAAAACCACAAGATCGGGGGACTTCGTCCGGATCAGTCGCAGCGCCGACTCCCCATCGAGCGCTTTCAGCGTCTCATAGCCTTCCTTTTCCAGATTGTAGGCAACGAGATCCACAATGTCCTTCTCGTCATCGACCACGAGGATCCGCGAAGGCATTTTCCGTCCCTGTCCATTTCATCGATTTCGTTACCCTAGAAGAGGTTCCCCATCAGGTCCCGGAGGTTCTCAACGCGACAGAGTTTCATGGCGCCACCCTGCAGGGAGCCCCGCAGTTGGGTCTTCGGCAGGATGCAGCGGTGAAAGCCCATCCGTTCGGCCTCGCGCACCCGCACCTCCGTCTGGTTGATCCCGCGAACTTCGCCCGTGAGACCCACCTCGCCGAACACGACGGTCTTTGGATCGATAGGGCGGTCGAGAAAGCTCGACGCGATGGCTGCCGTGATCCCCAGGTCCACGGCCGGCTCGGAAAGCCTCACACCGCCTGCGACATTCACGAAGATGTCATGGTTGCCCAGATGGAGGCCCCCGACCTTGTCCATAACCGCCACCAGGAGCGAGACGCGGTTTACGTCGACACCGATGGCGGTGCGCCGCGGCATGCCGAAACTCGTGCCGACCACGAGCGCCTGGACCTCGACCAGGATGGGCCGGGTTCCCTCGATGGCCGCCACCACCACAGAGCCGGCCACTCCCTCGGGGCGCTCCGTGAGGAAATACTCCGAGGGGTTGGATACCTCCACGAGGCCCCGGTCTCGCATCTCGAAGACGCCGATCTCGTTGGTGGGGCCGAAGCGGTTTTTGATCCCGCGGATGATCCGGTAGGAGTGGCCCATGTCGCCCTCGAAGTAGAGGACCGTGTCGACCATGTGCTCGAGCACCTTGGGGCCCGCAATGGAGCCGTCCTTGGTGACGTGGCCGACGAGGAAGACAGGGATTCCCGTTTTCTTGGAAAGGATGATCAGGCGCTCCGAGGCCTCACGCACCTGCCCCACGCTTCCCGGCGCCGAGGTCAGCATGGAGCTGTACACCGTCTGGATGGAGTCGATCACCACAACGGCAGGTCCCACTTCTTTTATATACTTGAGGATGTTTTCCAGGGCGACTTCCACGAGGACGTAGAGGCTCTTCGAGGCGGCGCCGATGCGGTCCGCCCGGAGCTTGATCTGGCTTGCCGACTCCTCACCC
>DATJPI010000350.1:0-9130 GCA_035506495.1 Syntrophales bacterium
TGGAAGATGTCCTCGGCGACGATACGGACCTTGTCGCGGGCAACGCAGCCGCAGACGGCAACGCCGTAGTCGAGCCACTCGAGCTTCCGGACCTCCTCTTCGGGGATGCCGGCACAGGCATTCAGGTGCAGCCTGCCGGAGGCTTCGTCGACCATGAAGTTGAAAAACGCCTGGCAATCGAGGTGTTTCATGACGTCCCGGCAAAGCTCGTTGATCAATCCCTGCGGGTTGTCGGTTGCCAGCAGTCGCCCTGCAGTCCCGGAGAGCAGGCGGAAGCGCGACTCGCTTTGTCGAAGCGCGTCTTCGGCCTGTCTGCGATCCGTGATGTCGATGCAGGTGCCCACCCATTCCCGCACGTTGCCGTCATCCTGAAAGACCGGCACACCGCGGGCCAGGAAATGCCGGTAGACGCCATCATGCCGGCGCAGGCGGTATTCCGTCTCGTAGCCCCGTTTTTCTTCAACGGCCTTTCGCCAGACGGCCAGGGTGATCTCACGGTCGTCGGAATGAAGCGCCCCCGACCACCCCCAGCCCCTCATCTCGTCGAAGCTCTGGCCCGTATATTCCCGCCAGTTGGGGATGTCCTCCGCGATCTCGCCGTCGGCATTGGTCGTCCAGCCCATCTGCCCCGTGACTTCAATGTAGGAGCGATACCTCGCTTCACTACGGCGCAGGGCCTCCTCGGCCCGCTTGCGCTCGGTTACATCCCTGCCGTAAAGATTAGCATAAACGCCCGCAGATACGGGGGCGATGACAAAAGAGAAGACCTTTCTGGCAGTCTGGATATCGAGCTCCTGCGAGACGCCTTCGTTCAATGCGGCCTCGACGGCCAGTCGGACACGAGCAGGGATGACATAGCCGCTTTCGTCGCGCCACATCGCCAAAATGAGCTCTGCTGCGGAATTGGAAAAGAGCAGGGTGCCGTCGCGGTGGATCCGCAAAACCGGCGAGGGGTTCTGGAGCGGGAACAGCGCAGCGCTTCGGACGGCTTCTTCTGCCTTTCTGGCCTCGGTGACGTCGCGCACAGCGGTCAGGCGACGATCACGGCCGTCATGCCGAACGGTCTTTCCGTGGGCCTCCACCGTGATCAGGCTGCCGTCCTTGCGGATCATCCTGTGCTCCACCAAGCTTTCGCGCCCGGTGAGGATATTGTCCAGGACACGGTCCCGGTCGTCAGGATGGACAAGCTTCGAGACATCCATGCCGAGCAGCTCCGAGCGGTCAAAACCGCTGATCGCGCAGAATTGCTCGTTGATATCTGCTAACCGTCCTTCCTCCGTGACGGCTACGCCTTCAAATGTGGCACCCGCCAGCGTCCGGAAGCGCGACTCGCTTTCCCGCAGTGCTTCCTCGGCCCGCCTTCGTTCGGTGACGTCATGGATGATGATCGTCCTCTCGGAGCCTCCGTCGGATTTCATCTGCGGGGAGAAGGACAATTCGGCAGGAAAAACGAAGCCGTCCTTTCTCGTGAGTTCCATTTCCATGTCGCGATGGGATTCCCCAGACAGACACGAGTGGAAGGGGTCCCGTGACTGTTCGGGTACGATCAACTCTTCCAGGTATTTGCCGCGAGCCTCAGTCTTGCCGTAGCCGAATATTTCTTCGGCGGCGGGGTTCATCAGGAGAATCCGTCCCTCGCGGTCGATCGCAACGATGGCATCAGCAGCCATCTCGACAAGGGCCCTGTAGTGTGTCTCGGATTTCTTGAAGAAGTCGGCCAGGGCTGTCTCGACTGTGGTCCCCCTTGCTTTTGCCTCGCTCAGAGCCCGATGTACGGCGATGACCAGGTATACATCCCCGAGGTATTGCGATGCCCTCCCCAGCCAGCTGAGGGGGCTTCCGGGCACGGCAAGGGCAACGCCGGCGATCCCCGTGCCGATCAGCAGCAACGCGTTGATGGAGTAAAGGAGAAAACCGGTCTTTCTCTCCGCGTAAACCGTCATCATCAGCAGGGCGGAAGTGAGCAGCAGCGTGACGGAGTTGGAAAGGACAACTTGCCGGATGACCGTGGGACCCTCCCCGACGACGAAAAAGGGCGGGAGACTCTGAAACACCGTCTCCGTCGTCAGGAAAGCCCCCAGACCGAATACGGTGGCGTAGGCCATAACGGCGATTTGTGACCGGCGCCTTTCGATCTCCATCGAAAATCCAAAAGCGGTGAACAGAGAGCTCAGAAAGAAAAGAACGGCCGCGCAGAGAACACCGATATTGTGGATTGTAACCGTGTAATTCGGGCCGAAGGGAGGGCGGATGAGCCATCCGGCTGCAAAGGAGGAAAGACCGAATGCAAACACACCGGAGCCCAGCAACAAGACATTCAGGAAGCCGCCGCGCAGAAAAAACCTGAAGCACAACCACGCGATCAGAAGGCACAGGGCCGTAATGAAAACGGTGTTCAGCGTAAAAAGAAGCCAGGGGGGTTCGAAGACAAATGTCGTGGACCGAAATTCCGGGCCTGCCCCGTAGAGGATGGCAGAGAGCAGGATGAACACGAGAACGGGAGGGGCTCCGGGCTTGCTGAACAGGTCGAGCAAGAACCGTTTCTTATCAGATTCTTCCACTGAATGTCCCATACGACCATCCTCTTGGAACGGGCTGCTCTGGGTTGGGTTTATGATTCATCCAGGGCCATTCTTGCGAACCCGCAGGGGTAACGAATCCCCCGGCCTCGACAGGCCCCGCGTTTTTTTAACCTATCCTGTTGCGGCGGGAAATAAGCCTTTCGCCGATATCCTTATCAGGGAATCCCTTAGATGACGGGATCGGCCTGGACCTTGATCCCGCCTCCTTTGATTCTCCATCGGCAAGACAGGTCCTTATTTTATGGTATTTTGAGAGTGAAAGTATAACGAAATCATCGGGGCGTTGGCCCGATGTCAGGGAGGATGAGGGTATTGGCTCAAAATTCTTACTCAAATTCAGGGATTCACCGATATCTTTCCGCTTTGTAATGCGATAATAAAAAGGCATGAATAAACTGGAAGTCGAGCGGGACGACGGGGTTGAGAACACTCCTCGAAGGAAGTGCATGAATATCAAGGTGATGATCGTTGATGATCACAAGATGTTCAGGGACGGTCTACGGGGCTTGATCAATGCCGAACCGGGCATGGAGGTCGTGGGCGAGGCCGTAGACGGCAGGGAGGCCATCGAAAAGGCCCGCAAGCTTTCCCCTGACGTCGTGATCATGGATATCAGCATGCCGGGAATGAACGGGATCGAGGCGATGCGCCATCTGATCAAGGACAGGCCGCAGGTCAAGGTGATCATGCTGTCCATGTATGCCAGCGGTCCGCTGGTGCAGAGTGTCCTGGCGGCCGGTGCAACCGAATACGTCATGAAAGGCGCAGACTTCTCAGACCTTTCCGCGGCAATCCGCCGCGCATGCGGCCTTCCGGAGCGATAACCCGCGAAGAATACAGCTGAATTCGTGCCAGGACGACCCGCGAGGCGTGGACGTCTTTTTTTATCTGGACCGGGCGGAATTCCTGTTATAGATTTTGGTCAGAGCGGTACAGGACAATCCACTGCAAGACCATGAGGCACATAAAATGCCGCAGATCGTGGACCCCTCCGACCGGTTCTGGGCCGTTTCCTCAACGGGTTTGATCCTTTCGCTTCAGAGCTCTGAGCAGGGCTTGACGAAAGCAGAGGCGGCGGATCGCCTCGCCATCCACGGGAAAAATCTCCTCAAGACAAAAAAACGTACCGATATCCCGGCCCTGCTCCTTTCGCAGTTTTCGAGCCCCATCATCCTGATCCTCATCTTCGCTGCCGTCCTCTCCTTTTTCCTCGGCGATCTTCCCGATGCCGTCATCATCCTCGTCATCGTCGGGATCAGCGGCCTTCTGGGCTTCTGGCAGGAATGGAGAGCCGCCGATGCCATGGAGAAGCTCCTTGAAATCGTCGAGGTCAAGGCCGATGTGCTTCGCGACGGAATCGGGGCGGAGATTCCCATGGAAGAGGTAGTGCCGGGGGATGTTGCGCTGCTGCGGGCCGGCGACACGATTCCCGGCGATTGCCTCATCCTGGAGTCGAAGGATCTCTTCGTCGACGAGGCGGCGCTTACGGGCGAGACATTTCCCGTGGACAAGTCGGCAGGGGTCCTTCCTACCGACACTCCCCTTGCCGCTCGGACGAATGCCCTCTTCATGGGAACCCATGTGGTCAGCGGTACGGCCCGCGCCCTCGTCGTGAATACAGGGCTTGCAACCGAGTTCGGCCGAATTTCGGAGCGGCTCCAGATCCGGCCGCCAGAGACGGAGTTCGAGATCGGGGTGCGCCGCTTCGGGTTTCTCCTCCTGGAGGTCACGCTTCTCATTGTCATCCTCATCTTCGGCTTCAATGTCTACCTCAGGCGTCCCGTCATGGAGTCCTTCCTCTTCGCCATGGCTCTGGCCGTGGGGCTCACGCCACAGCTTCTTCCTGCGATCATCACCGTGAACCTCTCCCATGGCGCACGGCGCATGGCGCAGAAGCGGGTCATCGTGAAGCGTCTTGCCTCGATCGAGAACTTCGGCAGCATGAACATCCTCTGCTCCGACAAGACGGGGACCATCACGGAGGGCTCCGTCCGGCTCCGGGAAGCCCTGGACCTGGACGGAGCCCGCAGCGAGCCGGTCCTCCTGCATGCCTTTCTCAACTCATCCTTCGAGACGGGGTTCCCCAATCCCATTGACAATGCCGTCCGCGCCGCCGGCCGTTTCGACCTCACAGGCTACGAAAAGCTCGACGAGGTCCCTTACGACTTTGTGCGCAAGCGGCTGAGCATCCTGGTTGCAACGCAAGGCGGACACCGGATGATCACGAAGGGCGCCTTTCGAAACGTCCTCGACGCCTGCTCCACGGCCGCCACCTCCGCGGTAGATCCCCTCGACATCGGCGCCGCCTGCAGCGGGATCGAGGAGCGCTTCGAGGATCTGAGCCGGCAGGGATTCCGGGTGCTGGGCGTGGCCTCCCGTGAGATGGGTGAAACCGCCGTCATCGGAAAAGAAAGTGAAGCAGACATGACCTTCCTGGGTTTCCTGGTCTTCGAGGACCCCCCGAAGGCGGGCGTCGCTGCAACGATCACAAAACTCAGGGATCTCGGGGTGAGCCTGAAGATCATCACGGGCGACAACGGGATTGTCGCCGCCTCGATCGGGCGGCAGGTGGGGCTCGACGGCTCGAAGCTGGTGACAGGCCGCGACCTTCGGACGATGAGCAACGAAGCCCTCGTGCAGAGGTTGGGTGACGTTCAGATCTTTGCCGAGATTGAGCCGAACCAGAAGGAACGGATCATCCGTGCCCTGAAGACGGGGGGAAACGTCGTGGGCTACATGGGCGACGGGATCAACGATGCCTCGGCGCTGCATGCCTCCGACGTGAGCATCTCCGTCGAGGGCGCCGTGGACGTGGCCAAGGAGGCCGCCGATATCGTTCTTCTCGACCGCAGCCTCGACATCCTCGTCGACGGGGTTCGAGAGGGGAGAAAGACCTTTGCCAACACGATGAAGTACGTCTTCATGGCCACGAGCGCAAACTTCGGCAACATGTTCAGCATGGCCGGTGCTTCTCTCTTTCTGCCGTTTCTGCCGCTGCTTCCCACGCAGATCCTGCTGACGAACCTTCTCACGGATTTCCCCGAGATGACCATCTCAACGGACAGCGTTGACGCAGAACTCTCGGGGCGGCCCCAGCGTTGGGACATCCGGTTCATCCGGAATTTCATGATCGTCTTCGGCATTCTCAGTTCCGTGTTTGACTACCTGACCTTCGGCGTCCTTTTGTTCATCCTTCATGCCACACCGGAGCTGTTCCGGACGGGGTGGTTCATGGAGTCCGTCATCTCGGCCTCCCTGATCGTGCTGGTGATCCGCACCCGCAAACCCTTCTTCCGGAGCCTGCCGGGACGCCTTCTTTGCACGGCCACACTGCTGGTCGGCGCCGCTACGTTGCTCCTTCCATTCACGCCGCTGGGCGCCCTCTTCGAGTTCAGACCTATTCCGATCGAGTTCATTGCCCTCATGGGCGTCATTATTGCGTTCTACGTTCTTGCAGCGGAGGCGGCCAAGCGGCTCTTCTATGCCCGCATGGTCACCCCCGGCGGCTCCTGAAAGCTGCTTGTCTTCGGTCACCCTTTTCAGTATAGTTTTTACACAGGAAAGATTCCGAGTCACGGGGGCTTAGGAGTTTTTTTGCCGCCCTGGAAAAGAGAAAAGCACATGATCATCGCAGCCCGGGTCGTTGCCGTGATCCTTACGGTTTCGATCCTTTCTTACAACGGGTGTGCCGCTGTGCAGAGTCCCCGGGAGACGCCCGTCGTTCGGGTTGTCCGGGACAACGCTGCCTCGGTCGTGAACATCCGCACGGAGAGCCTTGTCGATCTCAAAGAGCACCCTGCCTGGGGGCAATATGGCGAGCGCCTCGATCGATTCTTCAAACAGTACTTCGGCGAGGACTACTCCGAAGGGACGGTGAAGCTCAAGAGCGTGGGCTCCGGCGTCATTGTCGACAAGGGCGGGCTCATCGTCACCAATGCCCATGTGGTGCACCGGGCGACGACTATCTATGCGGTGCTTCGCGACGGAACCGTGGCGCAGGCAAAGGTCGTGAAGGTCAATACGACGGACGACCTGGCCCTGATCCGGATCGAGCCGACCCGGGAGCTCAGGGCCGTGCGATTCGCCGACATGAGGACCCTCATGATCGGAGAGACCGTTGTTGCCATCGGCAATCCTCTGGGGCTCGAGAATTCCGTCACCACAGGGGTAATCAGCGGAATCAACCGGGCCTTCCGGAACACGGAGTGCGACTACGCCTGCTCGGGGCTGTTGCAGACGGATGCTTCCATCAATCCTGGAAACAGCGGAGGCGCTCTTCTCAACATGGAGGGCGAGCTGGTGGGCGTAAATCTCGCCGTGGTGCTGGGGGCGCAGAACATAGGCTTTGCCGTTCCCGCCGATAAGGTTGTGCAGATGCTGAGGGAGAAGGAAAATGCCGTGACGCAAACGAAGTGAGTTTCTTCCTTCGTCGATGAAAGAAAAGGACAGGAAAAACATAAAGCCCGACCGTACCGGCCGGGCTTTATGTCATCCAGGGCCTGAATCTGTCACTTCGACACGACGAGTTTCTGGCCGGTCTTGAGGGCCTGATCCTCGGAGAGGTTGTTGAGCTTTCTCAATTCAGCGGGGGTCAGCCCATATTTCTTGCTGATTCCGTAAACGGTTTCGCCCTTCTGCACCGTGTGGACTTTCTTTCCCGATGGCACCGCGGCTTTTTCCTTCGCAGGGGCCTTTGGTTTTTCCACCGCCGCTGCCGGTGCAGGCGCGGGCTTTTTCTCCAAGGCTTCGATACGCTGGGCCAGCGAATCGATTTTGCCCGCCAGGGCGGCATCTGCGCCTTCAGGCGGAAGTTTTGACTGCAGGGCTGCCTGCTGCTTCTCCAGGGCGGTGATCTTCTGCTCCAGGGAGCCGAGCTTCATCTGGATGAGACGGCCTTCTTCCTTGGTTATCCCGCCGCCGCTTCCCAGCATCAGATAAAGGCCCCCGAATATGGCCAACAACACGGCACCGACCGCAGCAAGAAACCCGATCCTCTTCTTGTCGGGCCCCATCCGCTTGCGTTCCGGCGAATAGACCTCCTCCGGCTCTGCGTCAAATCGGATCTCGGGATCATCGGGCATGGCACCTTCTCCTTCCTGGATGATTGAGGAATCCGTTCCAACCTGGATGCCGTATAGCACAAAAAGAAAATGAGTGAAACCGAAAACGGGCTTGTAGCTTTCCCGATAGGGTCTGTCCCGTGCCTTCCGCCTTGGGGCTTGCGGCTCAAACTAAAAGTTGACCTGATCGAGCCCCTTGAGCCCCAGGATCTGTCTGGCCTCGCCGGGTGTGGCCGGCTCGATGCCCAGCTCCCGGGCGATGCGGATGATCTTGGCGACCTGCTCGCCGCTGCTTTTGGCGAGCACCCCTCTCTCCAGGTAGAGATTGTCCTCGAGGCCCACGCGGGCGTGGCCCCCCATCAGAAGGGATCCGGTGCACATGGGGATCTGCGTGCGCCCGGCAGCGCAGACGGAAAACTCAAAATCGCCGATCTGCTTGCGAGCCGTGTCCACGAGGTAGACGAGGTGCTCCAGGGTGGCCGGGATGCCGCCCAGGATGCCCATCACGAACTGCAGGTAGACGGGCTTTTTCGCGATCCCCTTCTGCATCAGGAAGGCCAGGTTGTTGATCATCCCCACGTCGTAGATCTCGAATTCCGGCTTGGAGCCGTTTGCGTAGATGATCTCGAGATACTGCCGCATCGTCTTGAACGTATTGGGGAAGATGAAATCCTCCGTCAGGTCGAGGTAGGCCTCCTCCCAGTCGTACTTGAACTCCTTGACCTGGTCCTTGATGTGGAACAGGGCAAAATTCAGGGAGCCGGCGTTGAGCGAGTTCAGCTCCGGCTTGAGGTTGGAGGCCACGCGGACGCGGTTCTCGACGGGCTCGCCGAGCTTGCCGCCGGTGGTGAAGCACATGATGACGTTACATTGCTTCTTGATGGCTTCGGCGATCTCCCGGTAGATGTCCTGGTCTGCGATCGGCAGCCCCGTCTTGGGGTCCCTTACGTGGATGTGGACGACGGCGGCCCCCGCTTCATAAGAGCGAATGGCTTCGTCGATCAGCTGCTTCGGGGTCACCGGCAGGTAGGGCGACATGCTCGGGGTGTGGATGGAGCCCGTCAGTGCGGCGGTAATGATGCGCTTGTTATTCATGGTGGTTTTCAAAAGGCCTTTCTATTCGTAGTATTTTCGATTCAGCTCGAAGTCCCGGATGAAATCCTCGACCAGTTCGGCAAGCGGGTAAGCGAGCTGCCATCCCCACTCCCTGCGCGCGCATTCGTCGCTGATCTGCAGGGTCCCGAGTTCGCGCAGAAGCCCCACGACGGTCGGGTCGGGCCTGAAGCTGAGCCTGGAGCCGGGGATTCGCTTTTCAATCGCATCCACCAGCTCTCCGGCCGAGAAGGGCGGCGCGATCCCGGCGATATTGTAGACCCTCGTTTCGATCCGCGAGGGATCGGCCCCGGCAAGCGTCTTCAAAGCCATCGCGGCGTCCTTGTAGTACAGGGCGGGGCAGCGTGTATCCGGGTCGCAGTTGATCTCGTAGGG
>DATJPI010000351.1:0-7330 GCA_035506495.1 Syntrophales bacterium
TTGCCGGCCTCGGTGACCAGCTTTACGGCTTCGATCTTGTACTCGCGTGTAAAGTTCCGTCTCCTGGATCCCATGACAGTCCTCCTTGCTCTTATTTAGCAGCTTTTCGGACTGTCCACAATTCCGGGGGAACTCCAACCTGTTACCTGTTACCTGTTACCTTTATCCTTTGTCCTTTATCTTTGCTCCTCGTACCTCGCACCTCGATCCTGCGGCTCACGCCGCAGGCACCCTTCTTGCACCACTCCGTTTAAAACCGGTCATTGCGCAAGGGCATTGGCGATAATGCAGTCCCGAGAGATTGCATCGCCATGCCCGCAATGACGATCCCGGTGATCATGCCACCCACGCGAACAGAAAAAAAACGAGTAAAATCAGCATCCCATGGCCGGAGACAGCATCGGCGCCTGCTGGATATCCTCGGGGATAATCCCGTACTCAAGGCCTGGCTCCGCGCCGGGAAAAAGTCCCGAACGGAGGCCTTTGTCATCCTGGCCCGGGGGCTCTCGGCGAAGGACTGTGAATTTCTTGCCGGCACAGCGGATCTCGTCGTAGATCCCGCCGAGGATCTCCTGAAGCGTCTCGCCACACTCGAGCGCGAAAACAAGCAGCTCAAGTCACTCAGCTTGAGCGATGATCTCACCGGTCTTTACAACAAGCGCTTCTTCACGATCCAGCTGGAGATCGAAATGGCTCGCGCCCAGCGCACCGGCCATCCCTGCTGTCTCATGATGATCGACTTCGACAATTTCAAGGAAATCAACGATCGGCTCGGTCACGACGAGGGCGACCGCTTTCTCATCCAGATGGGCGGACTCATTCGAGAAAAATTGCGTCCCACGGACTTTGTATGCCGCTATGGCGGCGACGAGTTTGCCGTGATCATGCCCGCAACTTCCCTGCTCGACGGAATCGGCATCGCCCGGCGACTCCAGGAATTCACCGCCCACTTCACCTGGAAAATGGCCATACGGGTAACGGCGAGCTTCGGCCTCGCCGCTTTCGAGCCCTCCGGCACCCTGAATGCTGAAGAATTCTTCAGACAGGCCGATAGTGAATTGTACAGGGCCAAGACGGCAGGAAAGAATCGCATCGCCTTCCCCGCCCGGGCCTCGATTCAGGCCCGTCAGCGGGAAGCGGTAGAGCGAGGCGAGCGGGAGGCCCTGCTCAGCATCAATAAAAGCGCTTAGACGCGCCGGGAAAGATCAAAACCTTATGACCCAGAAACCGTCTGCAAAACCCGTCGTCGCGACGCTCACGAGCGGCAAGGGAGGCGTCGGCAAGACCTTCGTCACGTTGAACCTCGCCGCAACACTGGCCTCCAAGGGCCGAAAGGTCCTCGTCGTGGATTGCGACCTGGGGCTTGCCAACGTGGACATCATGCTGGGGATCCACCCCCGGCTGACTCTTAAGGATATCCTGTTCGGCAATGCCCTCCCGGAGGATGTCATCATTCCCGTGAAGGGCGGGTTCGATCTGCTGCCTGCCTGCTCCGGTGTGCGCGAAATGGCCCAGCTGCTGCATGAGAAGATCCAGGTCGTGAAAACGGTGGTCCTCTCGAGGGAGGGCTACGACATCATCCTGCTCGACACGGGTGCGGGGATTGCCGAGACGGTCCTTCAATTCAATCTCCTGGCACCCCGAAACATTGTCGTCCTCAACCGGGAACTCACGTCGATCACGGACGCCTACGCCATGATGAAGGTCATGCACCAGGTTTTCGGCCGGGACACGTTCAGCCTCATCACCAATACTGTGGCCGATGAGCACGAGGGGGACAAGATCTTCCACCACGTCGACGGGATCTGCCAGCGGTTCCTGGGCTTCGCACTGGATTACCTCGGCCCTGTATTCCGGGACGAAGCGGTGCCGAAATCCATCCTGCGACAGCAGCCCCTCGTTCTTGCCGATCCGGGATCGAAAGCGGCAACATGCTTCAGTCGGATCGCAGGGGCCGTCAGCAGTTGGGGAAACGGCCTGCCAAAGGCCCTGGCATCGCCCGAACGAGAGGGCGGCGCCCGGGGAATACTGCACTGAGAAGCAACAAGCCCCAAGCAGCAAGCAACAAGACATCAAAACCTCCCTTCTCGTCCTTTGCACAAGGGGAAAAAGGGAGATTTTTTCACTGGCCGCCGGTTGAGTAACGCCGGCCCCTGACTGCACAAAATATTCATGGACATTTGCCCAAAAGATGTTAATGATAAGTATTCAGTATTATGTTCGCGGGATTATGGAGGTTTTTATCGATGAAACATGCCAGGGGTAAACTTTTCGCATCCCTATGCCTTCTTCTCATGCTTTTTATCGTCCTCGGCCCCTACGGCGATAGCCGCGTGGCCGCACTGGACTCAGCCACATACAAGAGTCTGAAGCTGTTCAACGAAGTCCTCGACATCGTCGAGAAGAATTATGTCGAGGAGGTGAAGCAGAAGAAGCTCATCGACGAAGCCGTCGCGGGGATGATCAAATCGCTGGATCCTCACAGCTCCTATATGACCCCCGAGCAGTACAAGGAGCTGCAGGTGGATACGAGCGGGACGTTCGGCGGTCTGGGGATCGTCATCGCCATGCAGAATGACCAGCTCACCATCGTTTCACCCATCGAGGATACTCCCGCCTTCAAAGTCGGCTTGAAGGCCGGCGACCGGATCGTGAAAATCGACGGCCAGATTACAAAGGGCATGAGCATACAGGATGCCGTGAAGAAAATGAGGGGCCCTGAAAACACCAATGTGACCCTGACCATCTTCCGCAAGGACATGAAGGAACCCAAGGATTACGTGATCACCCGGGCTACCATCAAGATCAAAAGCGTCAAGCAGAATGTCTACGACGGCAACATCGGCTACATCCGCATCTCCGCCTTCCAGGAATCGACGACCGATGAACTCAAGAAGGCCCTCCAGCAGATGCAGGCAAAAGGCAACAACCTACAGGGAATCGTCATTGACGTCCGGAACAATCCGGGAGGGCTTCTGGATCAGGCCGTTAAGGCCTCCGATGCATTCCTGAAATCGGGCACCATCGTCTCGACGAAAGGACGCGTCAAGGCCGTCGAGAGCAAGTATGTCGCCAAGGACGACGGTACGGAACCGACAGTCCCCATGGTGGTCCTCGTGAACGAGGGCACTGCCAGCGCCTCGGAGATTCTCGCAGGAGCTCTGCAGGATAACGGCCGGGCCATCGTGCTGGGGATGCAGACATTCGGAAAGGGCTCGGTACAGACCGTGATCCCGCTCGAAGACGGATCCGCCCTGAAGTTGACGACGGCCAAGTACTACACGCCCAACGGACGCTCCATCCAGGCCGAGGGAATCAAGCCGGATATCGTCGTCGATTTGATCCGCCCGCCCGAAGGCGCCGAAAACGCCGATGCCCAGATGTTGCGGGAAAAAGATCTCAGGGGCCACATCAAAGGCGATCAGGAAGAGGGGAAAAAGCCTGTCGAAGTGCAGAAAAAGGACGAGGTGAAAAAGCCCCCCGAAGGCCAGAACAAGGAAAAAAACGATCTGCAGCGGGACAACCAGCTGAAGAGCGCCGTCGATATCCTGAAGAGCTGGGAGGTATTCAAGCGCGTCAATAAAAGCTGAGAGCCCGGTACGATTTCTTGAAGAAAAAGGGGAAAAGGCGATCCTCCAGGAAGGGAGGGACCCGGTGGGTTCTCACCCTTCTGGTTGCCTGCATTGTGGGCGTCATTGCAGTGTGGCTGATGCCCGGCGCCTATCGAGAGGAAGGTCCGTCCCGCCCACAGGCTCCGACGCCGGCGGCAGTCGAGAAAAAAGAGGGAGCCGAAAGTCATCTCGTTGCGGCGAGAAGGGAAGAGAAGAAAAAGGTAGCCATCCTCATCGATGACATCGGTTACGATCCCGGGGCGCTGAAAAGACTGCTGGCCCTCAAGGTCCCTATTGCTTTCGCCGTCCTTCCGAGCACTCCCAACGCCAGGTCCTCCGCCGAGGCGATTCACCGGGCGGGAAAAGAGGTCCTTCTTCATGTCCCGATGGAGCCCCACGGTTATCCCGACCATGATCCGGGTCGCGGCGCTCTCTTTGCTTCCATGACGACATCCGAAATCCGCAGGACACTGGAAACGGATCTGCGTTCGGTACCCCACGTCGAAGGGGTCAATAACCACATGGGCTCGAAGTTCATGGAGCAGCGAGAACCGCTCCACGTCGTGTTTGACCTGTTGCGCGAGCGGGACCTTTATTTCGTGGACAGCGTGACGACGGATGCCTCGGTAGCCGGAGCCCTCGCCCAGGAAACGGGCCTCCGATTTGCAACACGAGATCTTTTCATCGACGACACCGAGGACCGAAGTCGGGCCAGAACCCAGATGGAGAGACTTCTGTCGACCAGGGACCACTGGGACGGGCTTCTGCTGATCGGGCACCCGTACCCGGAAACGGTCAGCGCCCTGGAGGAGATGCTCCCCCGGTTCCGGTCTCAAGGCATCGACATCGTTCCGCTGTCCGTCATGGTCGGCAGGAAACACAACGCAGGGCGCCCAGCGGCATCGGGGACTCAGGGAATGAACGGGAAAGAAAGCAAAAACAGGAACGGGAAACCATGCACACGTTGATCCGCAAGGCAGCTTCTTCGGCCATCCTGCTGGCCGTGATATTCCTCCTCGTCTCCGCCGCGTCGGTCGAGGCATCAAAGACCTCGACCTCCACCGGGAATGCCGCCTACCATTACTCGCTCGGCACGAAGCTTGCTCTGGACGGCGCGCTTCCCGAAGCCGCCAAGGAATACGAGAAGGCACTCCAACTTGATCCCAAGTCAACATTCCTTTCTACGGAACTGGCCTCCCTCTACGTGAAGATGGGGGATTTGGACCGGGCGCTTGCCGTCTGCGAGCAGTCCCTCGTTCAGAACCCCGATAGCGTGGAGACATACGGAATCATGGGGGGCATCTACCTGTTCAAGAAGGACTACGACAAGGCCATCGAGGCTTACAAGCGCGTCATCTCTCTGGAGCCTAAAAGTCAGGACACTTATCTCTACCTGAGCGTGATCTATGCCGAGTTGAAGCGCTACGACGAAGCGATCCGAACCTTGCAGACCCTTCTTCAGCAGGATCCCAAGAGTGTCATGGGACACTACTACATGGGAAAGATTTACGGGGAGATGAAGAGCTACAAGGAGGCCACGCTCTGGATGGAGAAGGCGATTGGCCTGAAGCCGGATTTCGAGGCGGCCCTCTCTGATCTGGCGCTGCTCTATGAGATCCAGAACGAAAACGCGAAAGCGCGGGAGATTTACGGCCGGCTCATCGAGGATCGTCCACTGCGCATGGGGTACCGGCTGCGCCTGGCGAAACTCGACATCCGGGAAAAGAAATACGTCGAGGCCATCGGTATCCTCGAGGAGGTCCTGAAACTCGACAGCCGGAACCGGGAGGCTCGCCTCACGCTGGCCCTCGCCTACATGGAAATCCAGAAGCCCGAGCGCGCCATTACAGAGCTGACGACCCTGTTGCAGAACTCACCCAACGATTCCGAGGCCGGCTATTTCTTGGGCGCCGCCTTCGAGGAAAAGAAAATGAACGACGAGGCCCTCCGGGAGTACGAACGCATCCCGCCTGCCTCCCCCCTGTACGGAAGCGCCCAGGTCCGGGCCGGCTACATCCTGAAGAGCCAGGGCAAGACCGGCGAGGCCATCGAGAAGGCAAAGAAGGCCTTGGCCGTAAAGAAGAAAGATGGGGCTCTCTATGGGCTCCTGGCCGCTCTCTATGAGGCGGACGGCAAGCTCGCCGAGGCCGAGTCAACGCTCAAGGACGGTCTCGCCGTGGAACCGAACAGCACCGACCTGCGTTACCGGCTCGGGATGCTTTATGAAAAAATGGGCCGCTTCGACGAGAGCATCCGTGAGGTGGAGGAAATTCTGAAACAGGACCCCGACAGCCCCGAAGCCCTCAACTTCATCGGGTACAGCTGGGCCGACCGTGGCATCAGACTCGACGAGGCCGAGGCCATGATCAAAAAGGCCCTTTCCCTGAAACCGGGTGATGGTTTCATCACCGACAGCCTCGGCTGGGTCTACTTCAAGAAGAACCGGATTGAGGAAGCCATCAAATACCTGAAGGAAGCGGCGACCCTCCTGCCCGAAGACTCGGCCATTGCCGAACACCTGGGCGACGCCTACGCAAAAGGAGGAAAGCTCAAGGACGCCATGGAACAGTATGAGAAGGCCCAGAAGCTCAAACCCGACACCAAGGGGCTTAAGGAAAAGATCGACGAACTGACAGCCCTGATGGGATCCAAGAAGTAAGGCACGAGGTCCGAGGACGATAAAAGGCACGAGGACCGAGGTACAAAGAAAAAACCTCGATCCTAAGACCTTGTGCCTCGATCCTCGGTCCTGAGAACGCGCGATGGGAAATCTCACAAGATTGACAGAACCTGCCTCTCTGTCCAGGAAGCTGGTTATCCTTTTTTGCCTGCTGGGATCGCTTGCCGGCTGTGCCCACAGGGAATTTCCCGTCCTCTCAGAAGCGGACATGCCGCCGGCAGAAACCCTCTACAGCAAAATCACAGCCGCTCACGATCCGGAGAAGACCCTCACGGGGATCCTGCGTGTCGTTGCAGGTGCCCCCGGAACGCGCTATAGTTTCAAGATCGCCGCAGCGGCAAAACGTCCCGACCGACTGCGACTGGAGGATCTCTCCGTTATCGGACTGCCCGATTTCATGCTCACAGTGAATGGGTCCGATGTGCGGATGTTTTTTCCCCGCACGGGCGAGTTTCTGGTGGGTACCGAATCCTCAGCGCCTATCCGCCGTATTTTTCCTCCCTCCGTGCGGCCTCTTGACCTCGTGGCGCTTCTGTACGGGCAGCCTCCAAACATATTCGGAACGGTAAGCTTGAAGGGATCCATCGATGACAATCGCTTCCGACTGGACATCTACACCGGAGGGAATTGGGCGCAGTCTCTCTGGGTGGACCCGCAGACGGGACGGCTCGCGAAAGCGGAGATAGCGGACAGCCACGGGAAAACAGCCTATCGGGCCTCTTTTTCTTCATACACGGAGATGGGCTCTGCGGCTTTGCCTGCAAGGATCGAGATCGAGACCACAGGAATGGATGCGGTTCGCGTATCGATCCAAAATACGGAAATGGAACTTGTTGCGCGCGATGATGAAGCGGAGTTCTTCCATCTCAAGCCGCCCGAGGGAGTGAACCCCAAGGCCACCCAATGAAAAAGGCGCCCAGCAGGCGCCCTTTTCGTCGGTTTCGTTCGTGCGTTTATTTCGTTTGTTTCGTCTATTGCTTCGCCAAGGTTACGGGCTTCAGGCTATTTTTATTTTTGTCCGGAAGCCGGATTCCAGAAT
>DATJPI010000352.1:0-31910 GCA_035506495.1 Syntrophales bacterium
TTGCAAAATACAGAACAGCCGGACGGTGTGGCTGGCGACGTGATGCTGGGTGACACCCATGCACCAGACGATGGTGCTGGGCCGGTTCATTGCCATGGTCTGGGCAATCTGGAAGACCTTGTCCTTCGGGATGCCTGTGACGTTCTCGACCTCCTCGGGGGGCCACTTCTCTGCGGCCTTGCGGATGTCGTCCATGGCGTAGACTTTTTTGGCAATGTAATCCTTGTCGTCCCATCCGTTCTTGAAGATGTGCCAGAGCAGCCCGTAGATGAAGGGGATGTCGGTGCCGGACCGGATCCGGGCATAGATGTCGGCATGGGCCGCCGTTCGGGTGAAGCGCGGGTCCACGACAATCATTTTGGAGCCCCCCTCCTTGGCACGCAGGATGTGCTGCATGGCCACGGGGTGGGCCTCGGCCGCATTGCTGCCCAGGAACAGCATGGCCTTGCTGTTCCGCATGTCGTTGTAGGAATTCGTCATGGCGCCGTAGCCCCAGGTGTTCGCCACGCCGTCCACCGTGGTGGAATGGCAGATCCGCGCCTGGTTGTCCACGTTGTTGGTGCCCCAGAAAGCGGCGAATTTCCCCTGCAGGTAGGCCCCCTCGTTGCTTGCCTTCGAGGAACCGCAGTAGAAGAGCGAGTCCGGTCCCGCTTCCTGCCTGATCTTGAGAAGCTTGTCGCCGATTTCGTTGATGGCCTGATCCCAGGTGAGGCGAGTCCAGACGCCGTTGGCCAGCTTCATGGGGAACTTCACGCGTTTGTCGCCGAAGCCATGGCTCCGGGCTGCTGCCCCCTTGCAGCAGTGGGCGCCGAGGTTAAGGGGCGAATCGTAGTCCGGCTCCTGTCCGACCCAGACGCCGTTCTGCAGCTCCGCGATGATCCCGCAGCCGACCGAGCAATGGGTGCAGATCGTCCGCCTGTATTCCGATTTCAGATCCGGTCTCGGGAAATTCTTCTTTTCCTCTACGGTCTCGCGCCTGACACAGGCTGTCGGCAAAAGCCCGAGCAGGGCGCCGCTTCCCAGCGCCACCCCTCCCCGGATGAGGAATGTCCTTCGGTCGATGCCCCTCTCAGGAGCCGGTTCCGAGGAGATCCGCTTCAGCCATTTTTTTTGGAACGGTTTCATGTGCGCAATCCTCCCATCGTGTTCGGGCGGCCCCTTAGAGTCGCGCGGTCTCGTAATATCGTTTCACGTGCTCCGTCAGACGGTACCCCGCGGAGGTCGGCTCCGTCGGTGGCGCCGGTGCAGCCTGGGCCGGGCCGGCCTCGGCGGGCCTGCGCAAACCGGTGAGCGCTGCGATTCCGCCGATGACCGCGGCACGCTTAATGAATGTCCGCCGGTTGCAGGGAAATTCCGTTTTCATCGTGCAATCCTCCTTCTGGTTTGATGCGTGGAGCCGTTGCGGCGTACTTGAGGTATTCGCCCTCCGCTTCCAGGAACCGGGCGCCGAATGATCCGACGGCCCGGTAAAAATCAGCGTTTTTCGCGGCCTGAAGGTCCCAGAAGAAGTTCTTCATCCACGGCGAGATGTGCTGATGGAAGAACCGCGCCTGATCGTCATAGGGCACGCTCCCCTGGCAGAGGAGCGACATGATCTCGCAGAGCGCACAGACATGATCTTCGGGTTCCGGGTTTCCTTCCTGTTTCACGATCCCCAGGCGGATCAGGTCGGAGCGAAGGACGGCCAGGGTCCTGGCCTGGATCTTCTTCTCCCGGTACCAGGACGCGTAGGGCATCATGGAGCTTCTTCCCGGGGCAACAAAGAGCCGGCTGAACTCGACTTCCATGGCGGCCTGCGTGTAGTCCCTTCCGGCCTGGCGAAGCGCGCGAAGCGCGCAATTGAGTCTTTCTGGGATCACTTCATCCCACTCCAGGTTCTGCAGAAGCTCCCGGATCCCCTCCGAGGGCTGCTGCCCCAGCAGCGAGGCAATCAACAGATAGCTTTCGGCCCGGATGTCCCCGTACGGGGAAAGCCATACGGGAGCGTGCTTGTGGTCTATCTCAACCATGTCTTCCTGTCCTCCGATTGAAACGCGTCGCGTGTCCGGCAGATATGGCACATCTGCAGGCGCCGCCTTTGCCTCTCCTCGGCATACATCCAGTGGCCGGCAAGCTTTTCCAGCATGCGGCTGACCATGGGCTGCGTCGCAAAGGGCGCGCCGCACACGACGCACCGGAAAGGCTCGGCCTCCCGCACCACGGCGGGAGTATTCACGGCGGCGGGGTCGCAGAGGATCCGGGGCGCAAGCTGTATCGCGCGCTCAGGGCATGCGTCCTTGCAGAGGCCGCACTGGTGGCACAGGGATTCAATGAAGGTCAGCCGCGGCGTGTCACTGCCCGCCGTGAGCGCCCCGGCAGGACAGGCGACAGCGCAGGCCATGCACAGTGTGCACGAGGCGGAATCAACGGCCACGGCCCCGAAGGGGAAACCTTCCGGCATCGGCAGCGCCGGCTGCTTCGCGCCGGATCGCTCGTAGAGGTGCTGAACGGCAAGCCGGACGCCTGTTCGTCCGTCCGGTGCGCAGGAGAGTGTATCCTTCGTCTGCTTAAGGACGGGAAGGTGCAGCGGTAAGGGTTCATCTTTCGCGCCGCCGTTGAGCCGAACAATATCACCGGGCATGCCGAGGCCCTGCAGGATGGCATCGGCCATCCGCACCTGCTGTTCAACGGCTTTTCGAATGCCCGCCGGATATTGCGGCCCGCAGGCCACGGCAATCCTGTCAGCCCCACAGGCCATCGCGGCAAGAAGCAATTCGAGCCCCACGTGGCCGACCTGTTCCATCTTGAGATGGATGCGCCCGTCAGCAGCGGTCTCACCCGCTGTTTCCCGGTCCGAGATGAATAGGGCCGGCGGTTGGTTGCGATTGGTCCATCCGGCTTCAACCGCCCGGTGCACCGTTTCCAGCAGATCTTGCCGTGAGGGCTCCCGCAGCTGGATGGCGTCCGTCGGGCACGCAAGTGCGCAGGCTCCGCATCCCTGGCACACATAGGAATTGACAGTAATTTTCCGATCCACAGATTGAATCGCGCCGAAGGGGCAGACTTCCAGGCAGCGGCGGCATTCCCGTTTTCGCGACAGGCTGTGGATGCAGCGGGCCTCCCGGAAGGCTGTGAACTGCGGCTTCGTGAATCGGCCCCGCATCTGCGTCATCTCCGTGAGAGTGCCCTCGAGACCGGAGGGGTCCCGTCCGGGAGCGTAGTAGCCCATGGGCAGAAGCTCTCCCGCATAGGACGGCTCCGGTTGCAGATCGAGGACGAGATCAAACGAAAGCTCTTTGTCGGCGAGCAACTCCGCCAAAGGCTTCCGATCCCCGTTCACCACGGCGGAAGCGGTAAATCCGCCGAAGGCACCCGCAACCGACAGGGAATCGGCACGAAGCGGCCCCCAGTAGCCCTGGCCGGCTATGCCGGCTTTCGTCAGCACGACGGCGCACGGAAGTCCCTGCGCATCGAGGCGGGTGGCGCACTCTTCTGCGCGCCGGGCGTCCGTGTCGATGACCAGGGTCCGCCCATGGGATACGACGGTCAGGGGAGGCGCCTTCTCCTGCGATTCCGGCAGGATTGCCGTGGCTTCATTTTCTTTATCTGCAGCCGCATCCCCGGAAGGGACGCCGCAGGGCCGATCGCGCCGGCGCTCCATCTGGTGGCGCATGTCGGCGGTAATGACTTCGCCGAGCGGTTCGTACGACAGGCAGCCCGGCGCCCAGTCGTTGAGGTCGTCGACGACGTTGAATTCCGGGGCATGAAAGTCGATGGCGGAAGGGGATTCGCTGATTTTGTTTTCTTCCTGCTTCACGGGAGGTATCCTGCAAGGGTTAGAGTTGAAAGGGGAAGCGCCTCTCTTCGCTTCGTTCCATTATCGCCCGACCCTGGAAAAGTCCCATCGGCAAAACCATGATTTTCGTTGTCGAAAAGCCTGACGCCGCCTCCTCGAACGCCTTATGAAAACGGAGGAAGTCTTTCACCTGCGGCGCCTCACGACCTTTCACCGGGAACGCCGAACCTTACCGGTACAGATACATGAACAGCAGAAGGGCAGCGCACAAAACGGCCGTGGCGTAGAAAGACCACCGATTCACCCGGCTGGGAGCTTCCCTCATCTGATGATACGCCAGCGCGAGAAACGCAAAAGTCGCGAGCGCGAAAACCCACCTGTACCTTTCCAGCCATACCGTCATCCAGACAGCCATTGCCGTGCTTCCCAAGCCCAGACCGAGCAGGATGAAGCCGAGCTGTCAGCAGAATGCCGCTAGAAAAGCGGACACCAGGGCCCCGATCCTCAATAGCAAGTGTTTCATACAGGCCTCGTATCACACTTCCACGACGCAGTTCTGGCACCCGTAACGATTCGGTCTGCGACTCACGGCGGCCGGATCATCCACCCAAATCCCATCGACGACAAATCGGTACTCGTAGATGCCGGGATCGAGATATTTGACAATCTTCCATCCATTCGCGCCTTCCTTCAGCTGATCCTTACGGGGATCCCAGTCGTTGAAGGTACCCGCGACGAAGACTTCTCTTGCGAAAGGCCATTGAAGAGAGAAGATCACTTTCCTGGCAGAAGCATTCCCGGTCTTCTTCATCTGATTCATCCTTCCGTGAATGTTCGATGAAGTTGGAAAGTTCCCGACGGAGAGCACCTCACCCGGATCGAGAAGAACGGATGAGGCGGTCTGTGCCTGAAGGAACCGGCATGACCGGCTGTCATGGTAACAAAACCGTTACGCTGGATTCCATCGGTAAAAGGTTACGATGGACCCTCAAAATACCTTAGATCGCCCTAGGGAGGTTTCCATCCTTCGATACGGGCGAGTCCTTCACGAACTGCATGCTTCATCCGTTCGGCATCGCACCGGAACATCCCGGACTCTTCTCATCCATTCCCTGACAGGGAAATCATGCTTTTCGACACCCTCCGGCGCTCCTTTCCGATTGCCCACTCTCCTTGTAATCACGTAGAATAGGAACCGGACTTCTTTCGCCTGTACCCGACTGCGTCTCGTAGACGCGGACAACGGACTGGCGGGAAAGGAAGGAAACCGATGGCGACGACGACCGACGGAGCAATGGTGCAAGACCGCCGGGAACCCGGGGAGCAGCGGTACCGGGAAGCCCGCTTCGAGCGGCACCCGTGGGAAAGGATCTCTCAGAGCCACGAGGATCGCTATCCCGTAACGCTGTGGATCGGCATCAAGGCCCTCGTCATTGCCGTGACCCTGCCGGACGTCAACCCCGATGAGTTGCTCCTTACGGTTCGGGGGGCTTCCCTGAGACTGCAGGGCCCATCCTCCAGCGGAACCTTCAGCAAGGACATCGATCTTCCCTATTCTGTCGAAATACCGCCCATCCGGGTCAAAGACGGGAAGGATACGCTCTACATCCTGCTTCAGAGAAAGTAGCCAAGGGTCCCGATGAATCCTCTACTCGACACGGTGATGCTTTCCCGGTTGCAATTTGCCTTCACGATCATGTTTCACATCCTCTGGCCCGTCGTGACGATCGGCCTGAGCCTGTTTTTGGTCGTGCTGGAAGCGACATGGCTCCGTACCGGGAATCGGATCCACTACGTCCATGCCCGGTTCTGGAGCCGGCTCTTTGTATTGTTCACGGCCCTCGGCGTTGTGACGGGCATCCCGATGGAATTCCAGTTCGGCACCAACTGGAGCGTCTTTTCGGTCGCTGGGGGCGATTTCTTCGGAAACATGCTCGGGTTCGAGGGGGCCATCGCTTTCATGCTCGAGGCCACGTTCGTGGGCATCATGCTCTTCGGCTGGGATCGTGTGCCGAAAGGAGTGCACCTCTTCTCCACCTGCATGGTGGCCCTCGGGGCGTCGCTTTCGGCCTTCTGGATCCTCGTTGCCAATTCGTGGATGCAAGTCCCGGCGGGCGGTCACTTCGAAGCGGGGCGATTTGTCGTCACGAGCCACCTCGAGGCCATCTTCAACATCGACATGCCCTGGAGCGTGACGCACATGTGGTTTGCCTGCCTGGAGATCACCGCTTTCATGGTGGGCGCCGTCAGTGCCTGGTACATCTACCGGAAGCGGCACGTGGAATTTTTCCTGCGCTCCTTCAAGATGGCCCTCCTGGCGGCTCTCGTGCTCTCACCACTCCAGATCTTCATCGGCGACGGCCTGGGCCGCTCTATCGCCGAGATCCAGCCCGTCAAGCTCGCCGCCATGGAATCTCACTGGCGGACAAACCCGCCCGGACAGGCAGCCCCCTTCCTTATCGCAGCCTGGCCCGATCCGGCAGCACGGGAAAACGCATGGGAGTGGCCGATCCCCGGTCTGCTCAGCATCCTGACCACCCATACTCTCACGGGCGAGGTGAAGGGACTCCGGGATTTCCCCCCGGAGGACCTCCCGCCAATCGCCGTCAACTTCTACGCCTTCCGCGTCATGGTGGGCCTCGGCACGCTGCTGGTCGCTCTCCCGTTCTGGACGGCGTGGAAATGGCGCAAGGGGAAGCTGAGCATCGATCGCGCGCCGGACGAGAAACGGCTCCTGCTGATATGGATGTGGGCCTGGCCCGCGAGCCTCGCGGCCATGGAAACAGGATGGATCGTACGCGAGGTCGGCCGCCAGCCCTGGATCATCTACGGCGTGCTGCGCACGAAGGATTCCGCCAGCTCCGTCCCCGTTGAGGCCGTCTGGGCGTCGTTTGTGGCATTCGTCGTCGTCTACCTCATGCTGCTGGCCTTATTCTTCGTCGTCGGACGGATGCTCGTCCGCAGGGGCCCCGATCTCGACGGGGCACCGACAGCAGAATCATCCCATCCGATCCGGTGAGTGCTTTGGAAACCATCGGCCCCTATCTGCCCGGCATCTGGCTTGCCATCATCGGCACGCTCCTGCTGTACTATGTCGTCACCGACGGGTACGATCTCGGCGTGGGGATTCTCTCCCTCTTTTCCCGGACCGAGCAGGAGCGCCTGACCCTGATCGCCAGCCTCAAGGGTGTCTGGACCAGCAACCAGACCTGGCTTGTCCTTCTCGGGGGCATGGCTTTCGGCGCTTTCCCGATCTTCTACGGACTGCTGCTCTCCTCTCTCTACGTGCCGATTGTCATCATGCTCTTCGGTCTTATCTTCCGGGGGGTCGCCATCGAAGTGTCGGGCCCCTGGCGCCCGCACCTGAGGGGCCTGGCTTTCGGCCTCGGGAGCCTTGTCACGGCGCTCGCGCAGGGATTCGCCGCCGGCGCCCTGTTCGGCGGCCTGAATCTTGCCGGTTTGCGCTTCGCCGGCAGCCCCTGGGACTGGCTCAGCCCCTTTGCGGCCCTCGCCGCCATCACCCTTCTTGCCTGTTATGTCATGCTGGGGTCGAACTACCTCATCCTGAAAACGGAGGGAGACCTGCAGCAGCGATGTTTCCGCATCGCCCGGGCGGCCGCCGCTGCCACCCTGATCCTGGGAGCGGCCATATTTCTCTGGAATGTGCTTCGATTCCCCTACATCAGCGAGCGATGGGTCCACCCGGAGACCCTGTTCCGGGTATCCATTTTCCCAGCGCTCGCCCTGCTGGCCTTTGCGGCCTGCTGGCGAAGCCTTTCGCGACGGCACACGCTGGCGCCTCTTCTCTGGAGTGCGCTGTTTGTCGTCTTGGCCTTCGTGGGCCTCTCGACGGGTATCTATCCCGTCATTATCCCGGGGCTCACGGGGCACATCACCGTTCACCAGGCTTCGGCCCACCCGACGACGCTCACCTTCATGCTCGTAGCAGTGGCGATCCTTTTTCCGGTCATTCTCGTTTACACGATTTACAGCTACAGGGTCTTCAGCGGAAAGACGCGGGAAGAGACATA
This sequence comes from Syntrophales bacterium, assembly GCA_035506495.1. Lineage (GTDB taxonomy): Bacteria > Desulfobacterota > Syntrophia > Syntrophales > UBA2192 > UBA2192. Next base: position 7,807 of record DATJPI010000352.1, read on the forward strand.
CAAATAGCGGCCTGCACCGAAATCAAAACTCCAGGAGGAATGGGTCATGATAACAAAAATCGCTGTCTTTGTCGGGAGTCTCCGCAGGGAATCCTTCAATCGGAAGATGGCGCGGGTGCTCGCATCTCTTGCACCGGAGGCGTTGGCCCTCGAAATCATCGAGATTGGCGGGCTGCCGCTCTACAATCAGGACCTGGATGATTCGGGCAAGCCGCCTGCCGCGTGGACAGAATTCCGGGAGCGCGTGAAACCGTTTGACGGCGTGCTGTTCGTGACTCCCGAATACAACCGCTCCGTCCCCGGAGTGCTGAAAAACGCAATCGACGTCGGTTCGCGGCCTTACGGCCAGAGCGTCTGGGCAGGCAAGTCCGGCGCTGTCATCAGCGTCTCCCCCGGCACGATCGGCGGCTTCGGCGCGAATCATCATCTCCGGCAATCGCTCGTGTTCCTGGACGTCCCCGCCATGCAACAGCCCGAAGCATACATCGGGGGCGCCGCACAACTGTTCGACGACGCCGGCAACATCACGAACGAGAAGACCCTGAAGTTTCTCCGGGGGTTCATTGACGCCTTTGCGGCCTGGATTGCAAAACAAACTCCCCGCAGCTCCTGAATGGAATGCAGCAGCCCTTATCCTCATGATCGAGGGCCGGGGCGGCTCACTCGGCGAGCCTCTTCAGGTCCTTCTCGTCGAGATGGAACTCCTTGGCCAGGTGCTCGAGGGTCGCACCGCTGTGCGTGGCGACCTCCTGCAGGTATTCTTTCAGGCTCGACTGGCTTTCGCAGCCGTCGAAATAGCCTTTCAGAATCAAGGCAAGCCCTTCGGAGGGGATCGTGTATCCCTTCTTCGTCGCCTCCTTCTCGCCCGTGCTTTCCGGGATGCCCAGCACGACCACTCTCTCGTCGATGACACTGAATCGGACGTTGTGAACCATCAGGCAGCTGCTGAAGCGGACCTCCGCCCCCGCTTTCGCGAACTGGACGCCGATCTGCAGCCGGTCCGGGAACTTCGGCAGCAGGTATCGGACGCTCACCCCCCTTTTCACCAAGCTCTCTACGGCCTCGACAATGTGCCTCGCCATCGTCACGTCATCGCCGGAAGGAGGACGGCCGGTGATGCACGCGACGATCTCCTCCCGGGCATCCTGCATAGCGCTCATCACGGAGAAAAAATATTCCTGCCGCGTCAGAACCTTGGTGACCCGTCCGACTTCCCGAAGCAGGATGTCCCTGCGCTTGCCTTCGTGAATGCCGTATACCAGCAGGATGATGGTCGCAACGAGCAGGACGGATTCGAGGATCAAAAGTCCAAATTCCAGGGTCATGAGGAATCTCCTGCCTCGAAGCCATTCTCCGCCACGAGCCCCGCGAGTTGAACCCCACCTACACGGAGTTGCTCAACCCGGGGGTTGAAGGCGAACTTACGCATCGCAATCAGCGGCTACGGCTTTGAGATAACAAAGTCGTCCCTTCGGTTTTTCGACCAGCAGGACTCCTCTTGCTCCGTGCAGAGGGGCTTCTCCTTGCCGTAGCTCACCGTGCCGATCCGATCCTTGCCGATGCCCTGCGATATGAGGAACTTCATCGCCGAGTCGGCCCTGCGCTGACCCAGGGCCATATTGTACTCGCTGGTGCCCCGCTCGTCGCAGTTGCCCTCGATCCTGACCATGTAGTCCTTATTGGCCTTGAGCCAGTCGGAATTTTTCTTGAGGACGTCCCTGAACTCGGGCTTGATGTTGTACTTGTCGAATTCGAAGTAGATCGCGTCGAGCTTCTCGGCCATCCCGGGAGGCATCATGGCGGGCGCAGGGGCAGCGGCGGCGGGCATCGCCTGAGCCGGCCCGGGACCGAGGAAGATTCTCTCCACAAACGCCGCCATGCCCTCGGGCGATTCGACATCCTTCGCATTGACAAGGGTCCCGCAGGCGCCTGCCTTCACGACCTGATCGAGCAGCGCCTTTCCCTGGGGCTCGCTTCCGATCTGCACGGCATAGATGCAAACGTTGTCCCCCAGGGCAGCTTTCATCGCCTGCGCCGAGGCCGGCGCCTTGGGCATGTCGAGGCCGTCCGAGAAGACGATGACGGCCGACTTGCCCGCCAGGGGCTTGAGGTCCATCGTCGCCGCGTCGAGGGCCTTGTCAAGAGGGCTCTCCACGCCGTAGGTGTTGATCTTCTTCGCAGCGGTGTCGAAATCCTTCTTCACCCAAGGGACCATCCCGTACCAGAGGGTTGTTTCGACAGTTCTTCCCATCCAGTGCTCGCCGGCAAAATCTCGCAGCCCGGCGGTCAGCTTCAGGTTGGGGATCGTGTCATTGAAAAGCCATACGAGAAACTGTTCGTAATCGAGTTTCGTGGTCTGCATCGAGAGCGGGAACTGGGGGCTACCCGGAAGCTGGTCGGCAACACAGGTCTGCATCCAGCTATTGGGGGCTACCATGGATGCCGAGCTATCCACGATCACTTCGAAATTGTTCACTTTTTGAACCCGCTCGCCGGAGCGCAGCATCGGGTTGAGGTCCTTCGCCGGAGCGGGAGGCAACGTTGCACAGCCCGTCATCAGGGCAAGAGTCAAAAAAGCGACCAGCCATGAAAGACATTTTCTTTTCATCTCGCTTTCTCCTTTCGCGGTCGGATCATGACGTTTGACGATGCCGAAACTAAGATCGCATGCGAACAGGATAGAGGAGAAAACCAGAAAATTCATTTAGCGATGCACTGATTTGCCCTGAGGCAATTCCTGATTCCCCCTCAGAGAAACGATGAGTCGTCCTTTATTCCTGCCTGCCCTTGCAACTCAGCCCATCTGTACTGAGCCTTCCTGTCAGGCCCCCGGTGCCGTCGTCTTGTGGATTGGGGAATCGACGCCGCCCTGTCCTTCAATGCGACCCCATCAGGTTATACAGGAGGACAACGAGTACCAGGAGCGTGACAGCCACGTAGAGGCGGTCGCGTTGCAGGGCGTAGGCCGCCACGGAGAAAACGACACGGGCGATCGGCGTCAGGATCAGCAGCAAAAGGCCCAACTGGATCACACCACGGCTCTCCGCGCGCGCAGCGGAGACTAGAATCCCTGCCGGCGTGCGCAAACAAACAGGTTCCCCCGAGAACACCCGGTAGTGCGTAGCGCCCTCGCCGTACTGATACAAATAGAGAATCCCCCCGACGAGGACAACGGCCGATGCGGCGATGACGCCGATCCGGAGCAAAAGGCTGATCAGCCATTCCATCCGCTCATCGGTCATTACAGCCTCCCTGCAAATCCGCCATGGATCATCTCCAGGCCGAGGGCCAGGATCATCAGGTTGAATACCCATCGCAGAATCTTCGTATCCGAGGAGATCAGCACTCGCGTCCCCAGCAACGCGCCGAGCAGAACGCCCAGCATGGTCGGCATGGCCAACCCCGGATCGATGTACCCCCGGTTCAGGTAGATGCCCGCGCTTGCGGCGGCCGTGACTCCGATCATGAAATTGCTCGTCGTCGTGGACACCTTGAACGGAAACCCCATGGCGCGGTCCATGGCCAGCACCTTCACGGCGCCGGAACCAATTCCCAACAGGCCGGACAGCATGCCTGCCAGAGCCATGAGGGAAAAGCCCAGCGGCACCCGCCGCACGTGGTACTCGCGGGGCCCCTCAGCCGTGGGATAACTCGAATCGAATCGAAGCCGGCTGGCCAGTGGATCCGCGTCTTTCCCCGGGGTCGACGAAGGCAACGTACGGAGAGGAACGATGGAGAACAGCAGGACGCACCCGAAGACAATGGCGATCTTTCCCGTCGCCACCGTCGTCGTGAGGAAGGCGCCCAGTGTCCCACCCAGCACGGTCGCTACTTCCAGGAACATGCCGGCGCGAATGTTCGAGTATCCTTCCCGGACATAGGCGACAGCTGCCCCGGACGATGTGGCGATCACCGAAACCAGGGAGGCGCCGATGGCATATCGCATATCCATCCCGAAACCGAGCGCGAGAAAGGGAACGAGAACAACGCCTCCTCCCAGACCGGTGAGGGAGCCGATGAAGCCCGCGAAGACGGCCCCGGCAAAGACGGCGCCGGACAATTCCCCCACGTTCATGGCAGCTCTCCCGAATCCTTCCTTCGTGATCCATGCGAAAATATTCGCAGCGGAAGCGACACGCGCCCGTTTTCGAAAATGATACAGCAGCTTTCCTCCCGAATCGACTCAGCCAATGGCTGAATACCTTCTCAGCCTTGCCCCGAGAGCGAATCAACCATTGCCCATCTTGCTTGCCCCGATGGAATGGAGGATAATGAATGTAACGTTCTATCCCAGGCACGTAGAGGAGAAAGGAGGTGACACAGATGAGGACCAAAAAGAAGGTCAGGCTGAGCGAGCAGGCCAGGCGCCGTGAGGCGAGATTCTGGGCCCTGATGAGGTCCGCGGATTCTGGCAGGCAATGCTTCAGCTGAAAGAAGTGAAAAAATCAATAATTGCCAGTTCGGCAATTCAACCCTTCGATTTTTTCATCCAGTGGCATCTGACGGAGCGCTGCAACCTGCGGTGCCTTCATTGCTACCAGGGACGCAGAAGGCCTCCGGAGATGACCGCTGGCGAGGTGATGAGCGAGATCGACGGGGCGGCCCGGATGTTCCAGGCCTGGGAGTCGGAGCAGGAAGTCCGGGTGTCCCCGTCGATTCACTTCACGGGAGGCGAACCCCTGCTGTACTCGGGATTCTGGGATGTCGTGCGTCACGCAAGGTTCTCGGGATGCCGTGTGGCCGTCATGACGAATGGCAGCCTTGTCACGGACGAGGATGCGCGGCACTTTAAGGACCTGGAAGTTTTCGACATCCAGGTGAGCCTCGAGGGGCCGCAGGATCTCCACGACTCGATCCGGGGCGAGGGAAGCTTTCAAGCCGCGCTGAGGGGGACGGATCGCCTTGCACGGTCACAAAACCGCGTAAGCGCCAATGTCACCCTGTCGCGGCTCAACGCGCCATTCATCGGCGAGACCGTGAGGATCGCCCGGGATGCCGGGTTTTCCTCTATCGGTTTTTCCCGTCTGGTCCCCTGCGGCAGCGGCGGGACTATGCTCGAGAGCATCCTTTCCCCCGACGAGGTCCGCGACGCCTACGGGAAAGCCCTGTCCCTCAATACGCAGGATTTTGCCGTTGTTTCGGGCGATCCCCTGGCAGGGACGCTCAGGGACGACGCGCCCCCGGAGGGCTGCGGGCTCACCCTCTCGGGCTGCAGCGCGGGGTTCTCCGGAGTCACCATCGCAAGCGACGGCACCGTGATGCCCTGCCGGCGCATCGGCATCTCCGTGGGGAGCCTCAAGCGCAAGAGCCTGCGCGAGATTTGGGCGACTTCGAAGACACTCTGGCGGCTGCGGGATCGCGAAAGTTACAGGGGGCAATGCGGCCGCTGCCCGTTGTGGCCTTCTTGCCGCGGCTGCCGTGCCGTCGCCTATGCCTGGAGCCTCGCCCGCGGCCGAGCAAACCTCTTCGCCGACGATCCCCAGTGCTGGCGGATCAGAGGCTGAGCGCCTTTCCTGTATCATTCCTGAACGATGATCATCCCGGTCATCCCTTCATGACCCGATCCGCAGAAATTATCGCAGTGAAAGGGATACGTGCCCGCCTTTTGCGGGACAAAGCGCAGGGGCGTGACCTTCCCCGGCGCGATGTCGGTGCGGATCCCGAGGCCCGGGCAACTGAACCCGTGCAGCCTGTCCAGGGAAGTAAATTCCAGCACAACCGGAGCTCCCTTCTTGACGGTGACCGTGTTTGGGTCGTACTCGAATTTCTTGGCCGTGATCTTGATGACCTGCTCCGCATCGGCAGCGACGCACTCAGACATGAGAACAGCCAGTAAAACGAACAGGAAGCATGCGGCGACGGCAATCGCCGCGATCCGGCTCTTCATGATTTTCACAGCTTCTCCCCTTTCACTCCGTACTCCGTCAGACCATACATCTTTTGTTTGACCTTGGCGTCCACGCTCCGCCATCCCAACCCCTTGTAGGGCTCAGAGGGATCCCAGGGGACAGGCATCTTCTTGGGCACGGAATACGGGGCGGGCAGCGGATACATAAGCCCCGTGGCGGAGTGGTGGTCGATGCTGCCGGTTGTGCGATGGTTTTCCTGGTGAATGTGGCCGTAGAACACCGGGACGTTGCCGTAGAGCTTCAGGAGCTCAAGCGCTTTTGCGCCGTCGCGAGTGTGCCAATCCCAGTCCGGGGCCAGGTCAAACAGGGGCCGGTGTGTGAAAATGGTGATCCGGGCATCTTTTCCCTGTTTGCCGAGATCTGCAGCCAGCCACCGGAGCTGTTTCTCCCCGATGCTGCCCGTCGGGTCGGAGACATTGTCGAGCACGATGAAATGCACCCCCTTGTGATCGAAGGTGTAATGCGTGTTCCCAAAGATCTCCTTGAACGCAGCACCCTCATCCAGGCCCGCGTCATGCTCCCCGGGCATATACCGCAGTGTCTTCACCTTCAGCCCTGCTGTGATCTCCCGGACCTCTGTCAACCGTTTCCTCCGCTCCTTCTCGTCATCGGTGGTGTGGGTCAGATCGCCCGTGAATATGATGAAATCGGGCTGGTGCTCAAGGGCGTTGACTGCGGCGATCGCTTTCCGGAGGGTTCCCGTCGAGTCCGGATTGACGGCGGCGTTTGAAAACCCCCAGTGCAGATCGGACATCTGAACGAATAGGAACCCGTCGCTGCCCGCGGCCGCTGCATCGGCCCACCGTGCCGAACCGGGAAGGCCGGAAAGAAAGATCGCGCTTCCGAACCCTGCCAGTTTTAAAAAATCTCGCCTGTTCATTTGCATCTGTGCCTCCTTTTGTCGGCGCCCGTCGCGAGGGCGCCCGATCCATCAGTCCTGTTTTTGCGGATACGCCTGCATCGGCCGGCTTCCATCGCTTGTGCGGTTGTCCAGGCTCAGCGGACCGGCACCGAAATAGGCGATCAGCAGCGCTGTGCCGAGCATGGATAGATTCTTCATGAACATGATCCTTTGAATCTGATGCGCCATGGGATCGGTGATGTCCCAAAAATTGTGCATCGCGAGGGTGACCGGCACCAGAAAGATGACCAGCAGCAAACTGCCGAGCCGGGCCTTGTAGCCCAGAATGATGCTCAGAGCGCCCACCAGGGCGATCACGCCGGAGGCCGGCACCAGGATCGACGAGAAGAGAACCCCCTTGCTCGCCGCGTAGGCGATGGTCGTCGATTCGAAATGGCCGGGGGCGGACATGGCGAAAATGGCCGCATAGAAAAGCCTTCCCAGCGGAACGAGGTATTTCATCGTTTTCCTCCTTTGCCAAAGACGAAATCCATGACCCTTCGACCGGGGCATCCTTCCTGCCGCGATGCATGGCCCGTGTCATGACGGCAAAAGGCAGCGTCATCGACTCTGCCTTCAGCGAGCGGAAGCGTACCCTCGAAACAAGTTTCCTACTGCACCTTCTTCCATGTATCGTCGGGGTCGAAGGAGCTCATCGATGCGGCACGGGAGGCCGTTTTCTTCCCGAGGTCCTTGCCGTAGACGACCCCGTCGTAATTGACAATGAAGGTGCGCACCCCGGAGGACCGGTAGGCCGCCGGGTAGGCAATCAGCGCATAGCCTCCGATCATCTTGCCGTTGACGACATATGAGAAGGCGCCCCCTTCGGCGTGTTTGCCCTGTGATTTGAGAAGGCGGTACAGATACCCGTGGTAGGGTTCCTTGCCGCCCACCGAGTTATGGTAGCCCTCCGCGCTCGCGCGGGCTGCCAGCACTCCCAGGGGGCTCGGCTTCCCGTCCGGGGACGTCACCCAGTACAGGCCGTCTTCTTTCCCCGGCTCGCTCACGAATTTTTGCGCATATTCGGGCTGCCCGGTTTTCTGCCTCATCCGATCCGAGTACTCCCGCTGGGCATCGGCAATGGCCAGAATAACCTGGATGGCGCCAAGCTCATTGCGCCCGATCCGCCGGCAGAGGATTTCCTTCTTTCCCGCCTCGGTGTCGAAACGCCATCGGCTGCCCGCCTTCACAATGGGGATGCTCATGGGCCAGTCGTTGTTTCCCACAAAAAGGGTGATCTTTCCGTCGGTGCCCGTCTCGAGATAATGCTTCTCCTGGTAGGACTTCACGAACTGCTCTCGGTGCTGGCGGTCTTCCACGGGGTCGCCCGATGAGACAAGGGATCGGCTTCCGGGACCGAACAGCCGGAGAAGCTCCTGCGTATTGTTCTCGCCTGCCGCCTTGACCAGGGCCTCGATGGCTGCATCGGGAGAGGCAAACACGCCCTGCTTCCCGGCAGCCGCTGCGGCATCCGCCGGGATAAGAAGGAAAGCCGCAAACAGGACAGCGGCAAGAGCGAAAACGGCCGGGGCGTATGAATACTGTCGAACCATCGGTGTTCCTCCATCGCAGAAATTCTATCGGTGACCCCCGTGAAATCCTCCGCCGCCCTGCCCCGCGCCGTGCGGGGAGAGGCTCTCCCTGCCCCAATTGCTCTGGTGCTGAACTTCCGCTCCGCCCTCGTGCATGCCCTCAAAGATGTGTCCCTGTCCTTGCGACGGCGCGGTGGCCGGCCGTTCGGGGGCTCGCTGAATTTCGGGGCGCGGGGCCGTCATCCCGGGCTGTCTTACGCCCTCAGAGGGCCGGGAGGGCGCCTGTGGGGCCGCGGCGTGCGGGACCGCCATCCCGGGCGGGAGTACCGGTTCGCCCTGCCGGGGAGCGGCCACGCCGGGTCTTGCCGTCTCCGGGAATCCCCGAAACGGACGCCGGTTTTCAATGGTCTGCTGATTCGGCCGCCCGAACCTCTCCCGGGTGACCTGATCGCGGTAGATGACCCCCCTGCGGTGGAAGGGGCTGTGTGTCCAGGTCTGCGTCCTGAAGCCCGAACCGCTGATGCCGGCCCGGTTGATGTTGATGGAGCGGTTCGCATTCACGAAGACCGCGCGATGGTGCCAGTCCCAGTGACCCCAGGCCGTGCACCAGTGCACGCCGACGTGAAAGCCGATGCCAAACCAGATGAACCCCGGGGCGACGACGAAGCCCGGATAGGGATATAGGATGAACGGCGGGTAGGCCGGCCACCACCACGGACCGTACACCCAAAGCGGGTCGTAGGCGGGCACGTAGATGACCTGCGTATCGGTAGGCTCGATGACGATCACGTCGTCCGAACGGCTCACCTTCTGCTCCGCGGTGCTCTGGAGATTGCCCTGCGCGGCGGCCTTATCCCGGAGCCGCTGGACGCTGCCCATGACATCGGCCTGCTGGGACAGAAAGGCGTCTCCCACGCGCTGCGTCCACTCCAGGTTCTGGCTCATCATGGAGAGGACGTCGGGAAACGGCGCCAGAGCCTTGACGCTTGGGTCCCAGGGCATCTTGTCGAGGGCATCGTTCAAGGCATCGCCCTGGAAATCCTTGTTTTCCCGCACCCAGCGGTCCGCCATGACGACTTCCAGCGGGTAGGTCGCCGCCATGAGCACCTGCGCAAGCAGTTCGTCCGGATAAAGGGCAACGGGCGCGAGCATCTGATCAAGCTCCGCCTGTGAGAACTTGTCGGCTGCAGCCGGTTCGTTCTGGGCGCCGGCCGCAGCGGGCAGGGCGATGGCCAGGACCGTCAGCCAGATGACTCCCCTTCGCAACGCGGTTGCCGTGAACATGCTGCAGCCTCGCTCTTTGATTTTGTAATATTTTATCTTCGGTTCCGGCTGCTTCGTAATCAGGGATTCCCTGAATCGGCTCTCGCTAATCCCTTAGATCAGGTTATCCACTGACCACAACCGTCGCAGGCAAATGCGATGGAGGAAGGGGGGGACTTCTTCGAAACCGACAGGATGACGGCAGTTAAGGATTTGTTTGTTTCAGTTTTCGCGGCAAACAACCGAATGACAACAGAGGAAGGGGTATCTGATGACTACAAGCCAACTTTCTCTTGCGTTCAGGCGGGCCCACTGGTGTTTCAAAGAGCCTGCACTGGCCTGGTTTCCTTTCCTATTATTTTTGCTTTCGGTACTCCGGCTCAATGCCTTGTCCGGTCCCGGGATCGGACTCAGGTTCTGGATCATGGAGACCGTCTGCCTCGTCCTCACGATCCTATACTGCTCGAGACTGCAAGTGGAAATGAGAACCCAATTGGCCAGTGTCGTTGCTCTGACAGGCCTTTCCTGGGCGTTTTGCTTGGGACTCTTTCTTCTCGGCTTCCTTCCGAAGGGATGGGCGGGCTTCTGAGGCCTGGAACATCTCCCGATATTTCGATCACGGTCGCTACAACATCAATTCTTCCATGGGCAGTCTCTTCCGAGCAGCGGGCGATTCCGCCGGGTATCCCACGGGCAGCAGGGCGACGACGATGATATTTTCGTCCCACCGAAAGATCTTTTTCACCGCCTGCTCATCGACCAGCCGGATCCAGCACGTCCCCAGTCCAAAATCCAGCGCCCTCAGCGCCATGTGCTCGATCGCGATGACGACGTTCGCGGCGATCCGGGGGCCGATTTCCTCGACCATGCAAGTCGCCTTCATCTGTCGCGCCCGATCGACGAGGATCTCCACAATCCTGCCTTCGACAGCGCCGATCCTGCCCAGGTCCTGGATGCCCGAGACTGTGCCGTCGAGATACCCCCGGATATCGGCGCAGCAGATGATGATCGCAGGAGCATCGGCGATGAAGCCCTGGCCGTGGGCCGCCTCGGCCAGTTGCCGCCTGACGGCCGGCTCCGTGACGACCTTGAAGCGCCAGGGCTGCGCGTTGCACCCCGAAGGCGCCAGACGCGCCGATTCCAGCAGCTCCCGGATGTATTCACCCGGGATCGGATCGGGCTTGAACTTCCGGATGCTCCGTCTTTTTTCAATGGCCTCTTTCGTCGTCAGCAGGGTCATCCCCTCAGGTGGGTTCGGCATTCAGCAACTCCGTCAAAATAAAGTTTATCCTGTTGCCAATCGGAATCCCGCGCTTCCCTCGCATGGGTCATTCGCTGCATTTCTGCTCAGCCCTGCTTCCCCGCAATTCTCACTCCGAGCTCGAAGGCATTCCTGCAATCGATCGGAAAGACCTCAACCCGTCTCTTTCTTTTCTGATCCGGGTCCCAGCAGGGCGCAAAGACTTTAGAATAGTCCTCGAACTGGTACGTATCGAAGCTGCACAGAGTCTCCGCGGAGCCGAAGATGATCTGCAGAAACAACTCATTCAGGGCGATGTGCCTGTCGAAGCCGCGCGCCTGGGCCATCTCTTCCGTGGCACCCAGGGTGCAGATGAGACCGGTCCGGATCTTCCGCGGAAAGAGGCTTCCGGGCGGATCGGTATAGGTCATGAAGGGAAAGAACAGGCGTTCCATGAAGGAGCGCATCTCTCCCGTGACCGCGCCGTAGTAGATGGGAGATGCCAGGACGAATCCGTCCGCCTCGGTCATCCTTGCCAGAAGCGCGGACAGCCCGTCCCGCTGGGCGCACCTGCCGTAGCTTTTCCCCCCGATGGTTTTGCATGCAAAGCAACTTACACAGCCCTTGTACTCCAGATCGTAAAGATGAACCGTCTCCGTTTCAGCGCCCTGCGAAACCGCCCCTTGCAGGGCTTCTCCGAGCAGTCTTGCCGTGTTCCAGGTTTTCCTCGGGCTTCCATTGACTCCGATGATCTTCATGCGCAGCACCTCACGGGGATCTCGTCACGATCGGCCTGTAGTCTATCATCCCTCCCCTGTCGGCTGCACCTGAAAATATTCATGAGGCAGGTTTAAGACAGACGAAAAGGCAGGGCCCATTCGGGTCCTGTCTTCTCGTTGAAGCAGGGGATCTCCCGCGGGCAGTGAAAGACGCAGTACGAAAAAGGTATTATTTTTCAGAAAAAAGGGGGGTCCGGATCGCTCCGGGTCCCCCTTTTGCCTGCGTTCGTTCTGCCGCTCAGATTCGCTACTTGATCACCGCCGCACCGGCACCTGCCACCTGGCCGTCCTGCACGGAAGAACCGCCGGAGCATCCGATGGCGCCGATGATCTTGCCGCCCTCGATGATGGGTACACCGCCCTCAATGGCCGTAATGCCGTCGAGGGTCAGGTAGGTGATGTTCTGCTTGACGACGTTCTCGAGGGCGAGCGTTGCACGCTTGTACTGCACCGATGCCTTGGCCTTGTGGAGGGCCACGTCGATGCTTCCCCACTGCACGACGTCGAAGCGCTCAAAGTAAACAAGCTGTCCGCCTGTGTCCACGACGGCAATGCACATGTTCACCTTCATCTCCTTCGCCTTTGCCGCTGCCGCCGCTGCAACCGCTTTCGCCTTCTCCAGGTTGATGTTGGGGCCGTAGGGGTTGGGCATCTGCTGGGCGAAGGCCGCTCCGGCTACGAACAGCAGGGCGACACACACTGCGACAATGATCTTCAGGGAACGCATAACTTCCTCCTTTGTCTTTTGTGGAATTCCCTCTCGGGGTGGATGCAAACTATAGAAAAGCGGCCGTCATATGTCAACGGATTTCATTGGCCAAAGCAGTCCAAAAGGCAGGAATGGAGCCTATTTCATTAGTGACATAACCATGGAATTCGCAGTTCGGTGCACCCGAAATGCAGGCGGACTGCAGGGTAATGACGAACTTGCCGATAGCGTTGTATCTGTGATAGGAGATCGACATGAAATCTCCGTCCTCTGGCAGCCTCAAGACATCGGGCATCGCGGGCCTTCTGGTTTTCCTGTCGGCTCTTTTCCTTACCGCCTGCACGGCCCAGTATCCGCTGAACCCCAAGGTTGAGAAGATCGACAGGGAAACGGCCTATCGGGCAAAGCTTGCGGACAGGGAACGGGACAACGAGCTGCTCCTGATCCTCGCATTCTCTGGCGGCGGAACACGGGCGGCAGCTTTGTCCTACGGGATCCTGGAGGCGCTTGACCTTGTCGAGATAACGCCTCCGGAATCGAAAAAAGGCAAGCGGCACACTCTGCTCGACGAAGTGGACCTGATCTCGAGCGTATCCGGGGGGAGCTTCACGGCCGCCTATTACGGACTCCACGGACGCGATCTCTTCAACGACTTCCCCAGGGAATTTCTGTACAAGGACTACCAGGGGGCTCTCATGTGGGGCCTGGCGAACCCCGTGAACTGGGTCCTGCTTTCATCGCCCCGGTACGGACGCAGCGACCTGGCCCAGGAGTACTATGATGACAATCTGTTCAAAGGCGCCACGATGGGGGATATCGCCAAGCGGCGCGGGCCCGTCATCCTCATCCTCGCCACGGAGGCCATCGACGGCATCAGCTTCAGCTTCACGCCAAGCCAGTTTGCCCTGATCTGCTCCGATTTTGACCGATTCCCTGTCTCCCGCGCTGTCGCGGCCTCGGCGGCATTCCCGGGCGCTTTTTCACCGGTTGTTCTGAAGAATTATTCCGGCACTTGTGGCAACAGGATGCCGCATTGGATGGAGCAGGCCCTGGCCAAACCGGATATCACAGATCGGACGTACTACAACGCGCGCAGAATGAAGACCTACCTCGACCCCAAGAGAAAACCCTACCTCCACCTGATCGACGGGGGCGTCTCGGACAACCTGGGGGTCCGCGGTTTCCTGGAGTCCCTCATCGCCCGGGGTGGCGTTCGGGAGGCCATGAAGGAGGCCAACCTCGAAAAGATCCGCCGGGCGGCCATTATCGTGGTCGATGCGCAGACGGAGCCAACCCAGCGTGAGGGCCTTGACGAGGTCCCCGGTTTTACCTCTGTGCTGGGGAGTTCCTCCACGATCATGATCAACAAGTATAACTTCGAGACGATTGAGCTCTTGAACCACGTCGCACGGGACTGGACGTACGACGACGAGACCCATGGCCGCAAATCCATCGACTTCTATATCGTTCACGTAGCCTTCGATGCCATTCCCGACCTGGAAGAGCAGGACTACTTCAACAGCATCCCCACGAGCCTCTACCTCCCTGAGGAGCAAGTGGACCGCTTGCGAGCCGTCGCGGCGACGCTACTTTACAACGACAAGGATTTCCAGAAGCTGGTAAAAGACCTGGGAGGGAAAATACCCAAGGTCAGCCCTGCCCTGCCGCGCAAAGACTCTCAGCCGCTAACAACTTCCGCAGATTCGATAGAATGGGCGGCACCTTGAATTTGCGATGCAGGACCTGACCAGACTTTTCCTGAAGGAAAGACGTCGGATCAAAAAGTGATAAGTCCATTCATTATCGACAAGTTACGGATATATCATCATCAATCGGATAAAGGCCTGATCGGGGATCAGTCCCCTTCGGGCTGACGAAAAAAAGCCCGATCATGGATCGGGCTTCGCGCGATGACAACAAATGTAGCTTCTTTCAGGCCCGATAAAGGAACTCTCCCCTCTGCCTGACCACGTTTCGTGTGTCCACGACGGGAACCCCCAGAGAGGCGAAATCGAGATCCCGGTATTCATCGTGAGGGGTAGCGATGAGAATCAGGTCGAAATCCCCGCTGATCTTCACGGACCTGCGACCGGCAAATTTCGCATACTCCCTCGTGGGGCGAATCGCCGGTATGTAGGGATCATTGTAGCTCACCTTCGCGCCCATATGTTCGAGCTTCTCCATGAGGCGGTAGGAGGGTGATTCACGCTCGTCGTCGACGTTGGCCTTGTAGGCAAGTCCCAGGAGGAGAATCTTGGAGCCCTTCACGTGCTTGCCGTGCTCGTTGAGCGCCTCCATGACCTTCGAGACCACGTAGTCCGGCATGGCCGTGTTGATCTCGCCCGCGAGCTCGATGAACCGCGTGTTGAATTCATACTCCCTCGCCTTCCAGGTGAGATAGAACGGGTCAATGGGGATGCAGTGCCCGCCCAGCCCCGGACCGGGATAGAAGGGCTGGAAGCCGAAAGGTTTCGTGGCCGCAGCCTCGATGACCTCCCAGACATCGATGCCCATTCGCTCGAAGCAGATCTTCAGTTCGTTGACCAGCGCGATGTTGACGGAGCGGTAGATGTTCTCGAGGAGCTTGGAGGCCTCGGCAACCTTCGTGGAAGACACGGGAACGGTCCTCTCGACAACACACTCGTAGAGGGCCTTCGCGGCAGCGAGGCATTCCGGCGTGAAGCCGCCGACAACCTTTGGCACGGTCCGGAGATTGAAATTCTTATTGTTCGGGTCCTCCCGCTCGGGGGAGAAGGCGAGATGAAAGTCTGCGCCCGCCGTCAGGCCGGAGGTCTCCAGGATCTGCCGGAGGTCTTCGTCGGTGGTCCCCGGGTAGGTGGTGGATTCGAGGATGACGAGCCGTCCTTTCTGTAAATACTGGGCGATAGTCCTGCCTGTGTTGAAGACGAAGCGCATGTCCGGCTCACGGTTTCGGTTCAGGGGCGTGGGGACACAGATGAGGACGCAGTCCATCCGGGCCAGCAGGGAGCAGTCGGCCGTAGCAGAGAACCTGCCATTGACCTCATTCTTCAGTATCGATGAGTCAATGTGCCGGATGTAGCTTTCGCCCTTCCGGAGCATCTCCACTTTTTTCTCATCCACATCAAAGCCCGTGACTTTGAAGCCGGCGCGGCAAAACTCGATGACGAGAGGCAACCCGACATAACCGAGTCCGATGACTCCGACGAGGGCCTGTTTGGCGGTAATCTTTTCAATGAGTGTCATGATCCGATCCAATCTGAAATAAGGGATTCTCAGCGGTGCTCCAGAAAGTGGTACCGGTGATGAAGATGACTTGCAAGTTTCATGCACCAGCACCGCCCCTTCGCCATCCCGGGGCCGGCAGGGTGAGGGGTCAAGTCTGCCCTTGACTCTTGCATATGGGCGAAGGCTTGGAAGAGCAAGCAAGAGTCAAGAGCAGACTTGACCCCTTCCGTTCGATTTGCACCTTGAAGGGTCTCAGGCGGGCCGCGGGTGACGGCAGATACGACAGCGTTTGCCCGTCGGTTGACGGGGAGCAGCGACGAAAAAGGCGCCGCAAGAGGGGCATCTGCTCAGTTTCCCGCGGTTGCCGGGGATCTTCAGGAATTCAATATACGCATAGACGAGGACGTTGTGGTGGTACTCATCGGCAAGGCCCGCACGCTCAGTGAAGTAGCTCTCGTCAAAGACCGGCTTTTCATACAGCGCTCCTTCTTCGCTGACGGCCCATTCGCGTTTGTTCACCACGTTGTAGACGAGCAGAAGGTCTTGCAGGGTGAGGTTCCGGGACAGATCTTGCGCCTCCATGACCTCCGTAACGATCATCCTCCAGCGCTCGAGCAGTTCGGCCAGCACCTCCTTCTCGGTCCGGATCTGGCTGTGCAGCGCCGCCATTTTCTGCGCACCGTGCATCTTCTCGACAGGGATTGCACGCCGGATGGCGAGGATCCGATCACCCAGTTCGACATACTCCCTCAGGCAGGCAAGGAGTCGCTCCTTCACCTCGTCCATCTCCATCGAGAGCGGTGCATGCTCGTCGAACATCTCCGCGACCTCGCCCAGCCACTCCTCTTCGGCTCCGCTGACGGGAACGCGGAAAAGATCCTCCTCGTAAGGATTCTCGTTGTCCCACTTCGGCTCCAGGGGCTGGATCTTGAAGGTCAGCGCGCGGGTGCCGTCATAGTCGTAGGACGCAAGGGAGATATTGCAGGGAAGGTTGTTGACAATCGAGAGCAGCCGTCTTTCCTCGAGCAGGAGATTGACCACCTCCCTGTCGTCCGGCAGGAGGGTCTCCCCAAAGCGCTTGAGGGTCAGATAACTCTCCAGGGCGTGCTCCAGAAACGGGGTCCCAAAACGGAAGGCCTTCGCCGCCCCCCGGATGAATGCCTCCCCTGCTTCCTCAGGCGTAGGGGAATTGACGAAATCGACGATGAGTCTTCCGAAATATTGATCCTGTTTCCTTTTCATTCCTATCTCTCCTGATAAAGGGGTCAAGTCTGCCCTTGACTCTTGCACATGGAAGAAAGCTTTGAAATAGCGTCCAAGAGTCAAGGGCAGACTTGACCCCTTCAATTCCGATCATCGAACAATGCGGACCGAACCATAAAATACTCCGCATGTCTTTTCAAGGTCAAAGAAGACCCTGAACCTTGCCCGCCGGAATAACGGGTTTACCCTGTGCCCCATTTCTTCCGCTCCGGAATCCCGAAGCCCGATGCCTGGATCCCGCCGCCATAGGCGGCTCTTTTTTGCTTGAAAGAATCCGGGATCACGGATAAGGAATGAGACCATGGCTGCCCTGAAAGACATCAAGTTCTTTGTCGCAAAGAACTGTCTCATCACGCTGGGCTACTGCGTCTGCAGGCTTCACGCGAGCACCATCCGGGTCATCCCCGAAGGCGTTGCGAGGGTGCAGGACCACATTGCAAATGGCGGGACGGTGATCTTCGCCTGCTGGCACCAGCGCTTTTTCTCCGGCTTCTGGGTCCCGAAAATCTTCGGGATGAACCCCTGCATCATGATCAGTCAGAGCCGCGACGGGGACGTCGTCTCCGACGTGGTGGCCCGCATCGGCTGGGTTCCCGTCCGGGGCTCGACCTCTCGCGGCGGGAAGAAGGCCCTGCAGGAGATGATCACCGGCGTCGAGAAATACCGGATGGGAGCGCACATCGTCGACGGCCCCCAGGGACCGCCGCAAATCATCAAGCCGGGGCTCGTTGCCCTGGCGTCGCAGACGGGCGCCGCCATCAGCCCCGGCTACATCTCCTACGAAAACCCGTGGGTCTTCAAAAGCTGGGACCGGTTCATGATCCCCAAGCCCTTCAGCCGCGTCCTCCTGCGGGCCGGAGAATTTATAACGGTCCCGAAGGACCTCGATGAGAAAACGTTCGAGGACATTCGTCTCGACGTCGAGCGCACGATGATCGAGGGCTACGCCAAGGCGGACGCGTCCTGGAAGCAGCAATAAGTTGCAGTAGCAAAGTGGCCAGGTGACAAGAGTGACAAAAAGAAAGCCCCCTTCAGCATAGGGGGCTTTTCCTTTCTACGCATATATTCGAATTATTCTTTCACTTTTGCCACTATTGTCACTTCTGCCACTTCTGTCACGGCCGCTTCGCGGCTAGACGATCGTGGCTTTGTAGAACCTGACCAGGTAATCAAACCCGGACCACAACGACATGGCGAGGGCGATGTAGATGAAGGCGTGTCCGATACTCGCAGGGTCGATCCCGTAAATAGGGTAGTGGATGATGAGGGCCGAGACGGCTATGATCTGGCAGAAGGTTTTGTACTTGCCCAGGGGGCTTGCCTCGATGACATGCCCCTCCGCCGCGGCCATGTTGCGGAGCCCCTCGACGGCGAAATCCCTCATGATCATGAGCGCCACAACCCAGGCTGGGATGCGGCCGATGGGAATCAGAAGAACCATGGCCGTGCTCATGATGATCTTGTCAGCAATGGGATCCAGCAGCTTGCCGATGCGGGTCACGATGTTGTAGCGTCTCGCCACGTACCCATCGAGAAGGTCCGTGAGAGCCGCCAGGATGAAGAGCATAGCGATGGCCAGACTCAGTGTCTCTCCCGGCTCCAGCAGGACCAGGAAAAGGATCGGGAGGATTCCGATACGCAGTACCGTGATGGCGTTGGGCAGGTTGAGGATCCGCCGGTTCTCGGCACGGATCGGCAACCGATCAAAGTATTTTTTCAAGATATCAATCAGTATCACCGCACGTTCCATCGCCATTCCGATTTATTTCGGGACCTTCTTCCAGTCCGCCAGGAATTTCTCAATCCCCGCGTCGGTCAGGGGGTGTTTCGCCAGTTGTGCGATCACGCTGAAGGGAATCGTGGCAATGTCGGCACCGAGCATGGCCGCCTTGAGGACGTGGATGGGGTGACGCACACTGGCTACGATGACTTCCGTCGAGAAACCGTAGTTGTCAAAAATGCCGAGAATCTGTTCTACCAGTTCCATGCCGTTCTGGGCGATATCGTCGAGCCGGCCCACGAAGGGGCTCACGTAGGCAGCACCGGCTTTCGCGGCCATCAGGGCCTGGATCGGCGAAAAGATGAGCGTCTGGTTGACGTCGATCCCCTCCCCGGCCAAGACCTTTGTTGCCTTGAGCCCTTCCGTCGTCATTGGAACCTTGATGACGACGTTGCCGCCGAGATCGACGAGCTTCTTGGCCTCGGCCACCATCCCGGCCTCATCCAGGCTCACCACCTCGAGACTCACGGGACCAGGAACCGCTTCGAGGATTTCTTTCACCACGTCATCGAAAGGCCTTTTCTCCTTTGCCACAAGGCTGGGGTTCGTCGTCACCCCGTCGCACATGCCCAGGCTGAGGGCTTCCTGGATCTCTTTGATGTTGGCCGAGTCGATAAAGAACTTCATGCAGCCTCCCCGTTAGCGAAAATCGTCAGAGTTTCCCGTCAGAAGCGGCGGGGTAGCAATCGGCAGGGGGATCAGCCGGGGGTGTGCCCGCCTTTTTCCCTGAATTTCCTGTAACATTCTTCGCTACAGAAATAAAGTGTTTTTCCATCGGCCTTCACCCGAAAGGCCTCGCTGACCGGGACGTAGGTATGGCAATGGGGATCCTCCACGAGATCCTCGCCCTTGATTTTTCTTTCGTCTCTGCGGCGATCGTCAATGCGTCCCGGGGGAAAGAGGAACTTCTTGAGAAGAAGGTAGACCAGGATGAGGACGATGCCGATGACAAGGATGCGAACCATTCGTTGCTCACGCCGGGAAATTTCTTCCCCGCTTCCTTTCTACCACTCTGCTTCCATCCGCTCGACGGCATGGCTGTCTTCCAGCCGATCGAGAAGCCCCTTCATCGAGATACCGAAGATCGGGTGGATGACGTAGGGGGCTACCTCGTTCATGGGTACGAGGACAAACCGTCGCTTGTGCATCTCCGGGTGGGGAATGACGAGATCCGCCGTGTCGAGAATCTCCTGCCCGTGCAGGAGCAGATCGACGTCGATTGTCCTTGGCCCCCATTTCTCGCTCTTCACGCGGCCGAGGGCCTGCTCTACCCATTGCGTTGCCTTGAAGAACTGCACAGCCGTGAATGTCGTGCGGACTTCCGCTACTCCATTGGCAAACCAGTCCTGGGCAACCGTCCCGACAGGCTGGGTCCTGTATAGTGACGATCTGCGGAGCAGCTGCACATTTTTCAGGGAAGAGATTTCCCGGAGCGCATCCCGGCACTGCTGCACCGGGTCGCCCAGGTTGCTGCCGATGCCCAAATAAGAAATGACGGGTGTGTTCACTGCTCGCCCCACGGTCCATCAGTCGACACTTTCCTGCCCCGCCCCAGTCGCTGAGAGGTGCAAGGTGACAGGTGTCAGGTGACAGGGGGTTCTGTTACCAGTTACCTGCCGAATTCTTTCTCGATTCTTGCCATGGCCTCTTTCAGCCTTGCGTCGGGTACCGTCAGGGAGATGCGGATGAACCCCTCGCCGTACTTCCCGTAAGCCGGGCCTGCGGCAACGACTACGGCTGTTTTCTCGAAGAGCCGGTCTGTGAATTCCAGCGATGTCATCCCCTTGGGAACGGGCACCCACAGGTAAAAAGTCCCCTTCGGTGCCTCGAAGTCGATGCCGATCTTTTTGAGGGTCCCGAGAACCAGCTCCCGTCGCTTTCGGTAGATCTCGAGCATCCGGGCGATGTTCTCGTTTTCTTCCTTCAGGGCCTTGATGCCCGCAAACTGCACGGCATTGAAAATGCCCGAGTCGGTGTTCTCCTTGACCTTGCTGATGGCGGCGATGATCTGGGGGTTCCCCAAGGCCATGCCGATTCGCCAGCCCGTCATGTTGTAGGGCTTCGACAGCGAGTTGAGCTCCACGGCCACTTCCTTGGCCCCTTCGACACAGAGGAAGCTCAGCCGCTCCTGGCCCTCGAAGACCACTTCGCTGTAGGGGTTGTCGTAGCAGATGGCGATGTCGTTTTTCTTTGCAAAGGCAACGGCCTTTTTGAAAAACTCCCGAGAGCCGCAGGCGCCCGTGGGATTGTTGGGGTAGTTCAGGAACATGGCCTTTGCCCGCTTGAGTATATCCGCGGGGATGTCCTCGAAGATGGGGAAGTAGTCATTGGCGGGCAGCATCGGCATGTGATAGGGCTCGCAGTTGCCCATGAGGATGCTCGCCCGGTAGGCCGGGTAGCCCGGGTCCGTCATGAGGACGATGTCGCCGGGGTTCGTGCAGGCAAAGATGAAGTGGTGGCATCCCTCTTTTGACCCGATCAGCCCCAGGACCTCGTCGCCCGGGTTCAGCGTGACCCCGTAGCGTTCCTTGTACCAGGCGGCCACGGCCTCGCGGAAGGCGAACATGCCTTTTTCCTCGTCCGTCGGGTAGCGGTGGTTCTCGGGGATCTTCGCCGTGCGGCATAACTCCTCGATGACGCCGGCCGGTGTAGGCTCAACGGGGTCCCCGATGGCGAGGCTGATGACATCGACACCTTCGGCCTTCGCCTTGTTGATCTTCTTGCGCAGTTCCATGAAGAGATAGGGGGGGATTTTCGATAACCGGTCAGCGATTTGCACGTATTTTCTCCTCCCTCGAGTGATGTGTGGCTGACAAGGAGCGAAGATCGAGGTTCGAGGCTCGAGGATTTCCATTTTGTTCCTCGGTCCTCGTTCCTCGGACCTCGTTCCTACTTTTTCAAACCGAGGACGTCCTGCATGTCGTAGAAGCCGTTGGGCTGGCCCACGATCCACTTCGCAGCCCGCACGGCGCCCTTGGCGAAATTGTCGCGACTGTGTGCCCGGTGGATAAACTCGAGCCTCTCGCCCAGCCCGCCATAGATGATCCAGTGCTCGCCGACGATGTCGCCGGCCCGAATCGTCTGAATGCCAATCTCGGACTTGGTGCGTGCCCCGATCATGCCCTTGCGCTCGTAGACGGCTTCCTTGTCGAGGTCCCGCTTGAGGGCGGCCGCAATAATCTGGGCCATTCGCATGGCCGTGCCACTGGGGGCATCCTTCTTCAGGTTGTGATGGGCTTCGATGATTTCGATGTCAAAATCCTCGCCGATGATGCCGGTGACGTACTCGAGCACCTTGAATATAACATTGACGCCCACGCTCATGTTGGGAGCCATCATACAGCGCGTCTTCGGCGCGATCTCCCTGATCTTCATCATCTGCTCCGGCGTAAATCCCGTCGTCCCGATGACAATGGCCTTCTTGTTCTCCACGGCAATCCGGAGATGCTCCACGGATGCCTCGTGATGCGTGAAGTCGATGACGACGTCACCCTTGCCGATGACGGCTTCGAGGCTCGCAGAGATCGGAACGCCTTTTTTACCGAGCCCCAGGGTCTCGCCCATGTCCTGGCCAATGATGGGGTGTCCGGCCTTTTCAACGGCAGCCACGATCTCGATGCCGTCCGTTATATTGATGATGGACGCAATCCGGCCACCCATCTTCCCGCCTGCCCCCATGACGATTGCCTTTACCATAGCGTCCCTCCCTTTTTGTCCTTTGGCCTTTATCCTTTAGCCTTTCACCTTCTTTATAAACGTGAAGCCCGCTTTTCAGACGGGCTCCACGTTCCAACCGAACGGTTCGCTACTTGATGAGCCCGTACGCCTTCATGGCCTGCTTGAGCTTCTCATAGTTGGCATCGGAAAGCTTTGCCAGGGGAAGCCTGAGCTCGTACTGGATCTTTCCCATCATGGCCAGGGCCGCCTTGACGGGCGCAGGGTTCGTCTCGATGAACAGCGACTTCACGAGGGGGGTCAGCTTGTAGTGGAGCTCTTTCGCCTTCTTCATGTTGCCTGCGTTAAAGGCATCGACGAGGGCCGCCATGTCCGCCGGTGCCACGTTGGAAACGACGGAGATGATCCCCTGGCCGCCGAGGCACAGCAGCGGGAAAGTGAAAAAGTCATCGCCCGAAACCACGAGGAAGTCGGGGCCGCATGCCGTCATGATGTCCTGCATCTGCTGCAGGGAACCCGCCGCCTCCTTCACGCCGACGATGGTCTTGCAGTCCTTGGCAAGCCGGGCCATCGTCGCGGGCTCCATGTTGACGCCCGTGCGGCTGGGGATGTTGTACATAATGATGGGAATCGGCACATTCTGGGCGATGTACTTGTAGTGCTGGTAAAGCCCTTCCTGCGTAGGCCGGTTGTAGTAGGGATTCACCATCAGCACGGCGTCGGCACCCACTTCGTGGGCATGCTTCGTCAGGCGCAGGGCCTCATCGGTGCTGTTGGAACCCGTGCCGGCAATGACCGGAACTCTCTTCTTGACAGCTTTTACCGTGATCTCGATGACGCGGTCATGCTCCTCATGGGACAACACGGGGGATTCTCCCGTCGTCCCGCAGGGAACGATACCATCGGTTCCACTGGAAATCTGGAACTCGATGAGCTCCCTCAGGGCCTTCTCATCCACCTTCCCGTTCTTGAAAGGTGTCACAATGGCGACGATGGCGCCGGTAAACGTAGCTCCCATATGACCCTCCTCACATTATCTCATGTCGCTGTATGCCTCATCCCAGAGAAAGCCCTGGTAAACGACCGTGGTGCCTCCTTCTAGGTAGATCTTTTCGAAACCCTTTTCCGTTTTGTTAAAATAAATCTTCAATGTCTCCCCGCTCTTTACCAGAACATCCACGGGGCTGTCAACGAGTCCCGTCCAGGAAGCGACAAGGGCGGTCGCCACGGCTCCTGTCCCGCAGGCCAGCGTCTCGTCCTCCACCCCGCGCTCGTAGGTCCGCAGCCGCATCCGATGCCGGCTGAGGACACAGGCAAAGTTGGCATTCGTCCCTGCCGGCTGGTACTCCCCGTGGTATCGGATGGTCCTGCCCATACGGTAGACATCGTGACTGTCGAGGTCGTTGACGAAGGTCACTACGTGGGGCACTCCCGTGTTGATGCTGTTCACCAGGGTGGGGGCCCCTTCAAGTTCGATCGTGTAGGCCTTGCGCAGGTCCTTCGGGTCCGTGAGACGCAGCTTGACATTTTCGCCCGTTACCTCGGCGTCGATGAGCCCCGCCTGCGTTTCAAAGATCATCTTTTCGGGGGCGATCCCTTTGATCAGGGCAAAGCGCGCCGCGCACCGCCCCCCGTTGCCGCACATCTCCACCTCGCTTCCGTCGGCATTGAAGAAGCGCCATCGGAAATGGGCCTTGTCGGAGCCCTCAATGAGGATGAGCCCGTCTGCCCCCACGGCGACGTGCTGCCGGCAGACGGTCTTCACAAACTCGTCGATCTTGCCGACATCCCTTACGACATTGTCGCGGTTGTCGATGAGAACGAAGTCGTTGCCGCTTCCCTGTAT
>DATJPI010000353.1:0-2857 GCA_035506495.1 Syntrophales bacterium
TCCCATGCTTTTCACCCAGCCTGCAATTCTATCCGTGTTCTCAAGGATGGCCAGGATGGCCAGCGTGAAGGGGACGATGAACAGAAGCAGCATGATGAGAGTCATGGCCGCGACGGCAAGGCCCCGTTTCCCTCCCAGCCAACTTTCCATCTTCAGTATGAACGGCCACGTGGCCGCGACGATCAGGGCAGCCCAGATGATCGACGGCAAAAACGGCTTCATGATCCAGAAGCATGCGGCAATCAGGATGCCGATCCAGAGGATTTGCAGTGTGGTGCGTGTCAAGTCAGGAGCGCTGGGTCTGTCCATGGTCATCACGTTTCTTTTCTTGTTGTCAATGGGTGATGGATCTCTCGAAGCACGTTATTTCAACTGCTCCCGGATCTCCGCGCGGGCCTTGTTGGCCATGCGCACCAGCTCCCAGTAGGGAGGCCGGTAGCCCTGCTTTTCCTGGAAGGCCGCCGCCTGGGCCAGGACCTTATTCTTGATTTCGGTGTGCATGGAGGTGAGTTCGAGGTTGCGGACCGCCGCCGTTGCATCCATTCCCTCCGGCACAGGCCCGACACCGCCGAAATAATTGAGCAGTGCGCTGTAGCCTTTTGCCAGCCGCACCGGCGCCACTTTCCACCAGGGGGCGGGAATCACATCCCCCTCGTCCGCACCCTCCAGCATGGCCTCGGTGACCGCGTTGTCCACGTGGTCCTGCCAGAGCGTTTCGAGGTCGCGCCACTCAGCCACAACGGAGAGTTGCGGGTCATACTCGAGATCGGCCGGGGCCTGGGTTTCGAAGTGGGTCACCCCGAAGTAGGAAAGCCATTTCACAACGCCCGGGGAAGACATGTGCGTCGTGCCTTTCCAGAGCTCAATACCGAGCGGGCGGTACGCCGCCGAGGCCACCTCCGAGCAGAACATTTTGGAGGGGTCCTTATAGTCCATCTCGAAATCATAGGGGATGTGACGGCTCTTCGCCTCTTCGTATGCCCCTTTTGCCGCCTTGTGAGGAAGCATGGGGTCGGCCTTCATCTGCGGGAGATCCGGCCTGAGGCGAAGCACCATGATCCTGAGCTTTTTGTCTTTGATATAGGCCTCGACCGTCGAGACGACGACCCCGACCTCGATGTGCGATTCGATGATGCCCGGTTCGCCGGTCTTTTCGTCCACGTAGAAAAGGGCTACGTGGGAGAAATTTCCAGGGTAGTCATTGCCTCGAGCGATAAGGGCCGAAGTGGGCGCGCCGCCGCGCGATACCAGGATGTCGCCGCTGTGGAGGGTCAGCCTGTGGATCGTATAGAGCGGCGTGACCGAAGGCACCGGCTCCCCCAGGATGAGGTCCGGACAGGATCCTGCCGGCGCCTGCAGCATGACTTCCTCCAAAGCTGCCCGCCCGCCGTAAATCAGCCGATAGAGACGGTCCCGGACGGCACGATCGTTCATGTCCCAGTTTTCCGATTGCCGCTTGAGCAGGCTTCTTGTTTTCGTCACCAGTTCGATGTATTCCCCGATCCTTTCGGGACAGGCACCCACCATGGTCCCGAGGCTGAAGATGTTCTTCTCCAGATCCGTGAATATCGGTGCGTCCGGCCCGAAACGAGACACAGCGAGCGAAGCCAGGTACTGCTGGCTTTGACGGAAGTCCTTGTCAATCGGATCCTTGAGGCCAATGCAGCCCACACCTCGTGCTTCCTTGAAGGAGGCCTCGAGGGCATTCCATTGTGCGTCCTGCTTCCAGGTGAAGGGCTTTCCGTCAACCGCCTCGGCAAGCGGCGGATCGGGCGCAGGGATGGAAAGAACAGCAAAGAGAAAAACGGCGGCCAGGACAAACCCGACGAGAATGCTCTTGCGATTCCCGGGACTCATCATCTTTTTCCCTCCGCTGCCGATAACATGAACCGCCACCCCGTCGGTCCGGCTTTCACGACTGTTTCCCCTGTCTTTTCGTCTCGACGTGGAGCGACACCAGCCGGGCAATCAGGATCGCCGGATAGAGCTGGCCAATCAGGACCTCCATCATGACCAGAGACCTTGCAAAGTAACTCACTGCTGTGATGTCGCCGTATCCCGTCGTCGTAAGCGTAATGACACTGAAATAATAAAAAGACCGGTTCATTCCCCCAGCGGTCTGCACCTGATCCTGGACATGGGCCATCTGGAAGGATCCTTGCTGCAGGAACTCGACCAGGCTGTAGGCGACGGCGAAGATCACCGAGATCAGGAGGTAGCCGGCTATGGCACCCTGGATACGGTGCGCCGTGACAGGGCCTTCCCGAAACACCTGCCACAGCACGATGACCAGAAATCCAATACCGCAGAGAAGTGTGAGAATCTCATCGAGGATCTCGATGCCCGGTATGCCGAAAAAGCGCCTCGCCACTCGCGTCACGACGGCCAGGACAACAAACATCGTTAGGACGGCCTGAAACTCCTTCCGTTTCGTCATGGTGAGAAGGCCCACCAGGAGCAGAAGGATAAAGATCATGTTATTGATAAATCTGAAAATAAGCCCCGAGGAGAATTGCATCGGGGCGATGATGAAAATCTCGATGATGAGGAGAAACAGGAATGCCGTGAGGCTTCGCTCCTCGGACCAGAACTTCACGACGTGCCTGGCGACTCGCTTCATCGGGCGACTCCCCTACTGGCTTGTCGTCTTTTCCTCCTTGTCTTCCTTGCGCGCGGTGGCAGTTTCCGGTGACGTCAGCTTGTCCGCTTCCACCACCCATCCGCCGCCCATGGCCTTGTAGAGGTTCACCAGTGCGACAAACAAAATCCCCTGGGTCTGGGCATAGGTCAGCTCGGCGGAGAAAAGACTGCGCTCGGCATCGAGGACCTCGATGTAGCTCGTGTAGCCGTTGTCGAA
>DATJPI010000354.1:0-7495 GCA_035506495.1 Syntrophales bacterium
GAGATCCTGAGCCGGCTGGGCATTATGTAAGGTGGGGAACATGGGACATCGAATTACTACACAGAACCGTGGCAGAGGAGGCCCGACCTATCGCGCCCCATCCCACCGGTACAAGGCTGCGTTGAAGCATGTCGGTGACGGCACGAAGAAGATCACCGGTGCGATCATCGATATCGAACACGACCCGGCGAGAAACGCCCCGATTGCCCTTGTGCAGCTTGAGGACGGATCCAAGGTCTACATGCTCGTGACTGAAGGTATCGGCATCGGCGAGACCGTTGCCTGGGGAACGGATGTCGAGGTCAAGAACGGGAACACGCTCCCGCTCCAGAGTATCCCGACCGGTTCCTACATCTGCAACATCGAATCACGCCCCAATGATGGCGGCAAGTTTGTCCGCTCAACCGGGGTCCAGGCCGTCGTCGTTGACAAGATTGGCGAACGCGTCGGCGTCAGGATGCCCAGCGGCAAGACCAAGTGGTTCAATGCACGCTGCCGTGCCACCATTGGCATTGTCGCCGGTGGCGGGCGCGTGGAGAAGCCGTTTGTCAAGGCCGGCAACAAATCCCACAAGATGAGAAACACTGCATCCAACTGGCCGCGTGTCCGTGGTGTCGCGATGAACGTCATCGACCACCCGTTCGGTGGCGGTGGACACCAGCACCCAGGACGCCCCAAGACCATTGCCCGGGGTACTTCTCCGGGTCGTACAGTCGGACATGTGGCAGCACGCCAGACAGGTAGAAGCAGGAAGTGAATGGTATGGCAGCACCAAAAAAGACCCAGAAGAGAATGCCCAGACGGCGTGAGGAGTTCACCTATCGCGGGTACAAGATCGACGAGCTCAAGGCGATGGGCATAAGCGAACTCATTCCGCTGATGCCAGCCCGTGCACGCCGCAAATTCAACCGCGGGCTCAACCGCGGCGAAGAGACACTGCTTGCAAAGATCCGGGGAGGGGACGAGAAGATCCGGACCCACCTGCGTGAAATGATCGTTATGCCCGAGATGATTGGAAAGAGCATCGAGATCTACAATGGTAAGGAGTTCATGAAAGTTGAATTCCAGCCCGAGTCGGTCTTCCACTATCTCGGCGAATTTGCACTCACGAGAAAGAGGGTCACCCACGGTTCCGCCGGTATCGGTGCAACGAGGGGCAGCAAATACGTACCACTGAAGTGATGGAAATGGCACGCATTGCATATTCTACAAAAATTGAAGGCGACAACCTCGCCAGAGGCAAGGCAAACGAGCTTTCCGTCTCTCCCAAGCACTCGATCGAGATCGCGGATTTCATCCGGCACCAGCGCGTCGATGATGCGCTTGCTTACCTTGCTGATGTCGTTGCGCTCAAGAAGGCGATCCCGTTCCGGCACTTCAACCGGAACGTTGCCCACAAGCGTGGCCTCCCCGGCAACTGGGATGCCGGGCGCTACCCGGTCAAGGCCTCAAAGGCCTACATCAGGATCCTCGAATCGGTCAAGAAGAACGCGGAATACTCCGGCCTTGACACTGAAAACCTGGAGATCATCCATGTCACTGCCAACCGCGGACGTGCCCAGAAGGCATATTTCCCGCGGGCTATGGGCCGTGCATCTCCCAAGGTCCGCGAGACCGTGAACATTGAGATTGTGGTCAGGGAAGTGGCATAACATGGCCGTTGAAAGGAAATTTATCTCTGAAGGGGTCCGCAAGGCCCGGGTCGAAAAATACCTGACCAAGGAGCTCAAGCGGGCAGGGTTCGGCGGCATGGATATTGCCCGCACCCCCCTGGGGACACAGGTCACCATCTTTGCGGAGAAACCGGGGATCGTGATCGGCAAGGGCGGCAAGCTGGTCCACCAGCTGACCCAGGATCTCGCCCAGAAATACAGCGTCGAGTCGCCGCAGATCGAGGTCCAGCAGGTCCAGAACCCCAGCTTCAACGCCCAGATCATGGCCGAGAGACTGGCAAATGCACTCGAGCGCGGCTGGTACTTCCGGAAGGCAGGCTCCAGCATCCTGCGCCGGGTCATGGACTCCGGTGCACTGGGCTGCGAGGTCGTCATCGCCGGCAAGCTGACCGGTGCCCGTGCCCGTACCCAGAAGTTCACCGAAGGGTACATCAAGCACTGTGGCGAACCAAGCAATACCATCGTCGAGAAGGGTTACGCGATCGCCATCAAGAAGCTTGGCGTTATCGGTGTGCAGGTCAAGATTGTGCCCGCAGACGCAAAGATGCCCGACCACTTTGCCGTTATCGAACAGGTCAAGAAACAGCCGGCCCCGAAGGCTACCGTCACTGCAATCCCTGACGTCGACAGCGAAGAGCCGGCCCTTCCTGACGAAACCACGGATGAAGAGGTGTGAGACATGGCAATCTTACGTGCACACGATGTCAGCCAGCTCACTGATGTCGAACTGCAGGAACAGATGGGAAAACTCCGGATGGAGCTGGTCCAGCACTACGGCAAGGTCAGTGCCGGCGGTGCAACCGAGAACCCCGGCCACATCCGGGAGCTCCGTCGCACTATTGCACGCCTGATGACTGAGAAGAACCGCAGGAGCCGCGTATGATCTCCTGCCAGAACGTGACAAGGCACGAACTGATCGGCCTTGACGTTCTGGTAGCCGGAGCCACAAACCCCTTCCACCAAGGGGTAAACGGACACATCATCGATGAGACAAGGAATCTCGTTGCAATCAGGACGCAGGCCGGCATAAAGAGGATCCCCAAAGCGGGGTCAATCTTCCGGCTCTGCCTCCCTGACAACACCCTTGTTGAGATACATGGTTCCGCACTGATACTGGCTCCGGAAAAGAGGCTCAGGCGAGCGTAAGACATAAGAGGATACCATAATGGCACAAAACATTGGATTGAACGTCCAGCCCCCCAAGCAGGAGTGCAAGGACGTTAATTGTCCGTTCCACGGCACTTTACCGGTGCGCGGCCAGGTGATCACCGGTAAGGTCGTGAGCGACAAGATGATGGGAACGGTCGTAGTTGCACGGGATTACCTGCACTACGTCCGGAAGTATAACCGGTACGAGAAGCGCATCTCGAAAATTCACGCCCACAACCCGCCCTGCATCCAGGCAAAGGTGGGGGATCTTGTGAAAATCGCTGAGTGCAGACCGTTATCGAAGAGCACGACGTACGTCGTTGTCGAGGTGCAGCAGCCATGAAGGCAAAGCAGTCCAAGACGCCAAGGGCGCTTGCGACCGGTACCAAGCTGACCTGCGCTGACAATACCGGCGCACGGGTCGTCCAGATTGTCTCGGTCTTCGGCTACCACGGAGTCCGCCGGCGCCAGCCCAAGATGGGCCTTGGCGATATCGCGACGGTGACCGTGAAGAAAGGCACGCCCGACATGAGAAAGAAACTGGTCCGGGCTGTCGTTATCCGCCAGAAGAAAGAGATGCGCCGCCCCAACGGCATCCGCGTCTCCTTCGATGACAATGCAGTCGTAGTCGTCGATGAAAAGAACGAACCGAAAGGGACCGAGATCAAAGGACCGGTCGCCCGTGAAGTGGCAGAGCGGTACCCGAAGCTCGGCTCAATGGCGACCATTATCGTGTGAGGTGAGGATGCATGGTCAGAATTGAAAGTTCACAACCGCGCAAGCAGAGAAAGGCACGGTATAATGCACCCTCTCACATGAGGTCAAAATTCCTCAATGCACCGCTCTCGGCGACGCTCCGTGAGTCCTATGCAAAGAAGACGGCACGGGTCATCAAGGGCGACACAGTCAAGGTTACCCGCGGGGATCATGTCGGCGAGGAGGGACTTGTTGACGGGATCGATACCCGGAACCTGAAACTCATCGTCCATGGCGTCTCGTCCACCAAGGTTGACGGCACCGAAGTTCCGCGCCCAATCGACGCTTCAAAGGTGGAGATCACCAAGCTCAAGCTCGACGACAAGCGCCGCGTCGAAAAACTCGGGGGTAAGGAGTAATGTCTGATCATTTAAAGAGGCTCAATGCGCCGGACTCGTGGCATATCACGAAAAAGACCACGAAGTTTGTTGCAAAGACGGCGCCGGGCCCGCACAATGCAAATGCCATGCCGGTAGCGGTCTGGCTCAGGGACCAGCAGGGTCTTGCCCGCACCATGAAGGAGGTCAAGCAGATCCTCAAGCAGAAGGATGTCGTTGTCAACGGCAGGCCCGTAAGCGACCCCAAGATGGGTATCGGGATCTTTGATGTTGTCGCACTCCCCCGGGTTGGAAAATACTACCGGATTGTCCGGGATGCCAACGGGCGGCACAAGACCGTCGAGATCGATGCAGTGTCAGCCCAGAAGCGTCTCTGCAAGATTGAGAATAAAACGGTTGTTACCGAGGGGAAAGTCCAGTTAAATCTCAGGCACGGTGCCAACATCATCGCCGACAACACCTTCAAGTCCAACGACTCCGTCGTGATCTCCCTCCAACCCGAGGACCGGTTCAAGATTCTTGAACACTACCCGTTCGCTGCCGGCAATATGGCCACGATCATCGGTGGCCGGCACTCCGGCAAGGTGGCACGCATCCTCGAGATCATCAAGACGCCGGGCAGTGTCCCCAACAAGGTTATCCTTGAGGATGAGACATCAAAGGAACGGTTCGACACCATCACGCCGTATGTCTACATGATCGGAAAAGAATCCGTTTCAAAAGCCAGCTGGGGGCTTGAGCAGTGACTGCCATGCGTGATGTCCACATCGACAAGGTTGTGGTCCACATGGGCGTTGGCGAGAGCGGAGAAAAGCTCGTCAAAGCCGAGAATATTATGAAGACGATCACCAAGCAGACCCCCATCCGCAGCGTTGCAAAGATGACGCAGCCGGCGTTCTCCATCAGGAAGGGTGCTCCGATCGGGTGCAAGGTCACGCTCCGCGGCAAACCGGCCGAGGACTTTATGAAGACCGCGTTGACCATCGTCAACAAGACGGTCTTTGAGAGCCAGTTTGACAAGAGCGGGAATTTCTCGTTTGGTATCGAAGAGCACACGGACTTCCCCGGCATGTCCTATGATCCGCAGATCGGGATCTTCGGGATGGACGTCAACGTCGTACTCGAGAGGAACGGCATCCGGATCACCCGCCGGAGGATGCAGCAGAAGAAACTTCCCGAGAAGCAGCGCGTGAAAAAGGAGGATGCGATTGCCTTCCTCAAGAAAGAGTTTGCAGTGGAGGTGCGCTAAATGGGTGGCGAAAGGAAGAAGATCTACGGTCGCGGTGCAAACGAGTGCAAGATGTGCGGGCGCAAGCAGGGGCTTGTGCGCCGGTACCACATCATGTTCTGCCGGCAGTGCTTCCGTGAGTGGGCACAGAAAATGGGCTTCAAGAAGATGAACTGAGGAGTGACTGCACCATGACACGATTAAATA
The DNA here is from genome assembly GCA_035506495.1 of Syntrophales bacterium. Classification (GTDB taxonomy): domain Bacteria; phylum Desulfobacterota; class Syntrophia; order Syntrophales; family UBA2192; genus UBA2192. Next base: position 5,352 of record DATJPI010000354.1, read on the forward strand.
CCATTGCAGACGGGATGAGCGCGTTAAAGAACGCAGGTGACACCGGCAAGGCCGAAGTTACCATCGAACCCGCAAGCAAGCTCCTCGGCGCAATGCTGCGCATCATGCAGGACGCCGGCTATATCGCCGGTTTTGAGTTTATTGAGGATGGCCGTGGCGGCCAGCTCAAGGTTCACCTTACCGGCAAGATCAACAAATGCGGCGCGATCTGCCCGCGTTACTCGGTCCAGCTGGATGAGATGGAATACTGGGAAAAGCAGTACCTGCCCGGCAAAAACTTCGGGCTCATGATCCTTTCCACCTCGCGCGGTGTCATGTCACACACACAGGCACGCAGGGAAGGTATCGGCGGAGAACTGCTGGGGTACGTCTATTAGGGGTGCGGCATCATGGCAAGTGTAAGGAAAGTCAAGATCCCCGATGGCGTCAAGATCAAGCTTGAGGAATCCCAGCTTACCGTGACCGGGCCTAAAGGCCAGCTGGTCCGCAGCGTCCGGTTCCCGCAGGTCAGCGTGACCTGTGACGGCAAGGAGATCACGATCGCTACCGAGTCCAACCGCAAGGAAATTACCGCGATGGTCGGGACGTTCGAGGCACACGCAAAGAACATGTGCAGGGGCGTGACGGAAGGATTCGAATACCGCATGAAAGTGGTGTACAGCCACTTCCCTATCCAGCTCAAGCTGCAGGGCCAGAGGCTTGAGATCGCCAATTTTCTGGGCGAGAAGAAGGCCCGGTATGCTGACATTGCCCAGGGTGTTATTGCCAAGGTGGCAAATGACGAGGTCGTGCTGACCGGCATTGACCGCGAACTGGTAGGAAATACCGCGGCAAATATCGAACACGCAACCCATATCCGTAACCGGGACCCGCGGGTCTTCCAGGACGGCATATATATGGTACAGAGGGGCTGAACACAACAATGACTACTGAAACCAAGCGACTGATCCGTGTGCGCACAGAGAAGGGTGCCGTCTTCAAGCGCGACGGGTTTGGCAAGAAGAGACAGCTCTCCGATTCATGGAGAAAGCCCCGCGGACAGCACAACAAACAGCGGGAGCAGAAGAAGGCAAAGGGTAACCTCCCCAAGCCCGGCTTTGGCAGCCCCGTTGCGGTGCGCGGCATGCACCCCAGCGGGTTCTTTGAAGTGCTGGTCTTTACGGAAAAGGATCTCGAAAACCTCGACGCGAAGACCCAGGCGATCCGGATATCAGCCGGCGTCGGGGCACGCAAGCGCAAGGTCCTCCAGGAGAAGGCCGCCGCGTCAGGTCTCAAGATCCTCAATTCGCGCGTAATCAAGGAACGCGTTGCAGAAGAGAAGCCGGCCGCACCGGCAAAGGATGCGGCAAAGGCAAAGAAGGACACAAAAGAGGCAAAGAAAGAGGCCCCTCCTGCAAAGAAGAGCGCTGGGAAGGCGGAACCTGCCAAGAAGAAAGGCGCTGCGGAGAAGAAGCCGGCAAAGGCCGCAGCCCCCAAGTCCAAGCCTGCAGTAAAGGAAACTGAAAAAAAGGAAGAGAAGGCTGCGAAGCCCAAGGCAAAGGAAGCGGCAAAAGCACCTGCCAGGAAATCCGCGGAAAAACCGGCCGAGAAGAAGCCGGTCGCAAAGAAATCCGCGGCAGAGAAAGCCGTACCCAAGAAGAAGGCAGCATCAGGGGTGAAGAAGAATGAGTGATGTCGCCAGCCAGAAACGCATCGCTGCATCGATCTTAAAGTGCGGTGTCAACCGCGTCTGGTTCGATCCCGAGCGCATCTCTGATATCCAGAACGCCATCTCCCGTGAAGACCTGCGCGGGCTCATCACCGATGGTGCCATCAAGGCGCACCAGAAGAAAGGCGTGAGCCGCGGCCGGGCACGCGTGCGCACCGCACAGCGGGCATACGGCCACCGCAAGGGAGCCGGGAAACGGAAAGGCGCGCAGGGTGCTAGGACCCCGAGCAAGCGCTCGTGGATCCAGAAGATCCGTGCCATCAGGAAGGCGCTTGTAGCGCTCCGTGACGAAGGTACCGTCGATCGGCACCTGTACCGGGTTCTCTACCGGAAGGCAGCCGGCGGACAGTTCCGGAGTGTCGCACACATGAAAGCACAGATGGAGATCATTGCCGGGAGGCTGAAGTAACATGGCGACAGGACCACGGTATTTAGT
>DATJPI010000355.1:0-3300 GCA_035506495.1 Syntrophales bacterium
CCCCAGCGACAGAGAAAGAGCGACCCCGGCCGTCCTGAAGTCTGCAACGTTTTCAGTTTCCACAACATCTACACTCCCTCCGCCGAGGTTGATGAAATCGAGCGGGACTGTCGGAAGGCCGCCATCGGCTGCGTCCAGTGCAAGAAACGGCTGGCCCAGCGCATCGCCGATGGACTGAAGCCCATCCATGAAAAACAGGACTACTACCGGGCCCATCTCCAGGAAGTCCATGACATCATCGCCGATGGAAACGAGCGTGCGCGAAAGGTGGCCAGGGCGACGATGGTCGAAGTTCGGGATGCCGTCCGGATTTGATCGCTATGAGCTACGAGGTCAAACTCGATATCTTTGAGGGGCCGCTCGATCTTCTGCTGTACCTGATCCGGAAGAACGAGATCGACATCTATAATATCCCCATGGCTCTGATCACGGAGCAGTACCTCGCCCATCTGGAGATGATGAAGGCCCTCAATCTCGACCTGGCCGGTGAATATCTTGTCCTGGCGGCGACCCTCATCCACATCAAATCGAGGCTGCTCCTGCCCGTTGAGGAAGGGCAGGGCGAGAGCGAAGAGGAGTCCGATCCGCGGGCAGAGCTCGTGAGGCAGCTGCTCGAGTACCAGGCCTTCAAGGAAGTGGCCTTCAACCTTGACAAACGGAAGCTTCTGGACAGGGATGTGTTCAAGCGGATCCAGCCGATCGATGAAGGGTCGGAAGAGCCCGAGGATCCCATGGTGGAGGTCAGCCTCTTTGAGCTTATCGAGGCCTTCAAACAGGTCGTGGAGCGGATGGACAAGGAGGACCTCCTGGAGATCGACACGGAGCGGATCTCGCTCTCGGACCGGATCAACGAGATCCTGGAGGAGCTCTCGCAGCAGAAGAGCCTTTCCTTTGCGGATCTGCTGAAAGCCAGCCGCACCCGCAAGAGCATCATCTACACGCTGCTTGCCATTCTCGAGCTTATGAAGATGAGGGTCGTAAGAGCCTTCCAGGCGGACCCGTTCGGACCGATTCGAATTTTCCCGGCGGTGGAGGAATCAAACGATGGATGATGTGAAAGCCGTTGTCGAGGCGCTGGTATTCGCATCGGATGTCCCCCTTTCGGTGGAGCGCCTGAAAGATATCCTGGGAAACCAGGATCGCAAGGCGATCCTGGAGGTCCTCCAGGACATCGAGTTGGAGTACCGCCAGCGCGTGGGCGGCCTGTGCCTCATGGAGGTTGCCGGGGGCTACCAGTTCAGGACGAAGACGGACTATGCCCCCTGGATCAAGAAGCTCAGGGGTATCCGGCCCGTTCCCCTCACTCCCGCAGCCATGGAGACCCTGTCCGTCGTGGCCTATCGGCAGCCCGTAACGCGGCAGGAGATCGAGAAAATCCGCGGAGTCGATGTGAGCGGATCGCTCAAAGGGCTTTTGGAGAAGAAACTCGTCCGGATTGTGGGACGCAAGAATGTTCCGGGGAAACCCATCATGTACGGCACGACGAAGCGATTTCTCGAGGTCTTCGATCTGAAGGACCTCTCCGAGCTGCCGACGTTGCGGGAAATCACGGAGATGGAGGAGTAGCCCTCGTGGAGGAAAGGCTCCAGAAGATCATTGCCGCAGCAGGCGTCTGCTCGAGAAGGGCTGCCGAGGAGTTCATCCTTGCCGGGAAGGTTCAGGTCAACGACCAAATCATCCGTCAGCTGGGGACCAAAGCCGACCCCGCTCGGGATGAGATCCGCGTGGATGGCAAACTGATCACCACCGAAGTCCGGCGGCTCTACCTCGTCCTGTACAAGCCTGCCGGGTATGTGACGACGATGAAGGACCCCGAAGGCCGGCCCGTCGTCTCGGATCTGCTCCGTGATGTCGGCGAACGGGTCTATCCCGTGGGAAGGCTCGACTACGACTCCGAGGGCCTGCTGATCATGACCAATGACGGCTCCTTTGCCGAACGGGTTCAGCACCCCCGGTTCGAAATCCCGCGCACGTATCTCGTCAAGGTGAGGGGGCGTCTCGCCCGGAAAGATATCCAGGCGATGCTCAAGGGGATCAGACTGGAGGACGGGCCCTTCTCCGTTAAACAAGTGCACGAGGAGAAATACAACGAGAAAAGCCAGTGGCTCCGGGTCACCATTGTTGAAGGCCGCAACCGTATCATCAGGAGGGCCATGGAGGCCCTGGGACATCCCGTTGCCAGGCTGATCCGGGTCGGCATGGGAAATCTGGAGCTGGGCAGCCTCAAGCCGGGTGAATACCGCCATCTCCGGAAGAAGGAAATTGAGGACCTTATAAGCCCAAAACGGAAAAAAGCTTAAAAATGTTCTTGACATTCCGTCCTGACCGAAACTAATATCCAATGAAAACGCGTAATTAATCCCTTTCTATTTTGCATAGACTAGCCATTGCGGCTTATTTCTCTTTGATACGGGGGGGACAATGAACAAGTCGGGATTGATCGAGGAGCTCGCAAGGAAGGAGAACCTGACGGAGAAAAAGGCCACCGACGTCGTCAATCTCATCTTCAAGGGGTTTACGGAAGAGCTGAAAATCAGTGGCCGGATCGAGATACGCGGATTCGGAAGTTTCGTGGTCAGGGACTACGAGTCCTACACGGGTCGAAACCCCAAGACGGGGATGAACATTACCGTTTCGCCGAAGCGGCTCCCCTTCTTCAAAGTCGGCAAAGAGCTTCGCGACAAGGTGAATCTGGACGACGAAGAGTCTATCACTTGAGCCGCAACCGGACAACATGATATGAAATGGGGGATCATATAAAGATATGATCCCTCTTTATTTATGGGACTGAAAACGTCACTGCGAAAAATCCTGTCGAGCCCCCGATTGAGCCACCCTGCTGTACCGGTGGGGCTCTTCGTTGTCACCGTGCTGACCACTCTGCTTGCCGGTGCCCTCCAGGCCGGCGCGGATCTTTTTGAAAACCCCCTGGAGATCTGGAGAGGCATTCCCTTTTCCTTCACGTTGCTGCTCATCCTGGGTTGCCACGAACTGGGCCACTGGCTCGCATCCCGGAGGCACGGGGTCAACGTGAGCCTTCCCTATTTTATCCCGGGGCCGACTCTTGTGGGGACCTTCGGGGCTTTCATAGCCTTGAAGTCTCCCATCGCGGACCGCAATGCACTCATCGACATCGGAGCGGCGGGGCCCCTTGCAGGCCTTGCCGTGACCATTCCGTTGCTGTTTGTGGGACTCGCGCTCTCCCCGATCGTCCCCGCGGTACAGACGGAAGGGGTCGGCTTGCACCTCGGTGAGTGTGCCCTGTTTTCGGCGATCAACTGGGCGGTCAACGGGACGATC
>DATJPI010000356.1:0-5199 GCA_035506495.1 Syntrophales bacterium
CCGGTTTTCTCCTTGATCTTCTCTGCAATGTATTTTGTGTTTCCCGTATGAGAGTAGTAGATGATCAGCATTTTTTTCCTCCCAGTGCCCGTTTCGGCAGAATAGGCTGACAGCAGTTGGGGAAGCAACGGGGCTGCGAGCATACCGGCAGCGATCACTTTCAAAAGGCCCCTCCTGGACAGGTCGACTTTGCTTCCGTCTTTTGTTTCATTGCTCATGACAGCACCTCTGTTTTGCGTCGTGGATTTCTTGTGCTCCGTTATTTCGGTTTCTCCATAGCAGAATATATAACGCGACTTGACTCCGAACGAAAGATACGATCCTGCCCAATTCTTGCCTAATTCTATCAAGGGACTATCAAAGTAGAATGACTTCTGATATAAGAGAACTGGTGCAGAGAATCCTGTCATGCATGAATATTAATAAAAGCAAGGGGTTACTTTAATATGGCAGAACACGATCGCACAGGCCTGGCGAAAACAAACAGCCTGTTGAAAGAGAAATTGCTGCGATGGATGCCTTCGCCCGGACGCTACCCAACCGCGATTGAAGGCTTCATGATCTCCCGGCGTCATGATGCGAAGGAGCTCGAAAATTGCGTTTACAAGCCGCTTGTCGCGGTTGTTCTCCAGGGATCCAAGCGCTCCGTGATAGGTTCCGAGGAGTACCGCTACGGGGAGAACCATTGCCTGGTCATCGGGGTGGACGTACCCAGCGCAAACCACGTCATTGTCGCATCGCCGGAGAAGCCGTTTCTGGCGGTGACGCTCGACCTTGATAAATACCTGATCACCCAGCTGGCGGCCGAGATTCCCCCAAAACTTGGAAACGGTTCCTACAAGGGAATGGCCGTGGCGGAAGTTGATCCTTATGTACTGGATGCGTTCCTGCGCCTTGCTGAACTTCTCGAGAAACCGGAACAGATACCGGTTCTCGCTCCGATGATCATCCGGGAAATCCACTATCGTCTGCTCATCGGGCCCCAGGGCGAGCGCTTGCGATCGATCAACACGCTCGGAACGCAAAGCAACCAGATTGCAAAGAGCATCACATGGTTGCGGGATAACTACAAAGAGCCTTTGCAGGTGGATGAATTAGCCAGGAAGGTGAACATGGCGACTTCCACCTTCCACCGGCACTTCAGGGACGTCACGACTCTCAGCCCTTTGCAGTATCAGAAGCGGTTGCGCTTATATGAAGCCCAGCGCTTGATGCTGGTGCAGAATGAAGATGCTGCCCTAGCAGCAATGGCGGTGGGGTATGAAAGTCCGACACAGTTTAACAGGGAATACAAGCGTCAGTTTGGAGAGCCCCCGCATCGGCATGTGAACCGAATTCGGTAGGCGTTGTATTGCAGTCGTTGATCAGTAGGTAGGGATCTCACTACATTTGATGTGGCTGGGAAATTCTCAAGGCAGAGTCGATTGGCTCTGCCTTTTTGCATGTAAATCATTTACTGCAATCTGCGATACAAAGTGTAAGACAAAGATCCGTTTCTAGGACGGTTCATAAGATAGCGTCAAGGGGATGTACCCCCGCACGAGATAATAGAACAGCTTGAGGGCCTCGGCAGCGAAATCGCGAACGCCGGTGTCCTGGTCCCACCATCGGTCGAGCTGGTAGCTGCCGAAACTGGCATAGGGGATGATTTTCATCTGGTAGGGGTTGCCTGCATGCTGGTAGACGAGGAAGCTTCGTCGGGTATGGAATCCCGGTGACAGGAGGAAAGCGCTCTTGACGCCCTCCTGGTTGAGCACTTTCAACGCTCCCTGGGCTGCGACCAGGGTAATGGGGTTGCGAATCGAGACGACGAGGACCTTAACGTTCGCATCCTTCAAGCCCCGGTCCTGCAATTCCTTCCTGACCAGGCCGGGGTAATCTTCATTGAAGGCAAAGGGCCTGTGCGAAGGGGCGATGTTGTGCAGCACGACAATCAGGCGCTTGACTTTGCCCGACGCCAGCAGTTCCATTCCGCTTTTTACAATGCCCCTGTCCAGAAATTCAGTGCCTTCCAGAATGGCAACGTCCGCCGTTCCATCGCCTCGCGGAGCCATATAGTGACCGGCATTGGCCAGGATGGATTCATGGAAGACCCATAACAGGGCAGCTCCGATGATCAAAAAAAGGAGCATGCCTTTCCATATCCAGTGAGTTTTCTTTTTCATGGTCTTATCGCTTGACGAGAGAAGTTACCCTTCCCCGACAGATCAGGTGAGCTTTTTCAACTCCTCCGTGAAAATATCATACATGGACTTTCCGAAGAGGACGAAACGAACCGCTTCGATCTCGGGGTGTTCGCCAAGGTAGTCGATGGTCGTTTTCAGGGCGATGCGGGCGGCCTCGTTGAGCGGGTAGCCGTAGGCCCCCGTGCTGATGGCCGGGAAGGAGAGGCTCCGGATGCCCTTTTTCGAGGCCAGCTTCAGGCTCTCCAGGTAAGCGCTCTTCAGCAGGCCCGCCTCGTTTCGACTGCCCCCGCTGTACACGGGTCCAACGGTGTGGATCACATACTTGGCCTTGAGGTTGCCACCCGTCGTGATCACGGCCTGGCCCGTGGGGCAGTGGCCGATCTTGCGGCACTCCTCCATGATGGCTGGCCCGCCCGCCCGATGGATCGCCCCATCCACCCCTCCGCCGCCGCGAAGCCCTGAGTTGGCGGCATTCACGATGGCATCGGTTTCTTCCTTCGTGATATCCCCCTCGACGATGGCCAGCGTCGATTTGCCGATCTTGACTTCCATAACAATCTCCCCTCCGCTAACCCCTGTACCCTGTACCCGATACCCTAGACCCTTTCTTTGACGGGGTATCCGTCCCCGTACACCAGCATCCGATACGTCTTTTCGATGCGGTCCCAATTCTCCTCGCGGTCCATGGACCAGTAGCGGCCGATCACGGAGACGACACGGCCAAGATTCATCGCCGTGCACTTGTCCTCGATCATCTTCACGTAGTTGGCCCCGCTCTCGGGCATCTCACCGCGCCGTCCCAGCATGGCGTGGATGTAAAGCTCTGGCACGCCTTCTTTCTTTGCCAGGTCCATCAGCGCAATCAGGTGGTTCATCATGCCGTGGGAGCTGAAAAAAGAAACGATTCCCATGAGGTGAAGGGCGGTTTTGCGAGAGCGGGCTTCAGCCATGGCCTTCCGGAAGGCGGGGTTCGAGAAGAAGGCTCCGTTCTCGATGGCATGGTCGATCTTCAGTCGGTCCGAATAGACCCGGCGCCCTGCGCCGATATGCAGATGGCCCGCCTCGGAGTTGCCTACGGTGCCTGCCGGAAGCCCCACAGCTTCACCCGCCGCGGCCAGTGATGCGAAAGGGTGGCTCGCAAGCAGGCCGTCCATGACGGGTGTCTTCGCCTTTGCGATCAGGTTTCCTCTTGTCTCGGGGTTGTAACCCCAGCCGTCAAGAATGAGGACGACAATACGCCCGACGGGTATTTCAGGTTTTTGTTTCAGCAGGGAGCGGCCCTCCATGCATTGCGGCGCATCAATTCCGAAAAGCTCAAGAATTGTGGGCGCCACGTCGGTGAGCGATCCCTCCTTGCGGAGGTCGGGCGATCCGTTGCGGTCGACGATTACAAAGGGCACGGGACTCGAGGTATGCCCCGTGTCGATGGCGCCGTCGGGGTAGAGCCAGCGCTCCACCGTCCCGTGGTCGGCGGTGATCATTACGGGGACACCGGCCCTGCAGGCCTCCTCGACGACGCGGCCCGCGGCGCCGTCGACGGCCTCGACGGCGCGGATGACAGCAGGTTCGTTTTCGATGTGCCCGACGACGTCGACATTGGCAAAATTGGCCAGGATGAAACCGTGCCGACCGTCCCGGATCTCGCGGATGGCAGCGTCAGCTACTTCGTGCACGGACATCTCGGGGGCTTCGTCGAATAGTTTCACGTCCTTTCTCGTGGGCACGACGATCCGTTCTTCGCCGGGATAGGGCGCCTGGCGCTTTCCGTTCAGAAAGTAGGTCACGTGAAAAGCCTTTTCGGCCTCGGTGATCTTTACCTGGCGGATGCCGCGCCGGGAGAGGACCTCGCTTAGCGTATCGACCAGCTCTTCCTCGGGGGGGAAGGCCACCCCGGTACAGAGATCCTTCGAGTACTCGATCATCGTGGTGTAGTGAAGGCCCAGGGGGCCTGCGGTTGGGAACTCATGGAAATCATCCTCGAGGAGCGACCGTGAGAGCTCGACTTCCCGCTCGCCTCGGATATTGTAGAAAATGACGGTATCTCCCTTCCGGATCCTTCCGATCGGGCGGCCTGTAGCGTCCACGAGGACGAGCGGGTTGAGCGTTTCATCATCTTCGCCGCGGCTGTACGCTTCTCGCACGGCACGGGACAATTCGTTGAGCGCGAAATGATCCATGGTGTCCTTTCTTTTCATCGGCCGCCGTTGATTGAGAGGTCTCGAAAGCCAGTCTCGACGCGGCGCCGGATCATCATACTGGAAAAGGTCACCCCGGTCAAAGGGGTCCTTTTCGGTTGCAAAGGGGGGATCGAAGTGATAAAAATTACTCGAAAAAGCAGGATGTTCGCGGTTTATGAGGAAATCGGCTTGGGAGAAAACCCAGGAAGAACTTTTGAGAGAACGGGCCGAGATCCTCGGCCGTGCCGGCGAGGCACTTGCAGCGGCGCTCGCGGATGTGGACAAAATCGGTCGCCTGATCACCGAGAGCATCCGGGCGGCCGGTGACGATCCCGATCCGGAAACCCTGCTGGAGATCAACGGGGAAATTCGGCGTTACAACCGTGCCCGCGAATACGCGCAGCTTCGTTTTTACTACCTCATCGTCACCCGGGAGGCCATGGGGTTTCGGCGGCACAAGGCCGTCGAAGAAACATACAGAATACCGCCCAAGAAAAAATACCTCTGAAAGGCCGGTGAAAAAGGCACATCTGCTACGTTGCCCTCGTCCCTCGTCGCTCAACGTACGCTCCATGTACGCCTCGCTCCTCGGGATGTCGGGCGCCTTGCATCTGAACCTTTTTGACCAGCCTTAACGTGTAGATGAGCCCCATGGACCGGTACGCCAAGCAAAGAAAAAAGATGGTCGATTCACAGATCCGCGCCCGCGGGGTTGCGGATGCGCGCGTCCTGCGGGCCATGGAGAAGATCCCGCGCCATCTCTTTGTCGACGAGGGGCTTCTCGATCAGGCCTATAGCGACAACCCGCTGCCCATCGGGGAAAAGCAGACCATCTC
>DATJPI010000357.1:0-40869 GCA_035506495.1 Syntrophales bacterium
CCAATGCCGAGCTGGTCGAGCGTGTGATCCGCATCTGCCGGGCCTACGGTCGTGAAGTGGCCAACCCGACAGAGGCGCGGAAGATCCTTGGCTTCGCCAAATAGGGGGTCAGGGTTAAAAAAAGGACGGCGGGATTTCTCCCGCCGTTTTCTTTTTGCCCAGTCCCTACACCCTAGTCCCTGGTCCCTCGTCTCTTCAGTGCTTTAATCCATACTTCTTCAGCTTGTACCTCAACATCCTCTCGCTGATACCCAGGATGCCTGCCGCCTTGGTCTGATGGTGGTCGGCCTCCTCGAGGGCTTTGAGGATCATCTGTTTCTCCAACTCTTCGATGGAGTCTTTTAATCGACCCTCACCCGCCATTTCGGTTGCGCCCGAGAACCGGTCGCCGAAGGGAAGATCGGCCACCGTAATAATCGGATCGCGGACAATGACGACGGCGCGCTCCAGGATATTGATAAGCTCGCGCACATTGCCCGGGTAATCGTACTTGAGCAACTGGTCGCGGGCTTCCTGGCTGACACCCTGAATTTCCTTTCCGTTCTCGGTAGCGAATTTTTTCAGGAAATGATCGATGAGCGCAGGGATGTCCTCCTTGCGTTCCCTTAGCGGCGGGATGAACATGTCCACGACGTTGAGCCGATAGAACAGGTCCTCGCGGAAGGCGCCTTCCTTAACCCTCACCTCAAGATCGCGGTTTGTGGCGGTGATGATCCTCACGTCGGAATGGAGGACCTGGTTGCCCCCGACGCGCTGGAACTCCCTCTCCTGCAGAAACCGGAGGAGCTTGATCTGCACGGCCGGTGTGAGCTCCCCGATCTCGTCGAGGAAAAGGGTCCCGCCGTCGGCCTCCTCGAATCTCCCGATGCGCCTCCCCGTCGCCCCGGTAAAGGAGCCCTTCTCGTGTCCGAACAGTTCGCTCTCCAGCAGTGTTTCGGGAAGGGCGCCGCAGTTCACCGCGATGAGAGGCCTGGACGCTCGGGGACTCAGGTTGTGGATCAGACGGGCGAAGAGTTCCTTGCCCGTTCCGCTTTCCCCTCGGATCAGGACGGTGGCGCGGCTGGGGGCGATCCGGCCGGCCAGATTGGCGAGAGTTTCCATCTGGGGGCTGCGGAAAACGAGCTGGTCGGCAGTGACTCCCTTTTCCTGCAGGCGCTGTCGCATCATCTCGTTTTCCCGAAGCAGGATGCGACGCTCTGAGATGCGATTGATGTGAAGTACCAGCTCATCGAGGTCGATGGGTTTGGTCACGTAGTCGATGGCTCCCGCCTTCATGGCCTCCACGGCCGTCTCGATCGTCCCGTAGGCGGTCATCATGATGACGTCGATCTCGGGATTGAACTTCTTGACCTCCTGGAGGACCTGAAGACCGTTCATCCCCGGCATCTTGTAGTCCATGAGCAGCAGGTCGAAATATGCCGACCGGACTTCCGCAAGGGCCTTCTCTCCGGAGTCGGCTTCAGCGACCGTGTGTCCCTCCTTGCGCAGAAAGTCCCGCAGCATCTCTCTCTGGATCTGCCCGTCTTCAACAATCAGGATGGTCAGTTTTTTCATGTTCTATTCATAGAGGATCGATTGCGGCTTGTGTCTTGCTGTCCGTGGAATTAACACATTTTCTTCGCCTTTGCCACTCACGGGGTCGTCCTCCCCCTTTCCTGGCGAGCGGCCCCCCCCTGTGCGGGTTTTATGGGAAGAGTGATCTCAAAGGTTGTGCCCTGGCCGACACCGCTCTGGACACGTATGGTGCCGCCGTGGCCGCGGATGATCTCATGGGCGATGGGCAGGCCCAATCCCAGACCTTTTTCCTTGGTCGTGTAGTCCGGGTCAAAGATCTTCTCGACCTCTTCCGGGGCAAGGCCCGACCCCGTGTCGGAGACTCGGATCACGGCTCGTTCTCCTGCTTGCCGTTCAACGGCAATATCGACGGAACCGGCCCCTTCGATGGACTCAATAGCGTTCTTGATGATGTTGATGAGGGCCTGCTGAAGCTTGTCCACGTCCATCGGCACCATGAGGGAGTCCTGCATGGATTTCACGGACAGGGAGATGCCCCGGGCTCTGGCCTCTTCGCCCATGAGCCGGACCAGTTTCTGGACGACCTCCGTCAGGGAGAACTCCCGAAGCTCCAGGCGCCTGCTGCGCGAAAAGGTGAGAAAATCTTCGATGATGACGTTGAGACGCCGGATCTCATCACGGATCACCCCCGTGAGGCGTCCGAATTCCTGGACCTTGTCCTCTTCGCAGGGAAGATATTCCCGCTGGAGACGCTGACTGGCCATGCTGATGGCGTTCAGCGGATTGCGGATCTCGTGGGCAACGCCTGCAGCAAGTTGTCCCAGAGAAGAAAGACGCTCGGACTGCTCCAGGCGCTTGCGCATCTCGTCGATGCGGGCAAGATGGCGCTTCTGGTTCTGGAAGACGAACCAGAGGGAGAAAAGACCCGCGAGGACGATAAATCCCATAGAGATGAACAGGAAATGGCGATTCCGCTCCAAGATCTGGTCCATGCGGTCCCTCTCGAAACCGACCCGCACGACGCCCGCAGGCCTCCCCTCCATCGTGAGCGGCGCCATGACAATGAGATATTCCCGGTCGCCGATTTGGATGTTGTCATTCGCAATGGTGGTCGTCCCCGCCAGAAGGTTCTTCTCCTCGGCCGTCAGGTCATGAGCTGCCGGTTGATCTCCCCTGGTTCCGAGGATGGCCCCCCACCCGTCAAGGACGGTGATGAATACGACCCCCGGCGTCTGCCCCGCTTCGTCGACGGCCCTCTGCATGGCGATCCTCATGCCCCACCACCTCAGTGCGTCGTCATCGAGTGCAATGATGACCGTCCCTTGACCACCGCTGCGACGCAAAGCCACAACACCGCTGTGGGTTGCCCTCTCGGACCGGGCGAAGAGATCGATCACGAGATCCTTCTTCTTTCGGATGGCGGGCTCGGCGCGCACGAGGACCTGCTTGGGAACAGGCCTGCTTTGAAAGAGAATACGGCCGCTGTCATCCACAATGGCAAGCAGCCAAATCCCTTCCTTCTCCATAACCCCTTTTGCCTCCTCGTGGGTGATGGTCTGAGAGGGCCATCGTCTGTCGATCGAGCGGATTACGTTGACCAGGGCTTTGATCAAGGACTCTTGCGTCAGAAACGTTTCATCGGTGAGGAGGATGAGGGTCTCACCGGCTGATTCGCCCCGCAGCATCTGCATGATGCTGTGATAATTGACCTGAGCTTCTCTTTCGATTTTCTCGGCGACGTCCAACCCCCTGACTTCCATGAAATTGACAAGGGATCGATCGAGACGATTCAGGTCTATAAGACCCATGACTAAAATCAGGATCACGAAAATGAGACAGGAGACAATCAGGGTGATCGGGCGTAGAAGAATCTGGCTGGCTGCAGGGATTTGATTCATCCGGTCATCCGGTGAAAAGGGAATTTCGCCTTCTCGTTCATCGGATCGGTTTCTTCACCGCCGGCTGCTGGTCCATGGCGGTGTACCATCGCTGGAACTGATCGGGGGTCAGGATCTTCCTCATCTCGATCTCGAAGTCGATTCTCTCGCGAATCAGCTGGGTATCGATGGCCTCGATCTCCTTCCCTTTTGTTCGGATTGCCTCTTCTGAAGCGGCAGGGTCACGCAGAAGATTTCGGTACTCAATACTTTTCCCAATGATGTCGCTTCGAAGTTTCAGGATGCGGTTAGAATATGTGGTACGAATTCGTTTCGCCTCCTTCAGCTGGGCCTCCGTCATGTTGAGTTCTTTGACGACAGACACATCCCTGTTGGGCAGGACCGACGGGTCGGACCGGGTATCGCGTCCAACGCTCTGGGCTTGACCCTCCGAAGCGAGGCAGAGCACCAGGATAGAAATGGAAGCGATGACCGCCAGCTTCATGACCGACTCCTTTACGGATACCGGCAGGGATAGCCGGTGCCCTTCCGGGTGAAAACGCTTTCAGTGAACCCCATCAGGGGATAAATGTCAAGCTCCTCCCCTACATGATGCGCATCACGGGTAGACTCTCTCCGACAATATTGTCGAAATCGTAAATGTGGCCCGATCTTTAAATGGCTGAAAATAAACGGCTTTTTCGAAAGCACGTTCCGGTATCGACAGATTTTGCCTTTCCTTTTCGTTCATAAAGGATAATGAAAAAGGGCATTTTCCATATATATTATTGAAAAACAATGGGTTACATGCGTGTTTTTTTCATGGCACGCTATCTGCAAATTGTTCAGGCAATGGTTAACTGCAAATGAGGTGCCCAACACAGCGAGGAGGGCCTTCATTGAAGCAAAGAAACCGATTGAGAGTTTAACCGTTTAACTAACAGATCGCTTAAGGACTCTCCTCCTTTACATTAGCGATAAAACTTCGAAGGGGAGGTCGAAAGACCTCCCCGCCCCCCTTTTTCCTTCCAATCTTACTTATCATATTCTGGTCATATTCTAGCAGGATCATGCTTGCTGCCTGGCGTTGACGTCTGATCGTGAAAGAAACCTTCCCCGAACCTAATGGATCCATGGATGAGTCCGACATGATGATTTGGTCTCCCCATTCTTTCATGATGGGGCCGGAAAAAGGCTCCTCGAGTCCCCACGCTCCGTTGCGACCCTCACGGCTGCCGTTATATGGGGAACCCTCGTGGGAGCGCAGAGTTGCACAACATCTTACCAAGTGGTCACAAAAAAAGGTGGTCACAGCAGGAAAAGATGTTTATAATCGGCGCAAATTTTCGGGAGGGGAAGAATATGAGCAGTTATCAGGGCAGCGATATTTTTCAATTCGCCATCCGTATGGAAGAAAACGGCGAAAAATTCTACAAGTATGCCGCGTCGATCACCAAGGACGACAAGGCTCGCGAGATATTCAACCATCTGGCCTCTGAGGAAGTGCGTCACAGGAAACTCTTTGCCGATATGTTCTCAAAGATCGACACGATCATGCCCAAGGAAAGCTACCCCGGTGAATACATGGCTTACCTTCAAGCCTACGTCGATGGAAAAGGGATTTTCACTCCCGTAGCAGCCAAGGAGGTGGCCGGCATTTCCGATGTATTAGCCGCCCTTGACTTTGCGATTCAGCGCGAACTCGATTCCGTCCTGTATTATTCTGAGATGAAGAAGTACGTCACAGCCTCCGCGCAGGGCTTGCTCGAACAAGTTATCGACGAGGAGCGCAAGCACGTCGTGATCCTTTCGGAGATCAAGAAGAAGTTTTAGGCTGGATCTATTGGTAGGTGTTCCCTGGATCCCGACGGCGGGTTGATAGCCCCCACCCGCGGTTGCAACGGCTCAAGGGATTGAGGAAAATAGACGATAATTTCAGTGGGGCCTCTTTTCCAGCAGAAATCGGGGATTTTCCCCGGTAGAGGACCCCGGTCAACGGGGAAATACGATGAGAAAGTTCAGCAGCGTCATCGCTGCCGCTGTCCGTGAGGGTGTATCGGACATTCATATCACGGGTGCGCACCCGGTGGTGTTTCGAAAAAATGGGCAGATCCAGCAGGACCGCTCCATCAAGTGGACCCATACCGAAGTGGACTCGCTTGCCAGGAAGCTGCTGACACCCCGGCAAATCCAGATTCTTCGCAAGGAGTGGTCCGTCGATCTGGCCGTCACGATCCAGCACGTGCGCCTGCGGCTCAACGTCTTCAACACAACACGGGGCCTGAGTCTGGCCATCCGCCTGCTGCCCGGTGTTATCCCTACGATCCAGAGATTGAACCTCCACCCGTCGCTTCAACATATCGCCGAGCTTCATTCCGGGCTCATCTTGATCTGCGGCGCCACGGGCACGGGCAAATCCACGACGATTGCAGCGATCATTGACGAGATCAACCGCAACCGCTCAGCGCACATCGTCACCTTGGAAGACCCCATCGAGTACCGCTTCACGTCGAAGCAGTCTTTCATGGAGCAGCGGGAACTGGGAACGCACATGCTCTCCTTCGAGAAGGGGTTGCTCGACGTCCTGCGGGAAGACCCCGATGTGATCGTTGTCGGAGAACTTCGGGAACCGGAGGTCATGCGCCTCACCCTCAACGCAGCCGAGTCGGGCCATCTCGTGATTGCGTCTCTTCATGCAACGAACGCCGAGGACGCCCTGTACCGGCTGTGCAATTCTTTCCCAATGGAGGCACAGGAGGAAATCCGCTTCCAGATCGCGTCGACCCTTTCTTGGATCGTGGTTCAACAGCTCATTTTCCATGAGCGATTCGGCTTCCGTATACCGTTGCTTTCCATCCTCAGAGGCAACAACTCCGTCAAGGGCATGATCCGCGAAAACAAGCTGCCCCAGATCGAAAGCGCAATCCAGCTCGGCAAAAACGACGGCATGTTCACGATGGAGAGATATCTCAAGGAATACATCACACCGAAGGACTCTTTCTACCCCCCGTCGGAGAACTTCAAACCGTCGGAGGAGGCGTCCCGGGAGCTTATTTATCACTCTCCCCTGCTCGATGGGGACCCGGAGCCGGCTGCTCCGAAGCCCAAGAAGCCCCTCACCGATGAGAAGTCAGTCATTTTCCTCCACGCAGAGGATGATTCCGAAAAGCACTTCATGATCGATGAAAAGGCAACCGTCGATGAATTGATTGCACAGATCAGGGATTCCGGAAAATTCAAGGAATAGAAAAAAAGTAAAAATCGAAGCATTCCTGCGAAGTCCTTTCCTACAATATTTGATGCATTGGTTGCTTTTGCTGTTGATCGTGTCGCTTTTTTGACTTCCTTCCGCACCTTCCCATACAAATCAAGAAATACAAATCATTGATATTGAATGATTTTATTAAACTATGGCCTGGCCAAGATGTGGCATGTTTCATGCTAGTTACATTCAGCCGGAGCTATGCGTTCTTAGTCCCTGTGCGAAGCGCACACCTTCTGGCGGATTCCACATCGCTGATTCGAACCAGACCCGAAGGGACAGAGCAAGGATGAATAAGTTTAGCAAGGTCATCGTCGCGGCTGTTCAGGAAGGCTGCTCCGACGTGCATATCACGGGGGGCCATCCCGTTGTCTTCCGCAGGAACGGCCAGGTCCAGTTCGACAACTCCGGTCGCTGGACCCATGGTGAGATCGACGGGCTCGTGAAGAAGATCCTCACGGCGAGGCAACTGCAGACGCTGCGGCAGCGCTGGTCCGTCGACATGGCCATGACCATCCGCAATGTCCGGGTCCGGGTCAACGTCTTCAATACGACTCGCGGCCTCAGCATTGCCATCCGCCTGTTACCGGGCACCGTTCCTACCGTTGAGAAATTGAATCTCCATCCATCCTTGAAGCAAATCGCTGAACTCCACTCCGGGCTCGTGCTCATCTGCGGCGCCACCGGATCGGGAAAATCGACGACGATCGCCGCCCTTGTGGACGAGATCAATCGAAGCCGGGCAGCGCATATGGTCACTCTCGAGGACCCGGTTGAATATCGATACGCATCGAGAAAGTGTTTTATCGAGCAGCGAGAACTGGGCACCCACATGCCTTCATTCGAACAGGGGCTCATTGACGTGCTGCGTGAAGACCCTGACGTAATCGTCGTGGGAGAATTGAGAGAACCCGAGGTCATGCGGCTGACGCTCAATGCCGCCGAATCGGGACACCTGGTGATTGCAACCCTTCATGCAACCCACGCAGAAGATGCCATGTACAGGCTTTGCAATTCCTTCCCCCAGGAAGCCCAGGAGGAAATCCGCCACCAGGTAGCCTCAACGCTGCAGTGGCTCGTCGTTCAGCAGCTCGTCATCAAGGAAGAGGTCGGATTCCGTGTCCCGGTGCTGTCGATCCTGAAGGGCAATCAGTCTGTCAAGGGTCTCCTCCGGGAGAACAAGATCCCTCAGATCGAGAGCGCTATCCAGATGGGCAAGAATGACGGCATGTTCACGGCCGAACGGTACGTTCGGGAATACCTGAGCAAGGTGAGTTCCTTTTCATCCCCTCAGGACATCTTCAGACCATCGACCGAATCGTCCCAGGAGGAGGTTTATCATTCTCCCCTTGTCGACGGAGAATCTCCCGGACCGCGCCCTGTCCCGAACCGTAAGACGGAATCGTCCCGTATCGCTTTGGCCCACGGCTCGCAGACCCACCTGGACTTCAGTACCGGGATGACCCATGTCCTACAGGAACAGAACAGTGGATATGGCGCGGATCCCACCCGACGGCAAGCAGCCGCCGCCGAACCGGGAAAAGGCAATGGCGAGAAGCTTGCCTTCTCATCCAGGGAAGCCGCCTTCGATCACCTTTACAGCCAGTCTGTCGACGATGCCGAAAGAGGAGGCTCTCCACTGATCATCGACGAGACGGCATCCATCGACGAGTTGATCGCGCAGATCAGCAACTTCGGCCGTCCCAAGGCCTGAAATCGTCTATTTCGTCTATCTGGTCTATCCCGTCTGTCCGGTCTATCCGGTCTCTTTCGTTTATTTCTTTCATCTCGTCTTCCACTTCCTGCACTTCTGTCACTTCCGCACTCAGGCACTTTCGTTGTTTCCGGCCCCAAAATGAGAATCCCGGCTGCAGAGCCGGGATTCCTGGCAGTTCTTTCGATGTATTCTTACCTCTGGATCGGCATGACGAAACCCTGCCGGCTGGAGTTCGCCACCGGGCCGTATTGTAGTGCGAACTGGTCAAAATAAATGGAGGTAATGTTATTCCCGTAGGCGTCGAGTCCCACTTCGGGCCTAACATAGTAATGCCACGTCGTCAGGGGACTGTAGAATTTCAGCCCGTCAGGGCTTGAGAACCGCAATATATCTGGTTTTATATCCGTATTCATATAGGAGTAGAAGACACCCAGACAGTCCGCATTCTGCATATCAATGAGGCCGCTGCCAGCGTCGACCTTGCATTGGAGCGACGAGTTCATGACGCTTCCGAAACGGACAGCGGTGTATTTGTCGTTGGCCGGCATCGTCGCCGTTATGTCATCGGGTGGCCAGAACACCTGCAGACGCGAAATGCCCCCTCTGAAGAGATTGAAGGGATCCGTGTCCGGGTTGTTTGCCGCAGTGTCGGCCCCCACGTAGGTGGAAATCCAGTTGCTCCTTTTTCGGAATACAACATCGGTGCTGCTTGCGGGAACGCCCGCTGTGGCGAGATTCACGCCGCTGGGAGGCCCTCCCACGAACAATGTGGCACCGGCTGTAAACGTGTAGGGCCGGACGTTTCCGCCATCATCCTTCAGCACATCCAGGATCAGCACCCCGTCGGCATTCCCGTTGATCCACTTGGAGTCGCGGACACTTTTTGTAATGGCCTCCCGGTAAACGGGATCGACCCGCAACTGGGCAATGGCCTGTACTGTACCATCGGGTAGATTGTTGGATGTCTGGTAGATGATGTCTCCGCCCCTAAACGGGCTCTTGGATCCTCCGCCGCCGTTGATAAAGGAAACGGATGGCGCCTCGACGATTCTCACCAGGAGGGTCGTCCAGGGCTTGGGAATCGTATTTCCG
The DNA here is from genome assembly GCA_035506495.1 of Syntrophales bacterium. GTDB lineage: Bacteria > Desulfobacterota > Syntrophia > Syntrophales > UBA2192 > UBA2192. Next base: position 9,464 of record DATJPI010000357.1, read on the forward strand.
TCCAGAATGTTAAAGCTGTCAGCACCGGATGAGGTGACGTACTGATGGGCCAGCTTTGTGAAGGCTGCATCCTGTCCGATCATGTTGAAGGTTCCTGTCCCCGGGTAAATGATATCCACGAGGCCATCCCAGTTTTGAGTATAGGGTTGGTACGGGCTGAAGCTCCGCGCGGCATTGGCGTACGTATCGAACAGATAGAGGTTCCGGGTCGGCGGTGTTGTTTCGTGGGTAAAGTACCAGACCGAGCGAATGTAATAATCTTTGCCCTGCAGAAGCTGTCCGTCGACCGTGTTGGTCCACGGCAGGTTGCAGTTCGAGCTTGCGCACTGGAAACGGACGCGGTCGCCGGTCTGCCAGTAGTCAGCATAGGGGTCGTTTGGAATCACGTAGGTTCCTGTCCCCGTGGGTGGCGGGTAGAGAATGGACGAAGGGTAATCATAATGAAACGGAACGCCCATGATCTGAGTACTTCCGCTCTGACCGATGACCGCTTTTTTGTTGTACTCCTTCATCCACAGCAGGAAAACGGGCCTGAACGAATCGACGGCACCGGTCATGGCATCGGGAATGGCATCATTGTCGATGCCTCCTACATTGCCCGGATTTACCGAGGCCAGCGAGAATCCCATGCTGTTCTGGTTTTCATCCATCCGGAAGGAGATGCCCGGGGCGTAGAGATTTGGACTAGGCGGAGGGTCCACTGTAACCTTGGCCTGTACGTCGTAGCTGAGAAAGCCCCCTGCTCGCACCCATTCGTTGTAGAGATAGATTCCCGCATTGTACCGGTTGACAGCGATCTGGCTCTCCCGATATTGCGCCAGCCCCGATTGTGACAGCACATCGCCGGTGAAGTGCAGAGCACTGCTTCCATCTTTGACCATTGTTTCCTGAGTGCCGATGTGGCTCATGTCGAATCCTGTAAGCCATCGGGAGAGGTTATCCATGGTGTCTATGAACGTCGTCTTGGGAGCGGCCGCAGAGCCGACGACACCGATTGGCACATAGTAATCGATCTTGCGGGTGACGGGACTTGCCGTAGGGCCAAAGGAGCCGACTGATTCGAGGTGTACATATTTAGCGGCCACGATAGGGTTAAACGTAGCTAGGGTAAGGCCTGCAACGATTCCCCCGTTGGGGTCCGTTACTCCTTTGAAGCGCCAGTTTGCGAGATCGAGCTCGCGATAGGCAAACGTGCGCTGTTCGTTGGTGCTCAGCCTTACAGTGATGATCCCGTTCCGGGGCGGGAAGATATCCGCTGCGTACCTGTTGTCGAAAGCGATGTCCGGCAGCCCGTCACCGTCGAGGTCCGTGATGGTCAGCCGTGTCTGGTCGGGACGGCAGGCGGGGACGACAATGGAGCCGGGTACAATGCTTGGGTCCCAGGTGCAGGTACCGATGCAGTAGAACAAGACCACGGGTGGGACCCCGGGCGTTACCGATAGGTTCACATGATCGATCTGCGAGTCGATGGGCGTGCCCACACCGGGTATTTTGATCTGGATCCAGCTGCGTAACTTGAAGACGGCAGGATCCGTAAAGGACGGCCCTCCTTTGACCTCCGTTTTCAGCCAGTTCGCCGTCGGGGTCTCCGTGACGACGTAGTAGTATGGATAGACCTTCAGGTGGAACTTGCCGTCATTTCCACTCAGCTCGTAATCCTTGTCGTGGAGCGACCAAAGAAGCGCATCCCGAGCCGTGTCGTCAGCGGCGCTGACATAGCGGCTTGCAGCATAGCGGAAACCCGACTCGGCGAGGTAGTAGGCACGCATCGTATTGTTGCCGGCCACCTGGCTCATGGCCGAGGAGCTGAACAGGGAGAGCATGATTGCGCCCAGGGAGGAGAAGACCACCATGGCCGCAATCAGGGTAACGAGGATGGCTCCTCTCTGGGTCTGCAGGAAGTGCACCCGCCTCAGGAATGGCTTTCTGACGATCCCGATGCTGAACCGGGCCGCTAGCCATGCAACAAGCACGACTATGGGAAGGACAAATGGGCAATAGAGGATGAAAAAGGCAAGGCTTGCCACGGGCGCCAGAAGAAGCCGCACGAAAAAGCAGGCGGGCTCGTTTCCATCGATGGCTTCGGCCAGAACAGGACCGACGCAGTAGTAGTATTGGACAAAGGCCCTACCCGGGGCGGAATCCATCAGCACGGCATCCCTGAAGTCCCTCAGGACCGCCACGATGGGATGGTTGGCGTCCCCGTAGGCCGCCGTAGCAATAAAACAGCTCTTTCCGGCATAATCCGGGGGTGGGTTTGCTGCCGTGGGCATCGTGGCGCCGCCGGCGCTGTTGTTATTCCTGGGCGAGACGGTCGTAAAGAAAGAGGTCGCTGCTGTCTGGTCGGCACGGGCAATGACGATCTGCACACTGATGGCGTAGAGATTGCGGATGTCCTGTCCCTTGCTCCAGAGGCTGACGCCGTAGGAAGGGTTGTACATGACGGACAACGTCTGCACACCGTCAATGAGGATATCTCCACTGGATACAGGGCAGGTTGTCGCAGCATAATTGGAGTAGAGATGAACGGCGTTCCCCTGGCTTGCAATGGCACGCCTTCCGTAAGGACTTTCATACACAACACACGTGCTGCTCGCATCCTTGATATCTGATAGCTCGATGAACTCGCGGTTGATGCGGTTCATGGCCAGTTGAGCCTTCTGGGTAATGGCGTCGTTCTCCCTGGCGAACAGATAGGCCTGCGCACCCATGATGACCGATGAACCGGCAATGGTTGCAATCAGCCCGACCAACGTCAGTGAAACCATGATCTCGATGAGGGTAAAACCTGCCTTCTTTCTCATGCCCCTTCCAACTCCCTGCTGTCTGCGGCATTGACATGCCCTTTGCCCGTGACACAAACGACGAAGAGCAGCAAGCCACAAGGTTCAAGCATCAAGGATAAGAATGAAAATCGATCAGGCCTTGCTGGATTCTGCTTGTCCCTCTTTGCTTTCTTCCTCATCTGAACCACCTTTGCACGACTTGGCGAACATGGATCTCGGCGGAATCCGATTATTTCGTAAAAAGAGCGGTTACCGTCTGGTCGCCACGGCGGATGGTCACCTTCAGAACCGTATAATCAGGATTGAACGGAGTCACCGGCTGCTCCTTCAGCGGCGAACCGCCGAAAATAATATAATCGTTGTATACGATGTCGTACTGGCCATAGTAGGGGTAGCCTTCTTTGCCCCCCGGCTTCGCCGTCGTATTCCCGTACTGCACATAATCCTTGAACACGGCCAGGAAGTTCGACTGGGTGGAGGCGAGCCATTTGTAGTCCTTTGTCATGTACTCCATGATGTGGGTCGCTCCGGAGAGGTTCTGAACCCGGAGCACGGGATCGGCGCTATGGATGACGTTGGTCGCGACAAATTGAACGAAAAAGACCCCCATGATGGCCGCGATCACGATCGTGACAATAATTTCAATGAGAGTGAACCCACCCTGCCCGCGATGCCGTTTATTCCGCTTCACGTCGCCCCGCACCTCCAATGCGATCAGGGGATGAACCCCGTATTTCGTGTGATGGTGATCGTACCCGCCGTCGTCGATAGCGTAATGGTTGTACCACCGGGACTTCCAAAAGGATCAAAGGTCATTTTGTTGCCCGGGGGAGGAGTTACCTGGACAGCGCCGAGTTGCACGACGGCATCGGCCGACTCGACGCCGGGAAGCCTCTTGACGGCGTTTTCGCCGTCAACCGAGTTGAAGAGCCAGTATCGCGTGGCCGTGCTGAACTTGATCCCCCAGCTCATCTCTGAATTCATGGCTTTCGACTGGGCATATCTCAGATGGTTTTTGAGGAGCTCCCGTTCAGCCCCCTGGGTGGGGGCATCAGGGGAAAACAGCCTCGTGGCCACAAAATAGGAGATCACCCCCAGAATGAGAAGAACCATCACAATTTCAAACAGGGTAAACCCTCTTTGCCCACTGAAACATCGCCTGCATCTGTGAAGAACCTTATGCATATCGTTTCCCGCAATTCTGAATCGCCCGAAAAAGGAAAAACCCCGTAGGGACCCCGACGAGGCTCGAGAGCATCGACACAAAGGCCGAGACCGGGATGTCCCACTCCAGCGGGACAATGATTCCGTTGAGGAAGGCAAAGCCCAGGTAGATGAGCGCGCCGATCCGGGCAATGCGCAGGGCCAGCCTGCCGTCATTCAGGAGATAGAGGCCCATGGCCACCATGCACAGGGCCGTGGCAAGAGCAATCTGCGGCTGCCAGCGAACCCAGCCCAAGGTCACGAGGGACTCGCCCAGCTTGTGCAGACCGACCATCAGAATCATGCCCAGGATGGCATAGAATGCTCCCACCATGATGAAGTAGAAGGAACACTCCTGCCCTGAAATCGGGGATCGAAGCGCATTCAGCGGATGGAAGCTGACCTCGTGCGGTTTCAGGAGCGCCTCGCTGAGGACTTTCCACGGAGAAGGCCGACGGGTCCGAAGACGGCTCATAATGCAATCCCCGAGGTTCGCCGGCGGTTCGGGTGCAGGTTCCTCACGCATCATCCGGGCAATGGCTTCGAGCTGTTTCAGGCGGTTCTCTTCCTCCGGGGAATCCTCAGTCGCAAGCGGAAAAGCCTCTCCCTTTCCGCTCAGCTGCTCGACGATTCTTTCAATATCCGCTTCTTTCATGATTGGATGTCCGTCTGACTAGTCAGAAGCCGTGAAGCCATCCGCTTCCATCATGCGGCGGGTCTTTTCAAGGCCGCGATAAACCTTCATCTTGGCACTGCTCAGCGTATCCTCCGTCACTCGAGCGATGTCCTCGAAACTCATCGACTCGTAGAATCGGAGGACCAGGGCCTCCCTGACCGGGACCGGCAGTTTCAGCAGGTAGCCCTGCAGTTTCATCCCCCGCTCCCGGGCCATGGCTGCTTCGGCCGGGTCATCCCGAGAATCGGTTGCCCGAGGCGTTTTCTGTCCGGCTGCCTCCTCCAGCAGGGTATTGGCCTTGCGGAGATGGTTCCGGATCACGTTCAGGCTCACCGTATAGAGCCAGGGAAAGAATCTCTTCCCAACTTTGAAACGCCTCAAGGACTGATAGGCCCGGAGGAAACTCTCCTGGGTCAGGTCGTCGGCATCCTGGGCGCTGCCCGTCATTCGAAACGCCAAGCGGAAAACCGGCCCCTTGTAGAGATCGACCAGGACGCCAAACGCTTCGGTTTCGCCCCCGAGGACACGGCCGATGATCTCCCTTTCGTCGATCTGTTTCATATACAAATCGAACCGGCAAAAAGTCACATCTTTTATGCATCTTCCATGACAAAAACGGCCATTCCCCGTTCTTAATAGTCCATAATCGATACCGAGGAAAGCTTTTTCAGAGGTGCCGTTTCGAAACCTTCCCCTTGCTTTTTCAAGATGACCATTATAGAGATTTTTTAATAGTTTTGGCATATTAGTTGAATACTGTAACTATTCAGCCGTCAGCGTCCGCAGGGCATCGAACAGCCTGCCGGCACTTCTTCCAAGGATGGAACCCGGACCGATGCCAGAACAGTTAGGATCCGTCATTGAAGTCAGCATCATCCTTCCGGCCTTCCAGGAGGAGCAGGGAATCCCTTCCCTTCTTGATCGCATCTCCGCAGCCATGGAAAAGCTGGGCAAGTCCTTCGAAATCCTCGTCATCGACGACGGGTCAACGGATGGGACGGCCGCAAGGGCACGGGAGTCCGGGGCTAGGGTCATCTCTCATCCGTACAATATCGGAAACGGCGCGGCCGTGAAATCGGGCATTCGCGAGGCGCGGGGCAAAGTTCTTGTCATGATGGACGCCGACGGCCAGCACGATCCCGCCGATATTCCCAGGCTACTGGAGCCGATCGGGCCGTACGACATGGTCGTGGGGGCGCGCACGAAAGAATCCGAGACCAGCCTCCACCGTAATCTGGCCAACAGGGCCTACAATTGGCTCGCATCCTACGTCTGCAACAGAAGGATTGAGGATCTGACATCCGGATTCAGGGCCATCAAGACCGCGGCGGCCAGGCCGTTTCTCTATCTCTTACCGAACACCTACTCCTATCCCACGACGCTGACCCTGGCCATCGTCCGCTCCGGACGGAGCCTGAAGTACATCCCCGTGAAAACGGTCCGCCGCATCGGCCGGAGCAAAATACGGCTCTTGCGGGACGGCACCCGATTTTTCTTCATCATCATGAAGATCGCAACCCTCTTTTCGCCCATGAAGGTCTTCCTGCCCGTGAGCGCAATCATGTTCCTCACCGGCCTGGGGTACGGATTGATGAGGATCTTTCTGCTGGACGGCCGCTACGGCCCCACGTCCGCCATGCTGATCACCATGTCCGTCGTTGTCTTCATGGTCGGGCTGGTCTCCGAACAGGTTGCGCAATTGAGATTCGATCGAGCCGAATCCTTCGAGGCACAGGAGAAATAGGTTTCGTCGCCACGAGCACACGGAGGAACATGTTTACGGTCGGCACGGTTTCCGGTTCACCCTATACCTGCTGCTTCAGGCCAGGGGGTTGCAATCCATGACGGATAGAAACATTGCAAAATGAAAGTGATGGCATTAGGAAGTTTTCGCGAATCACATATCAGTCGGTGAGTAGGTTCATAGCATTGGAGGTATTTAGGGATCGATGCCGCTGCTCTGTTGCTAGACGGCGCCGCAAAACCGGCAAATATGGGGTCGTACATTCGGATCATTAATCTTCAGCGTAGAGGGAAAACGAGTATCTCGAGCATTTTTTGACAACCAATTTGCAGGACCAAGGTGGTAATCTACATGCATTTGATTAAGCGTAATACCTGTCGCGTTTGTGGCTCCAATGCACTGACTCCGGTTATTAACCTTGGAGAACAGTACTTGCAGGGCTCTTTCGTAAAGCCGGGCAAGGAGATGCCGCCTACCCGTAAAATCTCAACCTCTCTGGTGCGGTGTGATCCGATGCGTGATCAAAAAGCGTGCGGACTTCTTCAGATGGAATACACGATCCCGCCTGAAGTGCTCTACTCGGCCTACTGGTATCGGTCAGGCACAAACAACACCATGCGCCGCCACCTACAGGGCATAGTCGAAGAAGCCATATTGATAACCGGCCTGAAAGAGTCAGCCACAGTTCTTGATATTGGCTGCAACGACGGCACGTTGCTGGGATTCTATCCCGCTAGTTTCACGAAGTTCGGGGTAGACCCTTCTGATGTCGCCCGGGAAATTAAACCCCCGGTCAACGTTATTCAGGATATTTTTCCTTCAGAGGAGCTGATATCCCGGCTTGATACCCGTACATTCGACATTATCACTTCAATTGCCATGTACTATGATCTGGAAGACCCCATTGCTTTCACCCGCGGTATCAAGCAGATTCTATCTCCGGAGGGCATCTGGGTATTTGAGATGTCCTATATGCCCACAATGCTCAAAATGACCTCCTACGACACTATTTGTCATGAACACATCGAGTATTACAGCCTTGCGGTCATCGAATACATCCTTAGACAAGCGGGGTTGAAAGTAGTTAACGTCTTGCATAACGATATAAACGGTGGAAGCCTGCGATGCCACGCCACCCAAATCAACAACTTTGCCTACAAGCGGGACGAATTCCAGCAGAACATCAAAGCGATGCGACAGGAAGAATTCGACCTTGAGCTTGACACCGATAAACCGTACCGGCATTTTCAGGACCGAGTCAATGTCCACAAAGAGGAACTCAACTCCCTCCTGAAAAAACTAAAAAAAGAAGGAAAAAAGATCCATATCTACGGCGCCTCGACAAAAGGAAACACGATTCTGCAATGGTGCGGGATCGATCATAGAATTATCGACTGCGCCGCCGAACGCAATCCTGACAAATACGGTGCCCTGACGCTGGGAACAGATATTCCGATCGTCAGTGAAGAAGAATCGCGGGCCATGAATCCAGATTACTACCTTGTGTTGCCATGGCACTTCAAAGAAGAGTTCTTGGTGCGTGAGCGTGAAACGCTTGAACGGGGAATCGCGTTAATATTCCCACTGCCGACAATTGAAATAATTCGCAAATAGGCAGGGTATGCAATCTGTTATTATATTCGGAGCTAACAGTCATGATATTTACTACTGTACCAATTTATCACTGGGGTAAAAATGCTTAAACGGAAAAAGGCATTGATAACCGGAATTTCCGGTCAAGATGGTTCATACTTAGCGGAGTATCTGTACAGCAAAGGATATAATGTTCACGGAGTTGATAGATCATTTGCCCATTTACCTTCGCAAGCGAAAAATATCATTTCAGAGCTGCATGAAATCGATCTTACAAAACCCAAATTACTGAATAAACTAATTAAGTATATTTCGCCCGACGAAATATACCACTTAGCTGCTTGTCATTTTTCATCTCAAAATAACGAAAATATTAAAATGTCATTCGAGCCATTTAATTCCATTAATCTTTTGGCGACAAATGAAATACTGGATACGATTAGGCACAATTTCGAAATATGCCGTTTCTTTTATGCATCCAGTTGCCATATCTTCGGTAAAGTTGATCATTATCCGCAAAATGAGAAAACACCATACCGGCCCGATTCATTTTATTCCATCACGAAAGCTGCAGGAAACGAACTCTGCAAATTATATAGGGATCATCACGGCGTTTATGCTTCTGTAGGCATATTATATAATCATGAGTCACCTCGAAGACCATTAAGTTTTGTGACTTCCCAAATTGCTGAGGCCGCAGCAAAGGCATCTCACGGCATAAAAGTAAAGCTAACTTTAAGAGATCTAGATGCAACTGTTGATTGGGGTGCAGCCCAAGATTACGTACATGCTATGTGGCTCACGTTGCAACAGCCGTGTAGTGACGATTACGTTATCGCATCTGGGGTACCTCGCCGCGTGTATGAATTTTCAAAAGCTGCTTTTGATTATGTGGGGCTTAATGTAAATAATTTTATTTTTCAAGATGAGGCTGCAATAGAGAATGAAGGACTGCAATATGTTGGGGATCCCTCAAAGATTCAAAGCAAATGTGGTTGGTATCCGGCTATATCCTTTAATGATCTTATTATAGATATGGTCAAAGCACATATAGATCGCCTAAAAATGAATTAGAAATACTGCAAGTGCATATCAGACATTTTTCATAGTTGGTGCCTGTAGCAAGGTAGATATTCTTTGGAACGATCACGATCTTTCAATAAAATGGCTTTTATAGATGGGGCCGAGACTTTCGCTCAAAGATAATGAAGGGTCGGACGTGACGTCCGAAGAAGACGCTGCATGATAGATCAAATATCCAAATCTCCGCCTCATCCCCTGAGCCGCCTGAAGAAAAACATTGCTGCCAATTTTGCTGGAAGTATCTGGCAGACCCTCATGGGACTGGTCTTCATCCCTCTTTATATTCATTTCATGGGGATCGAATCTTACGGTCTGATAGGCATATTTACTATGCTTCAGGTCATATTTGGACTTCTAGACGTTGGGCTAGGAAATACTTTAACCCGTGAAATGGCGCGACTTTCTGCATTGCCTAGCAAAGAACAAGAAATGCGCAATCTTGTTCGCACGCTCGAAATCGTTTACTGGTGCATTTCTCTTTTTGTCGGAACTGTAGTGGTTTCACTATCACCATGGATCGCCCATCACTGGATCAATGCAGGACAGTTATCTCCTAAAACCATTGAACACGCGCTTTTCATCATGGGCTTCGTAATTGCTCTCCAGATGCCCATCGGATTTTACTCTGGTGGATTGATGGGATTACAGAGACAGGTTTTACTTAACGCAATCAATATTAGCATTGGCACTTTACGCGGTGCCGGAGCTGTTCTGATTCTGTGGCTAGTTTCTCCGACCATACAGGCTTTTTTATCATGGCAAATATTTATCAGTATTATACAGATTTTTGTCTTGGCAATGTTTATTTGGCTCAGACTCCCACACGGTGATCGCAAGGCAGTTTTTCAAAAACAACTCCTCACGGGTATTTGGAGGTTTACCGCCGGAATGAGTGGGATATCTATCCTCGCAGTGATTCTTACTCAGCTGGATAAGGTAATATTAAGTAAGATCCTGTCTCTGGAAATGTTAGGTTATTACATGCTGGCCAGCACGGTAGGGATGAGCCTTGGGCGACTTTTTACTCCCGTATTTTCTAGTATTTATCCAAGATTCACACAATTGATGTCTATCAATGACCAGGAGGGACTAAAACAACTCTATCACAATAGCTGCCAGCTCATGTCAGTTCTGATCCTGCCTGTTGCCATTGTCATTGCTTTGTTTTCATATGAAATTATTCTTCTCTGGACGCAGAACCCAACAACTGCAGAGAAAACCCATCTCTTGGTAAGTATTTTGATATGCGGCACGGCACTGAACGGGTTAATGAATCCTCCCTATGCATTGCAACTGGCATCCGGCTGGACCTTACTATCTATATTCAAAAATATAATTGCGGTAATTGTTTTCGTCCCCCTCATTGTTATTATGGCCATTCATTATGGTGCGACCGGTGCAGCATGTGCATGGTTATTTATCAACATCGGCTATATTCTTTTTGAAATACCCATCATGCATCGTCGATTGTTGCGTAATGAAAAATGGCGATGGTATCGTCAAGATATCATTATCCCACTTGCAGTCTGTCTGTTCGTTGCCGGTCTGGGACGACTTTTCATTCATGGCACGACATCTCAGTTCCTGATGTTACTTTATTTGATGATCATTTCAGCGTTAACACTTGTGATGACATGCCTTTCTGTCCCAATCATGAGGTCAAGAATATATGGGCAGTTATTGAAGTTAAAAGGGGAGAATTATAGTTAACTGTATGCCTCAGAGGAGTAATCGTATATAACTCAACAAGGTTATTACGAATGAATAACAATATTCTATTTGTTTCTCATAAAAAAGCGCATTGCGGTGTTTATGAATATGGGGAAAGCATTACCGATGCTTTACAACTTTCACGAAATTATCGATTCATACGGGTTGAATGTTCATCATTAGGTGAGTTGACGACTGCCATTGCCGAGTATGCGCCTGCTTCGATTATATATAATTATATGCCATCGGTGTTCCCATGGATAGCAAGCAGAATTGCGCCTCAGCTTTACAAAAATAATATTTCTACCATTCAAATTCCTCAAATTGGCATCGTACATGACATCACACAACACGTTGCAGATACAGCTACGGCCTACAGACCCAAATATATTGTCGGGGCATCGAATTTAATCAATTCTTTGTTCGATTTTTACATTGCGCCAGATCCAACCCTATTATTGCGAAATCCCTATGTATATAAAACAGGACGGCTGATACCGACATACAACAATAATTATCCGGTTCCTTCAAAACCCGTTATCGGCAGTTTTGGTTTTGGCACTCCTAATAAGGGGTTCGACAATATTGTGCATTTAGTTCAGCAAGAATATGATGAAGCCATTATCCGATTTAATATCCCTTCAGCTGATTATGGTGATAAGAATGGCGTCAACGCAATATCTGTTTCAGATAGATGTAAAGCCTTGATCACCAAAGCCGGCATTCAATTAATTATTACTCACAATTACATGGATAAGAAGGCGCTGCTGGATTACTTGGCTCAGAATACGATTAATGTATTTTTGTACAAAGATAGAAGCGGCAGGGGATTATCCAGCGCGTTGGATAATGCCATGGCAGTTCACCGGCCTGTTGCTGTTTCGGATGCCGTAATGTTCAGGCACATATTCGATGTTGAGCCTTCTGTCTGCGTCACGAAATGCAGTCTGAAAACAATTACTCAAAACGGTTTTGCCCCCTTGCAAAAACACTACAGCGAATGGAACGCAGAAAACCTCTTATGGGAATACGAAAGGATACTGAATTCGGTATTTGCCAAACAACGAAACGAGTCAAATCCCAGAATGGGCATTATCAGAACACTGAAATCAAAATGGAATAGGCTGTTATCAAAACCGGACAAAACATTCACCTGGTTAAGAGATTCGGGAAAAGAAACGGAAGCAGATCTGCATGCAAGCAGAATTGCGCCATACCGGCCGATAAATATCCCTACAGGAGTTTCTTTGAATCGCATTCTGGATAACAATGCTCGGGCACTATATAAGCCTGCTATAGATAAACTAACAGAACTCGTGCCAAATACCATGGCGAAAAAAATTGCGGAAGCGAACGTACAACAGGCTTTTGTGTTTGATACGGTTTATCGATATCTTTCACAATCTTGTAATCCAAAAGTACTATGCGTCGGCAGTCATGAGGATACTGCATCAATGAGTTTAATCCGGATGGGGTTCAAGGTTGAGGAAATTGACCCTACGCTAAATTACTCCCTACAAGAATTTTTTACAAAACCAAGCACGGCAAAATATTCATATGACATCATTTTTTCAACGTCCGTGATTGAGCATGATCCGGATGATGAGTCGTTTATCAGATGTGTTGCCCACTTGTTGGCCCCCGGCGGCGTGGCCGTACTGACATGTGATTATAAGGACGGCTGGAACCCTAATGAGCCAAAACCAGAATGCAATGCGCGTCTTTATACAAAGTATGATCTGAGAGATCGTTTGTTGCCATTAATGAGTGATTGCCGTCTCATTGATGATCCCCAATGGGACTGCCGTGATCCTGATTTTCATTATTTGGGGAAGTATCAATATACTTTTGCAACATTCGTTATAGAAAAAAATCAATAACCCGACAAAGATTACAGGGTTGAATTGTAAAGCACTGGAAAACTCATATCTATCCCTGTGCGTCAAGATGTCGGGACTTGCGATAGAGAGCACTTTGCCAGGGAGAGGATAGCCATCCGTTGGCAAATAGCGTCCGACATTGCAGAAAGTGGCGCGAAAAAGAGCATGAGATTATTAGTTGTGATGACGAATTACCCTTTTCCCCCTCGTACAGGCAGCGCTATCGTCGCATGCAACATCATGAAGCATCTATCAAAGAATCACGAGATTGACTTCGTATGCATCCAACCCGAGAGCGGCATGGTTGAATCCGCAGAGTATTTGAATCGACTTGTTCTGATACCTCGCAGAAGACCTTCTAAAATTGCATTGTGGATCCGTTGTCTACTATACATGATGATGGGGGTTCCTCCTGCAGTATGCGAATTTGCATCCAATACAATGAGTAACGCCGTTACGGCATTGATTGAGGTCGGCCAGTATAACGCCATTCTTTTGTTTGAACTGAGTGCACTGCAATACTGCCCCTCTTCTTGCTACAGCAAACTGATTGTTCATATTGAAGACCCGCAGTCAATAAAGCTGACTCGTTTAATGAAGCTGCCTGATATTTCTTTATGGCAGAGGTTCAAATATTTCCTCGCATCTAGATTAACAATTCGATACGAAAAGAAAATTCTCCCTAGAGCAGCTAAAGTTCTATTGCTATCAGAGTCTGATCTGCATGATATGCAAGAGCAGAATGGGTATCATAATCTTGCTTGCGTGCACTATGGTGTTGATCCAGTGGATCCGGGAGAGATTCCCGGCTATGAAGATCGGAAAAGGATCATTGTTTTCTCTGGGAACATGTTCCATCTGCCAAATGTAGATGGTATCCTATATTTCTTAAAGGATATCTTCCCATTGATATTGCAGATGTATCAAACGGCGGCATTGTGGATTGTGGGTGCCAATCCAGATAATAGAATATATGATGCGGCCGCAAACTATGGCGAGCAGGTTGTCATTACAGGTAGCGTAGATGATGTGGCGTATTACATAAAGACAGCTACTGTGAGCATCTGCCCGGTAAGGCTAAAGATTGGCGTACAAACTAAAATCATGGAAGCGTTGTCGTTGGGAACGCCGGTAGTAACAACGAGCGCCGGAAACAATGGGGTGACAGGCGTGTCAGGTTGCCATCTGTGGGTTGAAGATGATCCTCAGCAGTTTGCCATGAGGGTTCTTGAGCTTCTTCAAGGAATTGGGTGGTCTCATTTATCGAGAAAAGGGAGAACGTTTGTTACAGAGCATTACTCTTGGGAAGGGAGTGTGGCACAACTTGAACAACACCTTGAGCCGTGGATATCAAAGCATTAATGCCCGATTTCGCTATGCGATCAGTAGTCAACCGATCTAAACGCGCCTCTGCATTCTATGCCCCAATAGTCGCGGGCCATGAATCCAGATTACTACCTTGTGTTGCCATGGCACTTCAAAGAAGAATTCTTGGTGCGCGAGTGCTAAAACACTGGAACGGGGAATCGGGCTCGTTTCCCCGCTTCCAACAAATGAAATCATGAGATAATTAGCAACCCTCGGTTCGCAGACACCTGACAATACCCGAAGCCAGGCGTCTTTATTTTTCGGATTTTGATTCGTGGCGCAACTGAGATTTGACTGTGCCGTCCCCCCCCCGGAATCCATGGAAAGTAGGCTTGTAGGGCCACTCGCAGCATGAAGAAAATCTCAGATCAGTATCCCGCAAGGGTCATCGTCGTCAACTGGAACGGGAAGCATTTTCTCGATGACTGCCTGACCGCCCTCGAGAAGCAGACATACCCGAACTTCGAGGTTACCCTGGTGGACAATGGATCCGCTGACGGATCCGTCGCGTTCGTCCGGAATCGATTCCCCAGGGTTCACATCATCGACCTGCCGGAAAATTTGGGGTTTTCGGGGGCAAACAACCGTGCCATGACTCATGCGTTAGGCATCGGGGCGCAATACATCGCCCTGCTGAACAACGACACGAAGGTTGATGAGAGATGGCTCGAGCACATGGTCAGAGTCATGGAATCCGAAAAGAACATCGGGATCTGCGCTTCCAAGATGTTGCGGATGGATACCCCCCACATCCTCGATTCGACGGGGCACACATTCAAATGGGGGCGGATCTTTGAGCGGGGCCACGGGGAGGTGGATGCCCATCAGTATGATGCTCAACTCAGCATCGTCGGTGCCTGCGCAGGCGCCTGCCTGTACCGGGGGGAAATGTTGAAAGAGATCGGCTTGTTTGAGGAAAGTTACGGTTCATACTACGAGGATGCGGAATTGTCGTGGCGAGCTTACAACAGAGGCTGGCGGGCCAGGTTTGTGCCAGAATCCATAGTTCTCCACCATCGGGGCGGGACGACCAAGAGCGACCCGCAGTTCGAAAAGGAAATGAAAATACGATATGCCATGAATGTCGTTGAAACCGTGAAAAAACACGCCACGCTGAGTCAAAAACTCACGGTTTCATTGACCTGCCTTATTCTGACACCTGTTCGAGCATTACAGAAACGACTGGGCAGCAACGATATGGGAGGAAGGCTCTATTGGGAGCAATTGCGGAAGCTTTGGTCCCGAAAAGCACAGGGTATCTGATCCTGCAGCCAACCGAAATGACGAAGCGGGAAGACATTATTGCTGTTGTTGTCACGTATTTCCCGGATCAGGGTTTCCCCGGGAGGCTCGACGCGATCCTGAACCAGTTCGACAGGGCACTCATCGTGGACAACGCCTCTGCCGGGGAGTCTCTCGCCATGCTCGAAGACCTGTGTGGGACGAGGGACAGACTGGCGATGATCCGGAATGATCGCAATACCGGAGTTGCACACGCTCTGAATCAGGGCTGCCAGTATGCCCTTGAGAAGCGATACCCGTGGGCCGTTACGTTCGATCAGGACACCGTCGTGTCTGAAGGCTATCTGGAATCCATGCTCGAAGCGGCTTCTGGGCTGCGCGACGCCGGGATCGGGGTCATCGGCTGTAACTATTACGAACCGAATCTGGGGCGCAATGCGATTCGCAGCCCGGACGGCTCAGACCGGGAAGAGCGAGCTGTTGTCATCACATCAGGCTCCCTGTTGTCCCTTCAGGCCTATCAACACGTGGGGGGGTTTCGCGATGAATTTTTCATCGATGCCGTTGACGAAGAGTACTGTTTGAGGTGTTCCGCCTGTGGCTTCCGGAATTTCCTTGTGCTCAAGCCGCTCATGGTTCATTCCATCGGAAATATGAAGGAGCATTTCCTGTTCGGGTGCCGTGAGTTCAAATTTGTTTTACACCACCACCCGTCCTGGCGGATGTATTACTTTGTGCGAAACAATCTGATCCTGTACGGGACGTATCTGTTGCGCAGGCCGTCCTGGGTCTTCCCGGTCGCCGTGGTGAGATCGATGCAGGTCGTATTGATCCTCCTCTTCGAGGAGGACCGCCTGCGGAAACTTCGATACCTGATATGGGGAATCCTGGATTCGATCACTGGGAACCGGCACAGGCGGATCCTGTGAAGGCGTGGGAGCCCTTGCGAAAGATCATTCAATACCGGGCAGACCGAACTTGAGCAGCAGGGTGAGCTTGTGCGGGATCCATGTGTGAGCGGAGAAAAATCTGCGGGACGAAATGCGCCGATTTGACTGGACGGTTCGTCTCAACCCCCACAGCCGGCTTTTCTCTTTCCAGGCGCCTTGCAGGGAAAACCAGTAAATCTCGGAGAAGACTCGGATGCTTCCCTTCAGCAGGGAAAAAACGAGCCCCTCTGCGACAAGCATCAGCAGATGCAGGGGGATCAGCACGATCGCTGCCGGTGACGGATAGCAGATCGCCATCGTGAAGGTTTTGTTGCGCTCGCTGAGCGCGCGCCGCCGATAGCTTGTCCGCAGGGAGTTCCGAACAACCTTCCCTCCCTTGAAGCTCCTTCCGATCCAGTGGTCGTAACCGGATTCTCGCAGGACCGTCACGGGGAGGCCTTTCAGCCTGACGAGGCAGCACAGGTACAGGTCTTCTGCAAGGCTTTCAAACCACTCGGGGAAACTGCCCAGTTCATCCCACAAGCCTTTCGAGATCCAGAGGCACGCACCCATGACCATTCCTACCTCTGTTCGGTCTGGATCAAGATTCGGCACGGGATTCAGAAATGGATCGAACAAACTCCCCCGGTCGATCAGTTCTCCGGTTTGGAGGTCGTACTGGGGAAGACCGAGGATGGCCGGGGATGGATGTTTCTCGGCATAGTCATACAGGGCTTGGAGAGCACCTTGGCGGAGAACGGCGTCGTTGTTCAGCAGCAGAATGTAACGCCCCCTTGCCTGTGAGACCATCCGATTGTTGCTGATGCAGAACCCGGTATTGCGCTCGCTGACGATCAGTCTGACGCCGGGGAAATGTCTCCGTATGAACTCAACCGAAGCATCCGTTGATGCGTCATCATGGACGATGATCTCAAGGGGCAGATCGAAATCCTGGTTCTGGATGGATTCGAGACAGGGACCGATGACTGTTTCGCCGTTGTAGTTGGCGATGCAGATCGAGCAGACGGGCTCGCGAACGGGTGTCACAGCGGCAGTGCCTTCAGCCATTCCCACGTCCGTGTCAATCCGGTTTCTAGATCGGTGACGGGCTTCCATCCTGCGTACTGATGCAGTCTTGAACAGTTCAGGACAACGGACCGGACGTCAACAGAGCGGCTGGCACGGTATTCCTTTCGGATTCGCCTGCCCGTTGCCGATTCGATAAGGCCGCAGAGCTGGTTGATGCTGACCCCCGTGCCGTATCCCACATTGAAGATGTCGATGGAGCTGCTCTTTGGCCTTACCTCCGAGAGGCGGATGCAGGCGTCCACAAAATCCTCAATATAGAGGAAATCGCGGACATTTCCCCCATCCCCCCATATCTCCACGGGCAGATCTCGCCTCAGATGCTCCAGGATGCCTCGCACGATTCCAAACCCCTTTCGATAGGGCTGACGGGGACCGTAAAAATTGGACGGTCTCAGGATGGTGACATTTCTGCCATACTGCCGGCAGTAGGCTTGCAGAAACGCCTCCGTCGCGATCTTCCCCGCGCCATGGTAGGACAGCGGCGAAAGTGGATGGTCTTCATCGACGGGAAGGTATCGGGGATTGCCGTACACGGTTCCACCCGACGAGATGAAGATCAGGTGGACATGATCATATTTCTGCAGGATGTCCAGGAAGCGTAAAGCAGGGGTCAGGTTCAACTCGGCCTCCCATATCGGCTCCGAGGCCGATGTGCCCGGCGTGCTGTCCGACGCGAGGTAAAAGACCGTCTGGCATCCGGGCAACAGGGTATGCAACAGCTTTGCATTATCGAGGGGGCTGGTATGCAGGAGCGCCTTCCCCTCGAGCCCCATGGGCACGGGTCGCCTTGCAACGAGGTGAACCCGGTGTCCAGCCCGAATCAGTCGGGGGGCCAAGGCCTGACCGACAAAGCCCGTTCCGCCGATAAGAAGCGTTTCTCTATCCATCTGATCTCTACCTCAAGAGGGATTGATAGGCGTTCATGAAGCGCTGCGCACAGTCATCCCACGTCCCGATCTCTTTCAGGACCCATGATCTTGCCCGGTCTCCCATGCGAAGGTTGTTTTCCCCCTCTTTGAGCCAGCCAAGAGCCTCCTTTAGTTCACGCTGCGAGGACACGAGCCAGCCCGTCTCCCCCTGCCGAACGACGTCCCTGTGTGCGGGCTGATCCGATGCGATGACAGGCAACCCCGCAGCCATGGCCTCCAGAAGAATTTGCGGCCGCCCTTCGTCGTGTTCGCTCAACGTAATGAGACCTGTCGCCTCCGGGAACCATCGATCGCGCAGCTCCCTCGGATGCGTCGCACCGTGGAAGCGGGCCCAGGTCGGGATGGAAATCTTCTCTTGCATGGGGCCGAGAATGTGCAGTTCATCCTTCTCGTCGAACAAGCCCTCACCCCATGCAAAAAGCTGCCCCATCTTTTTTGCCGTCACTCTCAGTACGACGAGCCACTTTCTGGGTCCGGAGACGACCTTTCGCCTGACTTCGAAGCACGGCTGGTCGACCCCGAACGGAATGGCCCGGATTTCCGCCACATCTCCAAAAAGGGTGCGGAGAGGCTCGACCATCCATCCCGCGTTTGGTGCGATGATCGCCTTTCTCTGTCCGAGTATCGATCGGAGCAATGGAACCATCCCTCTGCGCTTCAAGAGCGCAAAATCGGTCCCCAGCACGCTGATCACGGCCGGTTTTCGGATCCCCCACAGCGGGATGGCATTCTGCAGCCAGCCGACATGGAAAAGATCCGCATCGCCGGATCTTCTGTAACCGCTTCGAAGCAATTGGAGCAGCTTGAAAACAGTAACCGAAGCCCCCCATCCCTTCTCGCGCAGAATGTGCGCAATCCCGCCGGAGGCAAGCATTCCGCGAAGCCATTCCGATTCATCTTTCGTGAGGGCTCTCTCGACATTCTTCGGAATATCGCCGGGCGGAGCCCAAAGTCGAAGATCAACCCCGTCCTGGACGGAAAGCGCATTGACAAGATCCTTGATGAACCGGCCTTTCCAGTCGTCGTGGCTGCTTGGATAAGATGTGCCCACCAGTAGAATGCGCATATGCTTAATTTTGCAAGGTCGGTGCCAAGCTGTTGCGCCGGTGGAGCCCGACGGTTATGCGTTTTCCGTACCGGGAATAAGCCTTCCTGGGGCTTGCCGCCCAGACGGCGCCATGAAAGCCTGACTGCCTCCCCGGATGGAAGGCTTCTCGTCCACAAAGTGGGGCCTGCGGGACGTATTCTGATTGCCACCCGGGGATCGCGGCGGACAGTATAGCGCCTTGGCAGCATAATTGCAGCCGCTAAATCCATTCTCGCCCCGGTGACGGCTTTCAGGATTGTTTTTATTTATCCCTTGTGATTAAGAAAGAAGCGATGAAGCGACGCCCGCGTCCAAACGTTTCAACGAGCGAGACCCGCAACGTTTCCGCCGGGATGTGATCCCATTCGCACAAAACAGAGGACGGCATGATCAGCTGTAAGAACCGATTCCTATCGGCTCGGGATGGAGAGCAGCCCGGATGGTGTAACGCATTGTTCGCCATTCTCTCGCTGCTGGTCGTGCTGTTGATCATATACGGGAACAGTTTTTCCGGCGAATGGCACTTCGATGATTTCCACAACATCCTCGAGAACCGCAATGTCCATATGCAGGGCCTGACGTGGCCGGACATCCGCAAGACATTTTACGGAATCGCAGACGAATCGGAAGGCCATCCTAGCACCAGGGTTTTGTCTTATCTCAGTTTCGGGCTGAATTATCTCTCCGGAGGCACTGATGTCTTTGGATATCATGCCGTGAACTTCCTCATTCACTTCACGTCCGCCGTCTTCCTGTATCTCTTCCTTTGCCAAACACTCCGACTCCCCCGTCTGCGGGATCGATACGGTGAAATGGCACATGGCATCTCCCTGCTGGCAACATTTTTATGGGCTACAAGCCCCCTTCAGGTTCACGCCGTGGCAATCATTGTGCAGCGGATGACTTGCCTGGTAGGACTCTTCACTGTCATGGCCCTCTATTTCTACGTTCGAGCGCGAATGGGTGAAAGCCCGTGGGCTAGAGGATCATCTATCCTTTTCTGTCTCCTGTCCTGCCTGGCGGCATTCGGGTCAAAAGAAAATGCAGCCATGCTTCCGATTTCGATCCTCCTGTATGACGTTTTGTTGATTCAGGGAGCGACGCGGGAAAACCTTTCACGATTACTGAAATACGGCTGGATTCCGATGGTTCTCATTCTTCTTTCCCTTTTTGCGTTCAGCGATCGGCTGACCGGTATTTTTCAGGCCTATGAGGTAAGGCCCTTTACCCTGGCGGAACGGCTCCTGACGGCACCGCGCATCCTGGTCTTCTACTTCACATTGCTGCTCTACCCCATCCCTACAAGACTCACGCTTCTTCATGACATCGACTTTTCACGGTCGCTTCTCGATCCATGGACAACTCTGCCGGCTTTGCTGGCGGTGGCGCTGTTCGGCCTAGTTGCCATCGTCATGGCCCGCAGAAAACCTCTGCTGGCGTACTGTATGCTTTTTTTCCTTCTGAACCACCTCATCGAGGGAACTGTCATCCCCCTTGAGTTGATCTTCGAGCACCGCAACTACATCCCCTCGATGCTCTTCTTCGTACCCGTGGCCATCCTGATGATCCGTTGCCTGGACTACTTCTCCTACCGCAGGGGCTTTCAGTATTTCATGGCCGGCGGCTTCGCACTGCTGCTGGCCTTTCAAGCCCACACGACGTTCGCCAGAAACGACATTGTGCGGTCTGATGTGCACCTATGGCTGGACAATGTCCGGAAGTCGCCCGATCTCAGCCGACCGCACATCAACCTGGCAAGGCACTACTACGAGGCGGGCATGTACGAGCAGGCATACGCAGAATTGAAAACCGCCGAAGAATTGAACCGGGATACCAATCTCCGACAGATCGGTATCGCGTCTTACAACCTCGGGGTCTACTACCTTGAACAGAAAAGGGATACCGACCGCGCGGAGCAGCAATTTTTGAAAGCCTTGGAAAAATTCCCGGACTATCCTCCGGCGATCGTTGGCTTGGCAAAGGTGTACCTGATGAGGGGCGATGCAGAGGGATCTTTCCGACTGATGCAGAAATACATATCCCGCGACCCCACTGACGTGGAGATGATCAATTGCTATAGTTTGATCCTACTGAAGAAAAAGAATCCGCAGGGGGCACTGAAGGCAGCGGCCAGGTCCATGAGCCTGAAGTGGAATGACCCGCAACCTTGGGAGATATCGGGGGAAGCCTGGAAGGAACTGGAGCAGCCAGAAAAAGCGGCCCGGTGCTGGGAAGAGGCCCTGCGTCTGAACCCGGCAAACCCGAGGGCACACCTGGCCCTTGTGGAGCTCTACGAGCGTTTGAAAAACGGTCCAGCCCTGACCCGGATGGCTGCGCGCTGCCTTGCACTCAAGGGCGCGGAGCCCCTGGACGAATGGCTCGGGGGCCTTGTTCGGAATTCCTCTGTGTCGGCTTACGAGGTCAATCCGGAAATGCTGGGACGGATCATCCGGAGGGAAATCGGCAAGGAGTTGAAGAGGAAGGCGACCCGGTCTTGATGACTTCTCAGGCCCTTTACGCTATCGCGGCATGAGCCATAGAGAGCTGTTCGTGCCCTGCACCACTCCTCCTCTGCCTGATGCATTGACCTTGACAGTCAACGTATCCACGGCCGAAAAATTCAGCATATAATCACCTACGTTGGTCGAGGTGCCCGCTGCACTGACGACACTGGCGGCGTCCGGTGGCGAGCCGGTATCCAGGAACAGGCGGGCATACAGCATGGAGAGGCGGGCTTTGCCTTCCATCACGGCCTGGAGGGCCGCGCGGTTTTGGGCCTCACGGGTGAGATCATAGTATTTGGGTACGGCCACGGAAGCGAGGGCACCCATAATGACGATGATGGCAACCAGCTCGATGAGGGTGAACCCCCTCTGAGAAGCGGGCAAAGACATAAATGCGTTAGAGCCTTATTCCTGTTTCTTTAAGCCGGAACAGACCCGCAATCGCCGTCTCCGCACAACAGAATCAATCCGGTTGGATCGCTTCATCCCCGGGAGGAGGGGGCCGATACAACGAAAGGCCGC
The DNA here is from genome assembly GCA_035506495.1 of Syntrophales bacterium. GTDB lineage: Bacteria > Desulfobacterota > Syntrophia > Syntrophales > UBA2192 > UBA2192. The sequence continues at coordinate 31,809 of DATJPI010000357.1, forward strand.
GAAGGAGGAGCGGCCCTCGTTGATCGATCGTGGTGAAAAAGTCACAAGCGAAAGCGGTTATTGCGGTTTCACCCAAACACCAGAGTTCGTCCCTTTAACGGAACCCACTCCATCTGCCTTGACCTTGATTTGAGTATCCGTGACCTTTGAATAGGTTATTGTGTAATCCCCCGCGTTTTTGAGGGTTGGGTCTGTGGTATTCACATAGGTGACTATCGCATCGACGCTGGTTCCTGTGCCTGAAAGGAGACTCCTAGCGAACTGGTTCGACAGACGGGATTTTCCTTCGGCGACGGCCTGCATGGCTGCCTTGTCCGATGCGACACTCGTCAGATCCATGAACCTGGGAATGGCAACGGCCGCGAGAATTCCAAGGATCACCAGCACGGCTATGATTTCGATCAACGTAAAACCTTTTTGATTGCTCACCTTCGATCGCCTCCTTGACATGGTCATAAGCCCTCCTTCACCTGTAAGTTTTTTCTCTCTCCTCAATAACCCCGTCTATCGCGTTGCTGCGGCGACCGGGGGCACCCCCGATTCCCCTATCAGGAGTGCCAGTCCGAAAGGTGGCGTATTTTAAATCAATTCATCCCGTATTTCCACAGTTTTTCAATCTCCAGGGCCCCTGGAGATCACCCCTCACTGCCTGCCGGCCAGCATGAAAAATGAAGGGCAAGAAACCCCTGGCGAACGGGTGATCCGTGACCACCGACGGATGCCGGTCCTTCAAAATGACCTGCAAAACGTGCAGAGCATCAACCGTGCCATGGCCAGAAAGCTTCAAGTGTAGAATCTTTAAAAGCCCTTTGTCATCAATAGCTTGCATTTTTTTCGCCGCAACCGCGGAGCTTGTGCCCTTCTCCAGGTCACCGGAAAAAATCACATAAATTGTTGTAATATCTACATATTATGTAGATTTCTTGATCGTCGTGACGTCTATCTCGTACTTCTTCACCCGGTGCCACAGGCTCCGTTCCTTGATCCCCAGAATCTGCGCGGCTTTAACCTGTACCCCGTCGGCCCGCATGAGGGCATCGATGATCAGCCGCTTCTCGATCTCGGCGAGCCGGTCATCGATGTTGGCCTGATCGGAAACCTCCTGCATAGCTTGTCCCACCAGCCCCCCTGATACCTGTACCGGAAGATGCTGGGGCTCGATGACCCCGTTTTCGGCCATGACGGCGGCCCGCTCGATGACATTTTTCAGCTCCCGGACATTGCCCGGCCAATTGAAACCCATGAGGATCTGGAGCGCCACGGACGAAATCTCCGCTGATTTGGGTGCCGTTTCGACGAAACCCTGCGCCAGTGACGGGATGTCATCACGGCGCTCCCTCAGGGGGGGAAGGTGCAGGGCAAACACATTGAGCCTGTAGAAAAGATCCTCGCGAAAACGTCCTTCCTGCACGAGTTTCATAAGGTTCTTGTTTGTCGAAGCGATGAAGCGGACGTCGACATGGATCGGCTTTGTGCCACCCACCCGTTCGAACTCCTTTTCCTGGAGGACCCTCAGGAGCTTGGCCTGGGTTGTCAACGGCATGTCGCCGATCTCGTCCAGCAGGATGGTGCCCCCGTGTGCCAGCTCGAACTTGCCCCTCTTCTGGGTTGTGGCGCCCGTAAAGGCCCCCTTTTCATGGCCGAACAACTCGCTTTCGAGAAGACCCTCGGGGATGGCCACGCAGTTGAGCTTGATGAAGGGACCTTCCTTTCGAATGCTATGCTGATAGATACTCTGGGCGACCAGTTCCTTGCCTGTGCCGCTCTCCCCTGTGATGAGGACCGTGGCATCCGTCGGGGCCACTTTCAGGATCTGGCTGAAGATTCCCCGCATGACCTTGCTCTGGCCGATGATCTCCGGGAAGAGTTCCCGAGCCTCCACCTTCGAGAGCAGGCTCGTCACCTGTTCGAAGATAAGGTTGAACTGGCTGATGTCGTCGCCTTTTTGTTCTGCGGCGCTCTGGATCTGAGTCTTGGGAAAGACAGGCAGGTTTTCTGTTTCCCTGATGAACTTCTTGATGGGGCTCAGGATCATCCAGGTCACGAGCAGCGCACACAGGAATGTGAACAGCCCGATGCCGATTCCCCAGTATTTCAGGGGCCACGTCGACTCGACATTATATTTTTGGTAGAACTCGGCGATCTGATAGGTGACGATGACGGCAAAGATCGTGATGCCGCTGAAAATGACGGGGATCAGGACGTAGAGACTGATCTGGAACCGAGATTTCTTTTGCATAGTGTTATGATCTGCCGTTGCGAAAAGGACATCTGCGTCCTTGGTCACTTATCATAATCTTCTTCCAGATACAATGGATGCCGCACTTCCGGAAAGGTCACCGAGCGCAGCCGCCACGCCGGGATCAGAACCCCTTGGTGGCAACCTTGGTCAGATCCCACATGGGCAGGAAAACGGCAAGGGCAAAAAACCCGACGACAAAGGCAAGCCCCACAACCAGGATAGGCCCGATGGCATCGGAGAGACGTTTTACGGCGAAGGCCACTTCGTCGTCGTAGTGGACGGAAACGGCCTGGAGCATCTCATCGAGTTGGCCTGATTCTTCCCCGATCGCCACCATCTGGATGACCATGGGGGGGAAATAGCGGGCCGTGCTGAGAGGCCCCGAGATCCCCCGACCCTCTTCGACCCGGTCCCTTACCCTGTCGAACTCCCGGGCAATGGCTGTGTTCCCGATCGTTCCCGACAGGATTTGAAGGGAATTCATGACCGGAACGCCACTGGACTGGAGAATGGAAAAGATACTGGCAAAACGGGACATGGCGGCCTTCATGAAGAGAGGACCCAGCAGGGGGATCCGCAGAAAGAAAGCATCCCTCACGAAGCGCCCCTGGTCAGTCTTGAAATAATAAGAAGCCCCGGCAATCAGGGCAATGAGCAGGACAAGGGTGAAAAGCCAGTAATCAGTCAAGAGATGGTGGAGAAAGAGGCTCACCTTCGTCGGCCAGGGCAACTCGACGCCCACGCGGGCGAAGATGCCCACGAAACGGGGGATGACATAGTTGAGAAGCACGAAGAAGGCGATGCCCAGGGCAGCGACAACGATGATCGGGTACTGGAGGGCCGACTTGATGTCGGACTTGATTTTGTGCTCGTGTTCCAGGATGTAAATCAGCCGCTGGAGGACCTCGGGGATGGTTCCGCTAGCCTCGCCGGCCTTGATCATGCTGCGGTAAAGCGTGTTGAACGTCTTGGGATGCTTTGCCAGGGCGTCGGAAAGGGGCGAGCCTTCGCGGACATCCTGCGTGATTTCCGCCACGACCTGCTTCAGTTTCGGGTTTGCCACCTGGACTTCGAGGACCTCCAGGAGCCGCATAATCGGAACACCGGCGAGAAACATGGTCCGGAACTGCTTCGTGAACAGGATGAGCTCCTGCATCGAGACCCCGGAGAACCTCTTCTGCAGGCTCTCCCACGACAACCTGAACAGCGCACCGCGCTCCGACTCGCCGGAGACGCGGGAGGGAATGTGTCCGCGGCTGAGCAGAAGATTCCGTGCCGCATCGAGGGTATCCGCCTCGATGACGCCGGAGATGCTTGCGCCGGTCTCATTGATCGCTTCGTAGGAAAATTTTGGCATGCTGAAACAGTAAACTGGTTGATTCAGTAATTGGCTAAATGGGATGATGGGTTTGTCCCTACCCCCTCGTCCCCCGTCCCTTTTCTTTGCTGTAGGCTGCTTGCTGACGCCAGCGCTCTTGCCGCACGGCTAGACCATGACCGCCGCCGAGGCTTCCTCGATGGTCGTCACGCCGGAGAGCACCTTGCTCATGGCATCTTCCTTGAGCGTCCGCAATTTTCCATTCTGCTTGAGGATGCGTGTGATCTCCTGGGCGGATACCCCGCGCAGGATCATGTCCTGAACCTCCTCATCGTTGACGACAATCTCGAAGATCCCCGTTCGCCCGCGATAACCTGTCCCCATGCAGGCCGGGCAGCCCCTGCCTCTCTGGAAATTCGCTCCGTCGATCTTGAGGCCCCAGGCGGCGATGACCTTCTCGTTGGGCCGGTAACGCTCCATGCAGTAGGGGCAGATGGTCCGGATCAGCCTCTGGGCAAAGGTGGCAAGGAGCACCGAGGAAACGAGAAACCGCTCGATTCCCATGTCAATGAGGCGGGTGATGGCTCCCGCGGCATCGTTGGTGTGCACCGTGCTCAGGACCCTGTGTCCCGTGAGAGCCGCCTGCACGGAGATGCCCGCCGTCTCACCGTCACGGATCTCGCCGACCATGATCACGTCGGGGTCTTGACGAAGGATGGAGCGCAGGCCGCTTGCGAAGGTCATTCCGGCTTTGCGATTCAGCTGCACCTGGCGAACTTTCTCGACTCGGTACTCGACGGGATCTTCGAGGGTGATAATGTGGATGTCGGGCCGGTTGATCTCACGAATGATGGCGTAGAGGCTTGTGCTCTTGCCGCTTCCCGTGGGGCCGGAACTGAGGATCATTCCATAGGGCTTGTTGATGATGGACTCGATCTTGTCGCGATCCTCCTTCACCATCCCGAGCCGGTCAAGCGAGTAGACGCCGGAGCCCATGTCGAGCAGTCGCAGAACGAGGTTTTCCCCGTAGATCGTGGGGATGGAGGAGACGCGGACGTTGATCTCCTTGTTTTCCATCTTGACGGTGAAGCGACCATCCTGGGGGATGCGCGAGGTGGCAATGTCCATGTTGGCCAGGATCTTGATCCTGGAGATGATGGGCAGAAACATCTGCTTGGGCGGCGCGGGCACTTCGTGGAGCCGGCCGTCGATGCGGAACCGCACCTGGACGTTCTTCATCTGGGGGCTGAGGTGGATGTCGCTCGCCCCTTCCCGAACCGCCTGCGAGATGATGGAGTTGACGAGGCGTACGATGGGCGCCTCTTCGGCCATCCCCATGATCGAACTCGTGCTCACCTGCAGGTCGTCGGTGTATTCGGCGGTCGCTTCGGCATCGACACCGGTGTCGAATTTCAACTCCTCGAGGCTCTCCAGCACCCCGCCCAGACCTGACTGCATTCCATAGATCTGGCCGATGAGCTGGTTAAGCTCGCGTTCCGTGCAGACGACCGTCTCCACCTCGTCATTGGTGAGCGCCTCGATGGAATCCAGCGCGTTGATGTCAACGGGGTCCGTCATGGCGATGGTCAGCAGCCGACCCTTCTTCTTGAGCGGCGCCACCTGGTTCTTCTGGGCAATTTCGGCGGCGAACACCTGGGCGAGGTTGAGGTCGACGGGGTACTTGTCGGGATGATACTTCTCGATCTTGAGCTGCTGACTCAGGAGGTCCACCATCTGCGTTTCCGACAGGATGCCCTGCTGGATTAGAAGCTTTCCCAGCTTCATGCCTGTCTTCTTCTGCTCGTCCAGAAAATGTCGAAGCTGGTCCTCGTTGAGGACATCGGCATCGATGAGCATTTCCCCCAGCTTTTTTCGGATTCTCAAGGATTTGCCTTTTTTTTCCTTCAAGATCTCACTCCCCAAGTGCCTTGATCGTCACTCAACAACATCGCCCGTGTCAGATCGCCCTGAGACCCGCTGAAGCAGGCAAAGGGCTCACTCGCGTCCGGACAGGAATTTTGTCTCCGCCGGGGGCTGTTCCTTCGGGCTGCCTTTCCTGAGACCGACCGGCAGATTCGAATGCTTCGCGCCAACCGGGGGCTTCGTGGCTGCCTCCACAACCTGCGTTGGACCCGTTTTCCAGGGCTCAAGCGGATAGACGGTCTTGTCCGAGATCCGGGCCTGGTAGGCGGCCAGCCGGTCAACGGGCCCTCCAGCCATATCACGTTTACTGGAAATCCCGGTTAAAACGGCCAGGACGATTGCGCCCAGTACGGCAGCCATCCCCCAGCCGAGATTGCGGCGCCTGCGGCGGTTCGAGGCGCGACTGCGGAGACAGGACTGCACAAGGAGCCATCCTGCCCGGGACCGGTTGCGGATGATCATCGCCAGGATGACCTGGTGGCAGAACATGACGACCTTGCGGGGCACCCCCCCCGTGGCCAGGTAAATGGCGGCAAGGGCCGGCGTCGTGAACTGGACGGGTTCCCTGCCGATCTGACTTGCCATTTCAATCCGGTGCTCGATCATCTGGCGCATCTGGGTAAAATCGAGCGGTTTGAGCCGCAAGCAGACGTTCATCCGGTCTGCAAAGTTCTCCCGCCGATCCAGGATGGCATTGAATTCGGGCTGGGCAAAGATAACGATCTGCAGAAGCTTGAATTGGTTCGTCTCGTAATTGAGAAACTCCCTCAGGATCTCGATGCAGAACCCGGGGAGTTTCTGCCCCTCGTCGATGATGAGAACGACAATTTTGTTCTCGTCAATCCCCCGTCGAAACAGAACCTGCTTGATGGCCTCCTTGAGCTGCCATTCCGTAAGGCCGGACGCGGAATCCACGGCTCCCATCATCCGGGCGATACCTCCCAGAAACTGGATGGGGCCACTGAAGTCGGGGTCCATGAGAAGATGAAACTCCACGTCGTCATCGCTGTGGAGCTTTCGGATTAACATGCGCGAAAGGGTCGTCTTGCCCGTGCCCACATCCCCGATGACGACATTCAGACCCCTGCGCAGGCGGATGGATATCTCCAGCTGCTGCAGGCAGTTGACGTGCTGAGGGGCCTCGAAGAAGAACTCCGGTTCCGGTGAGTTGGAAAAGGGTTCACGATCGAGGTTAAGGGTCGTGAAGTAACGCATCTCTATTTGCCCGGGCTCGTGCCGGGGGGCTCCTTTTTCTGGGGTGCCGACTCCTGACCGGGAGAGGCGGGGGAAGCCTGTCGCGGGGTGGAGACGGACGGGATGGTTTGGATCGAGGCCTGGGCCTTCAGGACGTGGGGCGTAATGAAAATGAGTACTTCCTCCATGTCCTCGGAGCGGGAATCGGATTTGAACAGATAACCCAGACCCGGGATATCCTTCAAGCCGGGAAGCCCCGTATCTGACTTGGATACCGTTTGCTTCGTCAAACCGGAGATCACGATGGTTTCACCGTCCTGGACGATGAGATTGGTCTCCGTCTGCTTCTTGATGATATAGGGATTTCCCTGAACGGTGCGCGTCGGATCCACCTGGTCCTTCTTGACCTTGATTTTCATCTTGAGGTGCATGCCGTCGATGACGTGGGGTGTGATCTCGAGCCGCAGGACGGCATCCTCGAACTTGACTTCCTGGGTGACGAGGCCGCTCGAGGTGCTCGTCGCCACGTAGGGCACCCGCTCGCCGTTTTCAGTGTAGGCCATCTGGTTGTCCAATGTCGTAATGGAGGGGCTGGAGAGGATATTGAGCTGTCCGTCCTGCTGCAGGGCCTGCAACTGAACCTCGAGGATATTGCCGCCGATCGTCCCGAAGATGAGCCCCAGGGAACCGGAGCCTCCCGCTGCGGCCATGGCAGCGGCACTCACGGGGAAGTTGAAGGCATTGCCCTGACCCCCGATCCCCGTCGATCCGAACGTCGGGGTGTAGTTGCCTGCCGTCGGGGGGGTCGTCGTCGACCCGCCCGAGCCGCCGGGAGTGATGTAGTAGTTCTGCCCTCCCCAGGTGTTGCCGTAGATGCCACCCCACTGGACCCCGAGGTTTCGGGCTGTCGTTTTCGTCGCTTCCACGATGTTGGCCTTGATGAGAATCTGTGCCGCCGGTTTGTCCAGTTTCTCAATCATGGGGATCATCCGCTTCAGGTCGTCCCGGGTGGCCTGGATGATCATGGAATTCGTGTGCTGATCCACCATGATGGACCCACGGACCTTGCCGTCCTTCTCCTTCGTGAGGAGCTCCTTCAAGCTGTCCCTGAGCTTTGAAGCATCGGCGTAATCGACATTGACGACCATGGTGAGGAGCTTCTGGCTTCGCATGCGGTCACGGGCGGCATCGAGCTTGTGGTCTCTCTCCATATCCTCTGTCGTTATGATACGAATGATATCGCCCTCCCATGTGTAGGACAGGCCGTTGGTTTTCAATATTCCGAGAAACGTCTGGTCCCAGGGTTTGCTTTCGACGTTGATGGAGGTCTCGCCTTTGATGCCTGAGCGCAGCATGATGTTCACGTTTGCGACCTGGGCCAGGGCTCGGAGAATGACATTGATGTCCACGTTGTGCATCCGGAGCGTCACACGCCTTGTGGGCAGAGGCTTCTCTCTGCTGGCCGCCTCATCCGTGATGATCTCGTCATCTTCCAGGGGGGGCAGTTCCGCGATCCGCGCCCGGCCCGCAGGCGAATAGCCCTGTGACGTTTCCGCCATTGTGCTCCACTTTTCAAAGAAGGGGTCCTTCACCTGTTTGAGGTCTTTCGCGCATCCCGCCAACGCAAGACCGATCACAGGAATGAAAAACCAGCACATCCACCGGTAAAGGGCTCTGGGTTTCAAGGCCTGTCTCCTCTAAAATGATTCGTCCTTCAGTTTGATGACGATATTCCGCTGGTTCTGCCTATCGGCGATCACCACCCGCGAGGGCTCCACGCTCTTGAGAAAGAAGGCGGTGCCGAAATCGAGCTTCTCACCCACCTGATAGGTACTGCCATTGATGACGGCCAGCTTGCTTTCCCCCATGTCGACGAATCCCGAGTACACGATTTCACGGGCGCCCGCTGCAGCCTTCTCCGGAGCCTGCTGCATTTTCCGGTAGAACGGATCTTTCGTCCAAGCCGCTTCCGCTCTGGCAATAACATAATTTTCATTGGGCAATGCAGCCACTTTTTTAAGCTCCACTGCGATTTCCTGGATGATCTTTTCCGAGTCCGCGAATTGTTCCCCTGGCTTTTCCCCTGTTCCCGTAAACGATGGCGTCAGGTAGTACGCGAGGGAGAAAAGGACTGAAAAAACCATGACGACGACAATGATCTTTTCACGCTTGCTCATTCAGCCATTCCTTTTGTTGAGCATGACCGTAGCGGCCGCAGTCGATCATCCGACGGCGAGCCAAACCTTCAGCCGGAACTCTTTCATCCCGGGGAGTTGTTGGATTTCGATCTCATCGACTTTCTCGAGATAGGCCTGGTCACCCAGTTCGATGAGAAATGTCCGAAAGTTGTAATAGTCACCCTTGAGGGTCGCACGAACCAACAT
>DATJPI010000358.1:0-5405 GCA_035506495.1 Syntrophales bacterium
ATGCTGACGGTGACCTGTATTTCCTTGCCCGGTCTGGGGTTGAAGATCTCGTTCTTCAGGGCGATTCGGACGCGCTCGGCCGTGATCACTCCCTGTTCTCCCCTCGTGGACGGCAGAATGATGGAGAATTCCTCCCCTCCATAGCGGTAGGCCGAGTCCGTCTGGCGGAGGCAGTCCCGGATGATCTCCGCAAACCGGGTCAGAATCTTGTCGCCTTCGAGGTGGCCGTAAGTGTCGTTGTATCTCTTGAAATCGTCGATGTCGAGCATCAGCACGGTCAGCGGGTGATCGTAGCGGTTGGAACGCTCGATTTCGCCGTGCAGCACCGAGTAGAACTGCCGCGAGTTGAAAAGCTTCGTGAGACCGTCGGTGATGCTCAGTTCCTGGTAGCGCTGCTCGCTTTCCCGGAGCCTCTCCATGGCCTGGTTTCTTTCACGCAGCAAGGCCTTTTCCCGCACGACGCGCCTGATCCGCAGGCAGAGTTCCGGAATGCTCACGGGTTTGAGCATGAAGTCGCTCGCGCCCTTCGTAATGATTTCCTCGTAGGTGAAGTCGTCGGTAAACCCCGTCATCACGATGACATCCACATCATGACTCTTCTTGATCAGCACCGTAAGCTCCAGGCCATTCATCTCCGGCATCTTGATGTCCGTCAGCACCACGTCGACGGGGTTTGCTGCCAGGCATTCCAGGGCCTCCAGCCCGTTGCCTGCCGTGAAACAACTGTAGCCCGACAGGACCATTGCCTCCTTGAGCATGTCCCGAAGTTCCACGTGATCGTCTACGATGAGGATCCTGGCCTGAGTGCCGTTGCTTTCGCTTTTATCCATGATTCCTGACGATTGGCGCAATCCGACGTATAAGGTAGAAACTCCAGTTTCCAAGATGCATGAACTGTACCCGGACAGGTGGGTTTGCCGTGTGATTTACACAGATATCAGGTGATAGCCCCTGCGGCCAAGCCCGACAGACTCGGCGTAGCCAATGATGTGGCTTCCGTCGATACCGGTGACTTTTTTGAAGATATCGACGTCTCCATGCCCCGCCCGGACAAGGTCAAAGGCTGCCTGTTCGCAGGCTACGGGGTCTGTGGAGGCGACGACCCCGATGTCACGCCCGATGATCTCGCTGTCGGCCATGCAGTCGCAGTCCTTTGTGATGTTGTTGATGAAGGTGACGCAGACGCAGGGCTTGCCGCTCAGGGCCCCGAGGGCGTACTCGGCCGTCCGCTCCATGACGGCGCTGGAGGCCAGAGCCATCCAGGGAATCTCTACCGCATCGACCTCGCAGACAGCGATGCAGGAGGCACAGCCCTCGCAGAGATCGGGGTCAATGGAAGCCTGGTCTTCCCCGAGCAGGATCGCGTCGGCGGGGCACACGTCGAAACATTTCCCGCATGTCGTGCAGTTCTCATTGATCGAGGGCTTCACGGCAGCGTGCATCTCGAGCTTTCCCGCCCGGGACCCGCAACCCATGCCCAGATTCTTGATGGCCCCACCGAAGCCGAAGAGCATATGGCCTTTGAAGTGGGAGACGACGACGAGGGCCCCGGCTTCGGCGATGTGGCGTGCGATTTTCACTTTCGGGAAGATCTTCCCCTGGATAGCGATCTCTGCCTGTTCTTCCCCTCGCTCTCCGTCGGCGATGACGACGGGAAGTCCCAGCTTGTCGAATCCGTGCTTGCGGACAATGTTCATGTGGTCTGTCGCGTTGTGTCGCATGCCTCGATAGAGGGCATTGGCGTCTGTCAGGAAGGGATTGGTGTTATGCTTATTCAGGGATGCAAGGATGGGTCTCAAGTTTTCCGGTGACACGAATCGGGTGTTTCCTCCCTCACCGAAGTGCAACTTCACGGCAACGCGGTCCTTCTTGCCGATTCGCCCTTCCGTGTCAGCCAGGGCCTTTTCGAAGAGCCTGCCGACCTTATCTGCGCTGAATGTTTCGGAAAAATAGACGGGGATCTTCATCCTTTTCTCCCAGCATTTATATTTTTTATCAATACCTGAAAAATCGATCTTTGCCAAGAGAATCGTAAGCGGAATATCCTTTACAAAACGGGACCTTTTGATTATAGTCGCTCAGAGGCAAGGCCCGTCTGTCCGGCCTGTCATCTTTTCAAGGGGAGGGGAGTAGATCATGTCTCAGATTCAACCCGAAGGCGAGGAGATCAGAAAAGCCATCAAGTGGATCTCCGATAATCTGGAAGAAGGGAAAAAGAGGAGCAAGCTGATTGAGGAAGCGGCCATCAAGTTCGACCTTTCTCCGGCACAGACCGACTTTCTGATGAACTTTTTCTCGAAAAAATAAGGGCATAACGAGGATTCCATTCGTTAACCTTCTTGGATAAGTCAAGGCGGCGAGCATTCTCATAGGGACAGCTGTACCGGGATATTATGAGAATTGACAGTTCCATCACGACTGGAAGCGCCGAGTGGGGCAGCTTTTCCCCGGAGTATTCCCGGGCAGGGGCTCTCATTCCGTTGAGTCCTGGTGAAAGCCGCAAAGGTTTTGCCGCTCCGTTACAGCACATCTCCGCTGGTGAATGCGTCGTCGTCCACGACGAGGCACGCGGTGCCGTCGTCATCGACCTCTACCTGGCCGCCTTGCGTTTCGACGAGTCGCCCACCTACCGTCTGACAGGGCAGGGCACGGTCGAGATCGGCAGAAAGCCCTTCAAGGGCGGTATCGTTGATCTTCGGGCCTGATCCTGCCGAATCCCCCGGAGGGGTCCATCATAAAAGCAAGAGCAACTTTCGAGACTGCAACAAAAGCCCCGCAGGCTGGTTCCTGCGGGGCTTTTGTTATTGTCTCACGATGATTCCATTGTTGTCCGGAAGCCCGACGCCTGATTCCCTCTGCCCGGCTCCTGCTTTTGCATCACTTATACGACGAGACCGGCCCGGCTGGCGCTTGCAACAGAAGCTGGTTTTCCTCCGAGCGTGACTCTCCTGCGCTTGTGACATAGATGGCGGGCTGGTCGGCGACGGGGCAGTGCTTCTCGCAGGCCCCGCAGCCGATGCATTTCGTGAGATCCACGTGTGGCTGCTGCAGGCGGACCGGGTTCCCTTCGCGGTCCCGCACGGTTACTTCCTCGATCCAGATCGCCTTTTTCGGCGTCGGACAAGTCTCCTCGCAGACGATACAGGGGGTCGCATGGGCAAAGGGCAGACAGCGTCCCTTGTCGATCGCCGCGTGCCCCAGCCTGACCTCCTGCTTCAGCTCCAGGGGCAGCCGCTTGATGGCACCCGTCGGGCACACCTGCCCGCAAAGGGTACAGCGGAATTCGCAAAACCCAATCCGGGGCACCAGGATGGGAGTCCAGATACCTTCGAGTCCAGCCTCCAGGAGGGTCGGCTGCAGCCCGCCCGTGATACACACCTTCATGCACTCCCCGCAGCGTACGCAGGTCTGGAGGAATTTCGGTTCCTCGAGTGCGCCGGGCGGCCGGATGAGTTTCGCATCCGCCATGCGCGGTCTCGACAGCGGCGAGATCCGCAGCAGCGGAACGGCAAAGGCCCCCGAAAGGAAAGAGGTCACCACATTGCGCCGCCCCAGATCGAGCCCCCCTGTGGGGTGCCCTTTTAGAAAGCCGAAGCTGACTGCGTTTTTCGGGCAGACATCATCGCAGTTGTTGCACGCCAGACACTCCGAGGCCCGCCACTTTTCCTTGCCGGCAGGCACGGCGTCGGCCTGGCAGACCCCCGCGCAGGCGCCGCAGGAATCGCACTCCTCGCTGACTTCCCTGCGCAAAACCGCATAACGGGAAAGCAGCCCCAGCAGCGCCCCCAGAGGGCAGAGGAACCTGCACCAGAAGCGTCTCTGTATATGATTGAGCCCGAGGATGGCAAGAAAGAGCACACCGATGAACACCCCTTGCAGAAACCACGGCTGCTGGAAGGGAAGAACCGTTTTCTTCAGCAGGTCGTAGAGGATCTCCGATGCGGGGGTGAGGCCAGGTAGGCCCATCCTGTAGATGGCATCAAAAAAGGATGTGACGGTGTAGTTCAGGGCCGGGTAGATGGCCAGTGAGAAGGACCGGATGGTGAGCGAGATCGGGTCCACGATGCCTGCGAGCTGTGCGCCGAAAATCGACGAGGCAAGAAGGAAGACAAGAAGGTAGTATTTGAGCCGGAACCAGCCGGGACCGGGGGGCTTTGAGCGCTTCTTCCGGAGGCTCCCCGCAATGTTGTTCAACGTTCCGAGGGGACAAACCCAGCCGCAGAAAAAGCGACCCAGAAACAACGTGAGCGCCACGATGATCAGCGAAAGCCAGAAGAGCCCTTCCACGGTGCGGGAGGCAAGCAGGGTCGTCAAAAAGATCAGGGGGTCGAAATCGAGGAAGAGCTTGACCGGATAGCCCAGCTCATCGATCCCCTTCGACTCCGTCTGGATGAAAAGAAAAAAGAACAGGGCAAGAAACAGGCCCTGGACGATGCGGCGTGTGCGCGTTACCATCCCGTTATACACTGATCCTTTTGATGCTGAGCTTCGAGAGATCCATGACCCCGAGGCCCGCCTTGGCGGCAAGTTTTACAGTGTTCAGATCGCTGCCCTTCATCCCGAACAGGGTGGCACCGAAGGAATCGATGGCCACCTGGTCCGTTCCCACGACCACCGTGTCGAGCCGCTTCACGTCGTCCAGATCCCCTCCGGTGGGGCCGTTTGCCGTAAGGATGCGGACGGCATCCAGTACGGTGAGCGTCGGCTTGATGAACCGGACGAGATCAACGAGGCTCTCGTCGATGCGCTGGTGGACACGGAACCGCACCCCCCCCATGACGCCCATCCAGTTTTTCATGGCCAGGGTGAGAGTGGTCAGGCTGTGGGTCTTGGCGATAGGAATGTTGATGACCTTGTCCGCTTCGAAAATGTCATTGTACAAAGGCCATGTCTTGAGGACCGTTCCGTTGAGCTTGACCTCCTTGTATTTGCGGTTGTCCATGAAGACCATCTCGGCCCCGGCAGCGGTCGCCGAGTCGGCAATGCCGCTCTGCTTGTAGCAGCGTCGGGCATCGCTCACAGTATTGTCGAAGACCTTAACTTTTTTCGCTCCTGATTCGTAGCACAGCTTCGCCAGGGTTCCGACAACATCGGGATTCGTGGTGGCGGCATAGGCGGGTGTGCGGTCCCAGCCGATATTGGGTTTGAGGACGACGACGTCCCCCTTGGCGATGAAGCGCTTCATCCCGCCCATGGCATCCATAGCCGATCGGACGACCTGCGGGGTCGAGGCCCCCTTTGCCACGACAAGATCCGGTCCCTGAGCGGCCTCGGCGATGCGGCGCAGCCCGGAAAGGGCTTCTGGCCATACGAGCCCCGCCGATGCGGCCGCGGTAACTTTCAGGAATTTCCGCCTGTTCATTGAATCACCCCGAAAAGCGACATGTCTGAAAATATCACGATCG
>DATJPI010000359.1:0-5768 GCA_035506495.1 Syntrophales bacterium
TGGACGCACCCGGGGATCCAGTATTTCTCGTATCCGGGAAGCGGGGGCTTGAACTCGACGCCGGTCCGGCCGATGGCCACCTTGTAGAACCGGACCTCATGATTGGGCCTAACAGTGATGCGGGGGTGGGCGTCGTCGATCAGGATCGCTGTCTTCTTCAGATTTTCGTAATAGGGGATCACATCGTCGCCCCGCGGTGTCTGGACAATGATGAGATCCGCATTCTTCAACTTCTCCATTCCTTCGGGTGTCAGGTTCAAGTGTCCGTCGTTGACATGGATCTCGATCCCGACAGCCTGGTAGCCTTTTTCCTTCAGGTTTGCGATGATCGCCTCGCCGATCTCGCCCACGCCGAGGATGGCAACGGTGGTCTCGGATTGGGTGAGGTTGTGCTTCTCCACTACCCGCTCCACGGTTTCTATCGCGGAGAAAACCCTCCCCCTCAGACCATAGATGAAAGGCTGCTCATAAGGGAAGTGGGACTTGAAGAACCGCGGGCCCTGTCCTGCAATGGCGATCGTTTTGGCCCCCGTCAGGGATTTTGTCCGCTGCAGGTTCTTCATGATGTCCCCGACCAGTTTCTTGTCGGTTTTGAACTGGTCGGCGGTATTCGGCACGGCAAGGACGAGCCCGCGACCGAGCCCGTTTCCTGTAGTGATCACACCGGCGACAAAAGGTTTACCCCAAACCAGGTTTTTTGCCCACTTGAACCCGGAGGGCAGGTAACCGTCGATATCCCTCTGTGAGCCAGCGTAAACGGTGAAGATGCAGTTGAACTTCAGGAACCGGCACAGCGACAGAGCGCCGAGCATAGGCACGCGCAGGAGGATCATGATGAGCCCCATGATCTGTCTTGACAATCTTTTTCCGTAGATTGGGATCACCCCCCTTAAAAATTTTCCTGATCCCTTGCGGAAGAGGGTCGAAAAGGAACTGCCAGGCCCAGTTGATTCTATATTCTTAATACATTTACTTTTTAGGAAAACTGCATCACATGCAATGCCCTTATCGAACATTACCTGCGCAACAAATGTCAAATAATAAAAAATTATTATCGTGTCAAGATAATTTTCCGTAATGATTGAGGATATTACTTTACCGATCTGTCGGAACACTTGACAGATGCTTTTTCTGATCCATCTGCTTGACAAGAATGACCCATCCGAGAAATATAGACGAGAACACATCAGGTGAAATCAAAAATGAAAACCGGCCATCGATTCGTTCTGTTCCTGATCCTCTGCACCGCCATGGTTGCATCTGCTGGCTGCCAGGACAATCAAGTCCTGCGATTGCAGGATCAGACGGTGATTTCCTTCGACTCGATGGTCGCTGAGGCGTCCAAGAGCCGGGTCATCGTCATCGGTGAGACGCACGACAATCGGGCCCACCACGACAGGCAACTCAAGATCATCCGGACACTGTACGAAGGGGGAGTACCGGCGGCGGTCGGTCTCGAGATGTTCAGGGCCGAAAATCAGGAGATGCTGGACAAATGGTGGCGCTGGGGGATGCCGACGGAGCAGTTCGAGACGCTCTATCGTGAGAACTGGGGGTTGCCCTGGCCGCTCTACCGGGACATATTCCTCTATGCAAGGCAGAAGCGAATCCCGCTTGTAGGCCTGAACGTGCCCAGCGAAGCCATTTCGAAAGTAGCCCGCGATGGTTACGGCTCGCTCACGGAGGCCGAAAGGAGGAAACTCCCGCCGGGGATCACCTGCACGCTCGATGAATCCTACCGCTCATTCATCCGTAAGGCCTTCACGGAGCATGCCCACGCGTCGGGGCTTCCTTTCGATCATTTCTGCGAAGCTCAGATGGTCTGGGACACGGCCATGGCGGTCTACGCCCTCGAATACCTGGACAAGAATCCCGGCAGCCGGATGGTGATTCTTACGGGGTCGGTGCATGCATGGAAGCGTGCCATTCCACACCAGATCGCGACGA
Source organism: Syntrophales bacterium (assembly GCA_035506495.1). Classification (GTDB taxonomy): domain Bacteria; phylum Desulfobacterota; class Syntrophia; order Syntrophales; family UBA2192; genus UBA2192. The sequence goes on from DATJPI010000359.1 coordinate 1,948, forward strand.
TGAGGCCGGATGTGACCGTCTCGGTCATCCTGCAGGCCCCAGAGGGAAAGGCGGAGCAGAAGAAACTGACGGCAGAGGATGCGGATTTTCTGGTCCTCAATTAGGGTATCGGGTAAAGGGTATAGGGTATAGGCGTGAATCAAGACTGGGCTGTGTGCTGTCCGCTGTATGCCGATTGATCCTTACCCAGTACCCAATTCCCAATAATCCGTTTCCGACATGAAATAACCGATGAAACGAAGTCTTGAAAAAGATGCAGGCCGGTACTGGCACCTGAGCCGGTACGACGAGAGGGTGCAGGATCAGTCTCATTGGGCCGGTTCGGCCCGCTGGCCGCGGAAGCGGTGGCTTGAATATGGGGAGTTCAACTTAGGCCTGGCCCGTGGCTTCTTCGAGCGATACGCGCCGTCTGTGCTCGCCGAAGGGTTTGCATCGATGACGGCCCTGGACTGGGGATGCGGCGGCGGGGCCAACATGGCAGCGCTGTGCCGCCAATCCCGGCGGATGATCGGTGTAGATATCTCATCGTCCACCCTGGAAGAATGTGCGAGGCAGCTTGATCGCAACGGTTGCTTCAATTACGAAACGGTACTCGTGGATGCGGCGCATCCGGACGGGGTTGTGGAGAAGGTGGGACGTGATTCCGTCGATTTCTTTTTCTCCGTGGCTGTCTTTCAGCACTTTCCCTCGAAGGCCTATGCGAAGCAGGTTCTGAAGGTGGCAGCCGATCTTGTCCGCACCGGCGGCCACGGGCTCGTCCAGGTGCGCTATTTCGACGGATCGGAAAAGCTCAGGCAAAAGGAAAGCGATTACGCGAGAAATGTCATCTACATGACGTCCTTCGCCACAGGGGAATTCTCAGCGCTTTTAGCCGAGACCGGCTTTACACTCCTGGGTTCGGAGCGGGACCTCGATGGCCCGGAAGACTGCCATGAATATTACTTCTTCCGAAGATAGAATGAGAAAAGCAATTCGTGAGAACGCAGATTGGCATTTTTGATAGCCTGCTGTACCTTTATCTCACTACGAGAAAGCACACCGGTACGAGCAGTGCTGCCGTACCGCCGGCAATGAGCCAGCAGAAAGCGTCGATCTTCCTGCCATAGCGGATCGCGGACTCATCCCAATCACTCAACTCGATGAAAATCCTGAAACGACGGGTGGCGGAGATCCGGCGGGATGCCGTTTTGACGCGAAGCCCTCTGAAGGTCTCAACGCCGCCTGCATGATGGATGACTGTCGTATTCATTACGAACTCCTGGAATGTATTATTTCTGTTTGTTGTGCTGCCGTCCTGAACGGCAGGGAAGCCGTCAGCTGGAGTATTTGCGGATCACGGCGCTCACCACGCCGCCCACGCGAAGCTCCAGCTTCGCGCGGATCGGGGGGTATTTCGCGTTGGCCGCTTCCAGGAAAACATCCTTTCCCTTCTTGCGGAAAAATTTCAGCGTCCATTCGCCGTCGACTTCGGCAATCACGATGTCACCCGATTTCGGCTCGCGGCCCTTCTCGATGACGACAAGGTCCCCTTCGCGGATTCCCTCATCGATCATGGAATCCCCTGACACGCGCAGCAGAAAAGACGTGCCGGGCTTGGTGATGAGGTACTCGTCGAAAGAGATGACATCCCGGAGTTCTTCCTCGGCGGGAGAAGGGAACCCCGCAGCCACATCTCCCATCCAGGGAAGTCCGAGGGCCCTTCGGGAAGGGCGAAGGAATCCCCGGGCATCCTTTTCCAGGACTCCCGCAGCCAGGAGCTTCTGAACCCAGAAATAGACGACGGCCTTGGAGTGTACCCCCAGGAGCTCCATCATCTCTGAGTAGGAGGGCATCCGCCGCCGATCGCGGTAAAACGCCGCAATCTCCTTCTCCACGCTCTTGAGTGTCCTGTTTCCTCTCATGTGGTCATATCCATTCGCAGGATCGAGGATCGGGAGAAAGGCATCAAGCAGCAAGGTTCAAGCATCAAGGATTCATGTCGTTGAATGTTTTTGCCTTGTTGCTTGTAGCTTCCAATCCCTTGTGCCTGCAGCATATAGAACGATCGTTCTATTTGTCAAGAAAAAAAATAAGGGGGCCACTTTTTTCCTGAATTAGTCTATGGTTCCGGCGAGATAGGCTTTTCTCTCTTTTGTCGGAAAGCGCTCGATGGCATAGCGCAACATCGTGCGGGGCATGGATCGATAGCGCGTCCGCAGGAATTCCCTCAAAATGTCTGCGTCGCATCGCTTGCCCACCTCGCGGAGCATCCAACCTACAGCCTTGTGAATCAAATCGTGCCGGTCCGCCAGCAGAATGTCCGCAAGGGCAAGGGTGTGATCGGGGATTCCCCGCATGATGTCGTGAAAGGTGGCGAGGATCGCGATTCTCCGTTTCCATAGACTCTTCGAACGGGCCAGTCGGTAGAGAGGAACGGGGTCGGTACCGTCGAGGTGTGCCCCCACGATGTGTCCCGCAGAAAGATCGACGAGGTCCCAATTGTTAATGTAGCAGGTGTTTTTCAGGTAAAGACGATAGATTCGCTCGCGGGCTGAATCATCTCCCTTTCGGTATTGCTCGACCAGGATGAGCAGCGCCAGGAGCCTCTCTTCGTGCAGTGGCGATTTCAGCAGATCCGCGGCACATCCGATAGGAATGTCACGGTACTTTCTGGCCAGCTTCCGCGTCGCCGGCACGGGGATTCCCGCAAAAACGTCCCCCTCGCCGTATTGGCCGGGACTCGTCTTGAAGAAGCGCTGCAGGAGCTTCGCCTTTTCGGGGTTGGCGAGGCGCCGGATATCAGCATGGATTGTCTTGACCACGTTCGACAATTTTCTCACCTCCGAACGGAAAGGCATTATAACCGATCTCGCACAGCGGGTCACCCGATGATGCAGAGCCTTGCTTATTTTCCCTTTTCCTGCGGACTTGGCTGGTGTATACCGTTTTGCGGTCACAACAAGGTATAGGACATGAGCTTCTTCAGGCAGGCAATGGCGCGCGGTGGCAAGAGCCCCTTTTTTTACAGAGACTCGGGCACCCTCGAATTTCGAAGCGGAGGTGGTTGTCTTTCCATCTTCGGAATGCCCTTTCTGCTGGCGGGCCTCTTCGTCATGCAGATCCCCCTGGGGATCATCCACGTCGAGGGTCCGACGGGTCCCATGTTTTCTGTCTTCCTCGTCCTGTTTGGCTTCGTGTTTACCGCCATCGGGACCGGTCTCGTTTTCGGACGCAGCGGGATCATCATGGACCGCGTCAGGGGGCGGGTCACGCGGTGGTACGGCCTGATCGTGCCCATGAAGCGCGTGGAGTACATGCTCGATAATGTCCGGCAGGTGGAGATGGACTTTTCCCGCGGGGACAGCGATTCAGCCGACACCTGGCCCGTGAAGCTCTCCGGCGAGGGGATCCCAAAGCCGGTCGCCGTCGTGCAGCCTGTCAATTTTGTCGAGGCGAGGCAAGTGGCCGAAGAGTTGTCGAGGTTTCTGCGAAAACCCCTGGTGGACTCGTCCACGGGCGAGCGGCTCACGCGCGACCCCGATCACCTCGACGAGTCGTACCGCGACCGGGCGAGGCGCACGGGCGAAGCAACAGCCGCCATGCCCTCCATGCCTTCCGGGATGCGTTCGCGTGTGGAGCGGACAGGCGAAGGGTATGTGGTTCATATCCCCGGGCCGCTATTGAACTGGTTCCATTACCTCCCCGTGCTTTTCCCCCTGGTCTTCGCGGCGATCGTGGCCTGGTTCTTCCTTCCGGCCATCCTCACGCTTCCCATGCCCGACCTCATGCGATACTTCTTCCTAGGGTTCATCGGCCTTTTCTTCATCGCCGGTCCCGTCGTT
>DATJPI010000360.1:0-6161 GCA_035506495.1 Syntrophales bacterium
CGTAACGGCGATTGCCATGGAAACGATGGAAATGCCGACGGTGATCCCCGCGCCCTTGAGCAGGGTCGGCAGGAACGTGTACAGGGGGGCTTTGCGGCTCTCCTCGAGATGGACGGCCCGCGAGCTGCCCTCGATCCTCTCGCGGAGCTTTTCCTGGTCCTCGTTCCAGAGTCCCCACTTCCCGTAGACCTTTCTCAGCTCACCCGTCCGGTTCAGCTTTTCCAGGATTGAGTCGATCAACGCTTTGAGCTCCGCGTCGGCCTTGCGCAGCGCGATGCCGTATTCCCCTTCACCCATCGGGGGCCCGGCATATTTCAGAGACGGGTTTGGCTTTGCGTAATATGCGGCGATGGGCGAGTCCATGAGCACCGCGTCGATGCGGCCAATGACCAGGTCTTCGTAGGGTTCTGCCTGACCTGTATAAATTCGGATCTCGACGTTCGGGATCTTCTGGAGGATTTCCTGCGCCACGCTGCCCGACAGGGTTCCCACCTTTCGGCCGGAAAGGTCGCCGATCCCGCGGATGCGGTCGTCATCCTTCCGGACGGCAAGCTGCTCTGTGTAGATGTAGTAGGGAATCGAAAACAGGACGGACTGTTTCTTCTCGGGCGTGATCTCCAGGCCGTTGAGGGCGATGTCGAAGTCGCCGCGCTCGAGGGCCGGGATGAGGCTGTCCCAGGCATTCTGGGACTGGCGGGCTTCCACGCCCATCTCCCGGGCGATGGCCCGCGCCAGGTCGACCTCGAAGCCGATCAAAACCGAGGGGTCCCTGGGGTCGGGGAAAACATAAGGGGCGCCGCCCTCTGCATCCGATCCCCAGAGGAGATATCCCCTTTTCTGGATCCCGTCGAGCGTTGCCGCAGTTCGTGACGGTCCCGCGTATGCGAGAACGAGGGCAAGGGCGATCAGGAGGGATGAGATGCGAAGGGCTTTCCCTGCCAAAGGACCCTCCCGTGTCAGATGATTCCTGCTGCTTTCATCTCGGCAAGCTCGGCGTTGGTGATTCCGAGCTCCTTCAGGATTTCACGCGTGTGCTCGCCGTGAGAGGGTGGCGGTGTGCGCCAACCCGGCTGGTCCTCGCTGAATTTCAGAGGAAATCCGGGTTGGGGGATCTCGCCGTCTTCCGGGTGTGCGGCCTTGAACCAGAGCCCGCGGTGCCGGATCTGCGGGTGCTCGAGGGCTTCGCCCAGCGAGTTGACGGGTGCGTAACAGACATCCTTCGGGTTCAGCAGCTTGAGCCATTCGTCCCTTGTTTTCTCCATGAAGATCGCCCGAACCTCGCTGATGATCTCGTCCTGACGCCGTGGCGGTGCATGCTGTTCTCCTGCCAAGTCCTCGCGGTTTACGGCGCGGCAGAAATTTTCCCAGTACTTGTTTTCCCAACAGCCCAGGGAGATATAATGGCCGTCCTTTGTCTGGTAGACATTCCAGAATGCGCAACCGCCGCTCACGATCGATTCGCCCCGGCGTGGCTCGCGCCCGTCAAGCATGTACAGGCACATGGAAAGGGTCAAGAAAGGGATGAGGCCGTCGAGAATGGCGGCATCGATGTATTGCCCCTTTCCGGTCCTCTCGCGGCGCAGCAGGGCGGACAGGATGCCCATGGCGGCGTTCATCCCTCCCGCCCCAGCCCCGGCGATCTGGATGTCCGGGATGGCCGGTCCGTGTCCCTTTTCACCGATAAGCCCAAGAATGCCCGACAGGGCGAGAAAATTGATGTCATGGGCGGGAATGTCTCGGAAGGGGCCGTCCTTTCCAAAGCCGGTGATGGAGCAATAAATGATGCGGGGGTTGATCCCGGCGAGATCGTCGTAGCCGAGACCGATTCTTTCGGGATTTCCCGGACGAGTGTTCTCGACGAAGACATCGGACCGCTCGACCAGTCGCAGGAGGATCGCCCGGCCCACTTCGTTTCTCAGATCCAGCGTTACGCTCTTCTTGTTGCGATTGCTCATGTGAAAGAAGACGCTGGTCTTTTTGACCAGGGGAGGGATCGAGCGGCCTGGATCGCCGCCCGCGGGCGGCTCGATCTTGATGACCTCCGCCCCGAGATCGGCCAGAAATTGGGTACAGAACGATCCCGGCAATACGGCGGAGAGGTCAAGGATGCGGATTCCTGCAAGGGGCAGGGACATGATTCATCTCACGGTTCGTTTATCTGACGGCAGCATCCTCGCTCAGGGAATATGGACGGCGCCTTCGGTGAGCGTCATGGCGGCCTCCATGAGCGCCTCGCTGAGCGTGGGATGCGGGTGAATGGTGTGGGCGAAATCCCCGGCGGTCATCTTCTTGCGGATGCCGAGCACTGCCTCCGCGATCAGGTCCGTGGCATGCGGCCCGATGATGTGCACGCCCAGCACCTCGCCGGAGCTCCCATCGGAGAGGATCTTCACCATCCCCTCGAGTTCGTTCAGGACCACCGCCTTGCCGTTGGCGCGAAAGGGAAAACGCCCGACCCGGATGTCATGAGTCTGCCGTGCCTGTTCCTCCGTCAGTCCCACGGAGGCTACTTCGGGGGAGGTGTAGATGCACGAAGGCACAGCTATGTAGCTCATCTCTGAGGCCCGCCTCAGGGCGTTTTGTGCGGCGCATTCGCCTTCGGCCGTAGCCAGGTGTGCCAGAAGGATCCCGCCCACGACATCGCCCGCAGCGTAGATGCCGGGGATGTTCGTCTCCATGCGTTCATTGACCACGATGGCGCCCTTCTCGTGGCGAATACCGATGCGGTCAACGGCCAGCTGCGAGAAGTCGGGTTTGCGTCCGACGGTCACGATGACGTTTTCACCGTTCGCCGTCACGCTCTTGTCGCCCACGGTGTAGGTGACGGCAAGGTCTCCCCCTGCGCCAGCGATTCCCTTCACGGAGGCGCCGGTGACCACCTCGATCCCCGACATCGCGGTGCGCTTCTCGAGGAGCGCTGCAATCTCGCGGTCCACCCCGGATACGAGGCCGGGCATGACTTCCAGGATCGTCACGCGGGTTCCCAATGCAGCCAGGAATTGGGCGAACTCGACACCAATGACGCCGCCCCCGATCACGACTGCGCTTTTCGGCAGGGAGGGAAGACTCAGGACCTGGTTGGAGTCCAGCACGCCGGGACCGTCGATCCCCTCAAGGGGGATTCTGCCCGGTCTTGAGCCCGTCGCGATGATGATCCTGTCCGCGCGGATGACGGCGCCGGTCTCCTCGATCCGGACGCTGTTTGCGTCTACGAAGGAAGCCGTCCCCTGAACGACGTTTATTTTCCGGGCTTTCAGCAACGCCGCGACCCCGCGCGTCAACCTCGTCACGACGGCGTTCTTGCGGCTCATGACGGCTCCGAAATCCACTTCGTATCCCTGGCAGCGGATGCCGAAGACATCTGCCGTCTTCAGAGTGCGAACCACGCTGGCGGCCTGGAGTAGAGCCTTGGTGGGGATGCAGCCCCAGTTGAGACACGTGCCCCCCAGGGTGTCTTTTTCGACGAGTGTGACCTCGGCGCCCATGCGCGACGCCCGGATCGCGGCGGGATAGCCGGCCACACCGCCGCCAATGATCAGGACTTGTGTTCCCTCTGACATGGCGTGCTCCTGTCTGCAGATCGTTCAGGCCCTCACCGCTCAGAAGGCCCTCGTCATTCAGGGAATCCGTGGATGATTGAACGCCACTCCGGCAGACCGAATACGTGAAATGCTTCGGCCTGTCAAGCGACGCTTCAAGGCTTCCTGGTTCTGCGGGTTCGGAGGGTCGGCCACCTCAATCCCCTCTGTCGGTGCGCGGGCGAGGCGTAAACCCGGGACCATGTCTTTTTCATCTCCCGGTAGCGGGTCTCTCGCGTGGGGACAAAGACCTTCCCGTTCCATGTCCGGACAGTGAGCGTGAGCTCGGGCGGATCGATCTCAAAGACATTGTACGCTGCAGGCTCCCGCCGCAGGCGTGTGGAGAGGGTGGAGGCCTGGGAAACGAGGATGTGGGATCGGATGTTTTCGTGGTAACTCTGGATGTCATCAGAGTATCCTACATGGTAATGACCCGCCAGCAGCAGATCGACGCTGCATTCCTCGAGGACGGCCAGAGCCTTGGCCGAGCGGCCCACAATCGAAAAGGGCGGAATGGGGGGAGGGATGAAGGGGTGATGCGTCACGACGATCTTGAAGATCCGATCGGGGATGCTGCAGAGCCGGTAGCGCAGCAGAGCGATCTGCCGATCCGAGATGCGGCCGTTGACGAAAGCAAGCGATCGCGCTGTGTTGACGCCGAGCAAGGCGATCTCACTGTCGATGTACGCGGGGTCCATGTCTGCCGCGATGTAGCGCCGCCAGCGGTGCAGGGGCAGCAGGAACCGGCGCACGGGGTCGTACAGGGGGATGTCGTGGTTGCCAGGCACGACGATCTTGGAATAGGGAATACGCTCGAGAAAAGCCCGTGCCGCCAGGAACTGGCGGCGGCGGGCCCGCTGGGTGAGATCTCCGCTCACGGCGACGAGCGAGGGCTCAATCCTGCGCAGATCGGCGAGCAGCTCCCGCATGAGGTCGGGATCCTCGCGGCCGAAGTGGAGATCCGATATATGGGCAAGCCGTCGCATGGCGGGTTCCGGGTGAAACAGGGTTCACAAACAGCAACAATCGTAGTATAGGAACGAAGAGGGAAAAAATCAATGCGATCCGGATGTTTCCATCCGTGCAGAAACAAACGTTCTAATCGCGCCCAAGTCTAATGGAGATCTTTTTGCGGGGGCCGGTTCTCATGACGAGCAGAAAAAGAGGTTCTCTCTCCGGAAGCGATGAACATCGCAAAAGGAACGAGAAACGCAAACAAGCCGACTCGAAACGCAAGCAGGTGAAAAACGATCTTGTGAAAAGCGCGCAGCTTCTTCTGGGCGTACTCCAGTCGACGCCCGTGCCGGGGTTCGTCATCGGGATGGATCACAAGGTCATCTATTGGAACCGGGCACTGGAAGAGCTCAGCGGCATCCCCGCGCACGAGGTCATCGGGACACAGCAGCACTGGAGGGCCTTCTATCAGAGCGGAGCGAGGCCCTGCCTGGCCGACTTGCTCGTCGACCGGAATTTCGAAGCCATCGAGAGCTGGTATGCCGGCAAATGCAAGCGGTCTGATCTCATCGAGGATGCCTATGAAGCGACCGATTTCTTCCCGGAGCTGGGTGAGGAGGGCCGCTGGTTACGTTTTACGGCTGCGCTGATTCGGAGTGCCGATGGTGTGGAGGAAGGCGCCCTGGAAACCTTGGAGGATATCACCGAGAAGAAGAAGGCCGAGGACAGCCTGAAGGACAGTGAGCGGATGCTCCAGAGCATGATCCAGGGCTCCCCGATCCCCACGTTTGTGATCGGGCGGGACCACCGGGTGATCTATTGGAACCGGGCCCTCGAGGAGCTCAGTGGAATCCGCGCCCATGAGGTCCTGGGGACGTCAGATCACTGGAGAGCCTTCTATCAAAGCGGGGCGAGACCTTGCCTGGCCGACCTGCTCGTCGATCAGGATTTCAGTGCCATCGAGGGCTGGTACGCCGGCAGATGCCGGAGGTCTCCGCTCATCGCGGGGGCATACGAGGCGACGGACTTCTTCCCCGAACTGGGCGAGGGGGGAAGATGGCTGCGTTTCACCGCCGCCGCCATCCATGATGCCGAGGGCAAGCTCGTGGGGACCATGGAGACGCTGGAGAACATCACGGAGCAGAAACGCGCCGAGGATGAGCTGCACAAGGCACAGAAACTGGAATCCCTGAGCGCCATGGCCGGCGGGATTGCTGAGGACTTCAACACGCTGCTGTCCGCCATTCTCCGGAACGTATTTCTGGCCAAGATATCGGTAAACGACGAAGACAAGATGCTGGAGGACGGCTTGGCCATTGCCGAGAAGGCGGGGCTTCGCGCCAAGGAGCTCACGCACCTGCTCATCACCGTGGCGAAGGGAGGATACCCGGTACGAAAGGCGACAAACCTTGCGCCATTGCTGAAGGAGGCGGCCGATGGGATATCCGGGGTTCAGGGGATCGAGGTCCTCTGCTCCATCGACTCAGACCTCTGGGATACGGATGTGGACGACGGACAGATCCGGCTTGTGTTCCAGAACATCATCCAGAATGCCATGGAAGCCATGCCCGGCGGAGGCATCATCGACATCCAGGCTGGAAATGCCATCGTGGAGACCACGGACAGGCT
>DATJPI010000361.1:0-11198 GCA_035506495.1 Syntrophales bacterium
TTCACGGCGGCGATGACAGGTTTGGGGCAGGCCTCGATGCCGTCGCAGCAGTCAAAGAGGGTGCGGAGCTTCTCGGGGAATTCCAGGCTGGACTTGGCCGATCCCTTCAGCCCGATGGCAGCGAACTCCTTGAGGTCCAAGCCTGCGCAGAAGGCCTTCGCCTTGCTGGCCAGAACGATCACCCGCACTTCGTCGTTCTCGCCGAGTTCCCGAAAGGCTTCCGTGATCTCTGCCGCGAATGCGAGGCTCAGGGCATTCATGTATTCCGTTCGCGCCAGGGTCAGGGTCGCAACGCGGTCTTTGATCTCGATTTCCAGATTCTGATAGGGCATGTCATTCCTCCCCATAAAGCCCCCTACCTTAATCTTCCTCTCCCTTGAGGGGAGAGGATCGAGGTGAGGGTGAAATGCGTCTGTTCAGTCTATTCCGCCTGCGACGGCAGGAATTGGGTACTGGGATATTGGGTCATTGGGAAATGGGGCATCCGGCATCCGGAGTCCCGAAGCTCTCTTTCACTTTATTTTCACTTACCACCAAGGTCATGGGACTCATTATTTATTCTAAGATCATGTTGTCTATTGCATTCTTCTGGAAATAGATCTCAATATCCCCAACGCCACCGATACCCTCGTAATTACTTCTTATATGAAAGTGTTGATCGTTGTTGTCTCGGAGAAATTCTAATCGTTCAATTAATTTATTAATTTCAGCCTTGGATAATCCGACAGTAATCCCGTACCATCCTGTTTTAAAATCTTCTATTTCTACGTACATATAAAACTCCTAACATTATCGAGTTGGATCAATGCGCCTTCAAGCCACTAGCCACTTTCCTGCTCTTCCCTGTGTCTGCCCGAGAGCTGCCCGCAGGCGGCGAGGATGTCCTTGCCGCGGCTCTGACGGATGACGGCCGTGAAGTGATGATCCACGAGAACCTTCTGGAAAGCCTCGACGGCCTTGGCCGTGGGCGCCTTGAAGGGGGAGCCGGGGAACTCGTTGAAGAGGATCAGGTTGAACTTGCAGCGCAAGTTCCCGAAGGTCCGAACGAGCAGCTTCGCGTCGGCAGGCGAGTCATTCACCCCGGCGATGAGGATGTACTCGAAGGTGATGCGCCGCCGCCTCGGCATGGGGTAGCTCTTGCAGGCCTTGATCATGGCCGCGATGGGGTATTTCCGGTTGATCGGCATGAGCTCGTTGCGCCTGCGGTCATCGGGCGCATTGAGGGAGACGGCAAGATTGACGGCGGAATCACGGCCGAGCCGCTCGATTGCGGGGGCGAGGCCGCAGGTGGACAGGGTGATCTTTCGAGCCGAGAGCGCAAGCCCGTAATCCGAGTTGATGATGGCGATTGCTTTCAGGACGTTATCGTAGTTGTCCAGGGGTTCGCCCATTCCCATGAAGACAAGGTTGTTGATCCCAGGCCCTTCCTCGGTGCGGAACTTTGACTGGACGATCTGGTCGACGATCTCGGCGGCCGTCAGATTGCGTGTAAACCCCGATTTTGCAGTATAGCAGAAGGCGCAGCCCATCTTGCAGCCCGCCTGCGTGGAAAGGCAGAGTGTCCAGTGGCTGGCGCCGGGGATGAGGACACTCTCGATGAAGAGGCCATCCTCGAGGCGGAATAAAATCTTTTTCGTCGTGTCTTCGGAAATCTCCGTCCGAATGATCTCGAGGTTGCTGATCCGGGCCCGTTCTTCCATCTCGGCCCGAAATTCCTTCGAGAGATTCGACATCTCGGCAAAGGAGGACGCGCCCTGCTGGTAGATCCATTTCATGATCTGTCGGGCGCGGAACTTCTCTTTCCCGAGACCGACCATGAAGGACTCGATCTCAGCGAGGGTGAAGTTTTTCAAATCAGGTTTTGTCATCAGTCACGAGCCGCGAGCCACAAGCCTCAAGCCGCAAGGCGTGAGGAATGGCCATTCTGATTCTTTTCTTCGGTCTTCGATCCTCGAACCTCAGTCCTTCACCGGCGGAGCTTCTGCTCCAGCCGCTTGGCGATCGCGTCGATGAAACCCTCCGTCGTTACCTTCCGGTTCTTCGCGCTCTTGCCGGCGACAACCAGCAGATCGCCCGTCATGATGCCTGCCTCCACCGTGCCGAGAGCCGCCTGCTCGAGGGCATCGGCGAAGCGGATGACATCCGGTGAGCCGTCCATTTCTCCCCGTTTACGCAGGCCTCCCGTCCAGGCAAAGATCAGGGCCATGGAATTGGTCGAGGTCTTCTCGCCCTTGAGGTACTTGTAGTAGTGACGCTGCACGGTGCCGTGGGCGGCCTCGTATTCGAAATATCCCTTCGGTGAGACAAGCACCGAGGTCATCATGGCGAGGCTGCCGCTTGCCGCTGCGACGAGATCCGACATGACGTCGCCGTCGTAGTTCTTGAGGGCCCAGAGGAACCCCCCCTCGGAGCGGATGACCCGAGCCGCCGCGTCGTCGATGAGCGTGAAAAAATACTCGATCCCGGCTGCCTCGAACTTCGATTTCCAGTGGGTGGCATACTCCTCCTGGAAGATGTCCCTGAACCGCGCATCGTATACCTTGGAGATGGTGTCTTTCGTGCTGAACCACAGGTCGATCTTCTCGTCGAAGGCATACGTGAAACAGGCACGGGCGAAGTTCAGGATCGATTCATCGGTGTTGTGGATGCCCTGCAGGATTCCCGGCCCCTTGAATTCGGCGATTTTCTGCCAGGCCGACGCTCCCCCCGGGGCGGGTGTGAACATGAGCACAGCCGTTCCGGGGCAGGGGATGGGCATCTCCGAGTTGTCGTAGACATCGCCGTAGGCGTGCCGACCAATGATGATCGGCCGCTTCCAGGTGGTTACGAAGGGACGGATGTTCTTCACGAAGATGGGCTTGCGGAATACGGTGCCATCGAGAATGGCCCGGATGGTTGCATTGGGGCTCTTCCACATCTTCTTGAGCTTGTACTCGGCGACACGATCCGGCGTAGGGGTGATGGTTGCGCACTTGACGCCCACGCCGTATTTCATGATGGCTTTCGCCGCATCGACCGTGACCCGGTCGTCCGTGTCGTCGCGATGCTTCACGTGCAGGTCATAATACTCCAGCGTCATGTTGAGATGGGGCAGCAGGAGCTTCTTCTTCACCAGGGCCCACATCATGCGAGTCATCTCATCGCCGTCCATCTCGACGAGGGGGGTATCCACCTTGATCTTGCCTTTTACCATTCTCTTTTCGACTTTCTTATTCGGTGCTAACTTTCATTTAGCGAAGTCGACAGGTATCAGGTGACAGGTAACAGGTACCAGGCGATGATTCCTGACACCTGACACCTTTCACCTGTCACCTTTTCGTTTTACCAGGTTGAGTGCCCCGCCGGCCAGCAGGATCTTTCTCTGCCTTTCGGAGAGCGCGTAAAGAACGCTGAAGCTGCGGCCCTTGGTAAGGTTGCTGACCGTCAGAGGCTTGTTCAACAGGAGGGCCTGCCGAACGTTGGGGATCTCGAGGCTGTCTCCCTGGTCGAGGAGATTGTATTCCGATTCATTTTCGAAATGCAGCGGGAGGATCCCGAAGTTGATCAGGTTTGCCGTGTGGATTCGCTCGAAGCTCTTCGCAATGACAGCCTTGACACCAAGGTACATAGGGCAAAGAGCTGCGTGCTCCCGCGAGGATCCTTGGCCGTAGGAGAGGCCCGCCACGATGAAGTTGTGGTTTCCGTTGTCCCGGATCTTCGATGCCCTAGCCGAAAATGTGGGGTCCAGACCCTCGAAAACAAAATCGGCGTATTTTCGGATATTCGAGCGGTACTTCATCCTGATTCCGGCGGGCATGATGTGGTCCGTAGTGATCTTGTCGCCCACCTTGATGGTCACCTCTCCGTGAAGCGGCTCCGGCAAGGGTGCGTTTTGGGGCGGGTCGCCGATGTTGGGTCCCCGCAGGATTTCGAGGGCAGCTGCCTTTTCCTGCGGGGCGGGCTCGAGAATCATGCAGTCGTCGACGTGAAAGGTTTCGGGGAAGGGGACGGAGGGGTAATCCATGCCTAGATCCCGCGGATCCGTGAAGACTCCCGTCAGGACTGCTGCAGCCGCCGTCTCGGGGCTCACCAGGTAAACCTGGGCATCCTCTGTTCCCGAGCGACCATGAAAATTTCTGTTCGAGGTGCGAAGCGACACGCCCTGAGATCCGGGGCTGTGACTGCCGCCGATGCAGAAGCCGCAGCTGCTCTCGGTGAGCCGTGCGCCCGAGCAGAGCAAATCGGCGAGATATCCCTCCCGGGAAATGTTCTCCAGCACCTGCCGGGAGCCGGGTGTCACGATGAAGCTCACTCGGGGGTGTGCGACCCTGCCTCGAAGGATGCGGGCCACTGTCGCGAGTTCTCGGTAAGAAGAGTTCGTGCAGCTGCCGATGCAGACCTGGTCGACGGGCAGGCCTGCAAGCTCCCTGACCGCTCCGATGTTGTCCGGGCTGTGGGGCTTGGCGGCAAGGGGGACGAGCTCCGCGAGGTTGATATTGATGACCTTCGCGTAGTCCGCATCGGGGTCGGCCGCAAGCTCGGCCCAGTCGGCTTCTCTCTGCTCGGCGGCAAGGAAGAGACGCGTCATCGAGTCACTGGGAAACACAGAAGTCGTCAATCCCAGCTCCGCTCCCATGTTGGCAATGGTGGCCCTCTCGGGTACCGCAAGGCCGCCGAGGCCATCGCCGCCGTATTCGAAGATATGGCCTACATTGCCCTTCGTTGTGAAAATCTCCAGGAGCTTCAGAATGACGTCCTTGGCTGATACCCAGGGCAGGAGTTTTCCCGTGAGGTTGACCCGAACTACTCTCGGGCAGGTCAGGAAAAAGGGCTCGCCGGCCATAGCCAGGGCCACGTCGAGACCGCCCGCCCCGATGGCAAGCATCCCCATCGCCCCGCAGGTGGAGGTATGGCTGTCGGAGCCGAGAAGTGTTTTCCCTGGCTTTGCGAATCGTTCTAGATGGACTTGGTGGCTGATGCCGTTTCCGGCCCGCGACAGCCGGATACCGTACCGCCGCGCCACGGTCTGGAGGTAGCGGTGATCATCGGCGCTCTCGAAGCCGATCTGGATCGTATTGTGGTCGATATAGCTCATCGAGAGCTCGGTGCGCACGCGATCGATCCCCAGGGCCTCGAACTGCAGGTAAGCCATGGTGCCTGTGGCGTCCTGGGTGAGCGTCTGGTCGATTCGGATGCCGATCTCGCCGCCGGGCTCGATGCGTCCCGAGACGAGGTGGTCTTCAATGAGTTTTTGGGTCAGGGTTTTTCCCACGTCGCCTCCCTTTTCGCCCTATGCCATAGGGCCGAGTTATCATATAGCCCGGCGCTCAATTGTGCAACGGTGAAATATGTGTAACCCGGTGCTTTCTTGCTTCTTTTCTGATATTTATTTGCGGTCCCGCACAGGGGATGAAAAAAATACGGAAGCGTGTTAAAAGCGTGAGAGTCAGACAGAAATACAGGGTGTCTCATAGCCGTTAAGCAGGGTGGATGCGAAGTTAGGCGATCTTCGGTAACCGCTTTTGGCGTCCCTCGACAGGCTCGGGATGACGCAACCTCGATCTTGTCGTCATGGTGAGCTTGTCGGACCATGCGTCTACAGCGAAGCGAGTCCTAGAGCGGTCGAAGATTGTCTATTCGCAGGAAGAATCCTGCTCAATGATTCATCCGTGGTATTTCGAACAGGAGGGGTAATCATGGCGGGTATCCTGATCCGATGGCTGATCCTTACGGCCGCGATCCTCGCGGCAGCCTACCTGGTCGACGGCATCGTCGTGACCGGTTTCTGGGCTGCTTTCTTCGCGGCGGCGATCCTGGGGATCCTTAATGTCTTCTTCAAACCCCTCCTGATCCTCCTGACCCTGCCTGTCAATATATTGACTCTCGGCCTGTTTACCGTCGTGATCAATGCCGTTCTGCTCAAGATGGCTTCGGCCCTCATCACGGGCTTCGATATCCACGGCTTCTGGCCCGCTATTTTGGGTGCCGTTATCATCAGTTCCGTGAACTGGCTGCTCGGCACACTCCTCTCCGGTGGGGACCATCCCGGGGGAGGCGAAAGCGCCGGCCGCCCCGGCAGCATCCGCAACTCCCGCCCCGATGAAATTGAGCTTGAGAAGAAAGGGGATCGCTGGGAATGAGTCATCTCACGCCGGCGATGCGTCAATACCTGGAGATCAAGGCCCAGGTTCCCGACTGCATCCTCTTTTTCCGCATGGGCGATTTCTACGAGATGTTTTTTGAGGATGCCGTCCTGGCCTCGAAACTTCTCGAGATCACCCTCACGTCCCGTGACAAGGGCAGGGAGGACAGTGTCCCGCTCTGCGGATTCCCCTGGCATGCGGCGTCGTCCTATATCGCGAAGCTCATCTCAAAGGGATACAAGGTTGCAATCTGCGAGCAGATGGAAGATCCGCGCCTCGCAAAGGGCATCGTGAAGCGAGAGGTGGTCCGCGTGATCACCCCGGGGCTGGTCGTCGACCCGGACAACCTGGAAGCCAAGGAAAACAACTTTCTTGCGGGCATCGCCTTGCGGGGCGAGAGCTTCGGCCTGGCCTTCCTGGACATCTCCACGGGCGAGTTCCGCGTGACGGAAATCACGGACCGCAATTTCTTCATTGACGAGGTGATCCGCCACGGCTTTCGGGAGATGGTCCTCGAGGAATCTCTCAAAGATGCCTTGCTGGAGACGATCCTCACGAGGGAGCTCGGAGATTGTGTGATCAACCGCTTCCCCAGGGACTGGTTCGATCCCGCTGCCGCGCTCAGCATTCTCGGCGAGCACTTTCCCGCCGAAACCCTAGCGAGGCTCGAACCGGGGCGGCATACCGCCATGATCGCTGCCGCGGGGGCCGTTCTGAGATATGTCAAGGAAACACAGAAGGAGTACCTTGGCCACATCAATGACATGACCTGGTACCAGGCGGAGAGCTTTCTGGTCCTCGACGACACGGCAAAGCGCAACCTGGAGCTCTTCGTAACGACCCAGGGCGGGACTCGCGAGGGGACCCTCTTCCACGTCCTCGACGAGACCCTGACCGCCATGGGGGGCCGCAGGCTGCGGTGGTGGCTCTCTCACCCCCTCCTCGATGTGGCGAAGATCCGCGAGCGCCTTTCGGCCGTGGGTGAGATCCGCGAGGGGCATCTGCTGCGCCAGGACCTGCGCAAAACCCTGTCGGGGCTCTATGACATGGAGCGATTGGGGGCACGCATTTCGATTGGGGTAGCCAACGGACGCGACCTCGTGGCCCTGCGCAGCTCGCTGCGTGCACTGCCGGGGCTGAAACGGCTGCTCGCCAGCCTCGAGGCCCCCATGATTGCCGCCATCCGGGACGGGATCGACGAGATGCCGGAGATCCTGGATCTTCTCGAACGCTCCGTTGTCGACGATCCCCCGCTGACAGTGCGCGAGGGCGGCATCATCCGCGAGGGCTACGATGCCGAGCTGGACCGGATCCTCTCCGTGGCTCGCGACGGTAAGTCGTGGATTGCCGCCCTCGAGGAAAAGGAACGGCAGCGAACAGGCATCGCCAACCTTCGTGTCGGCTTCAACAACGTCTTCGGCTATTACATCGAGGTGACGAAGTCGCAAACCGAGTCTGTTCCTGCCGAATATGTCCGCAAGCAGACCCTGGTGAACGCCGAGCGGTATATCAACGAAGAACTCAAGGAATACGAGCAGACCGTACTCCATGCCGAGGAGAAGCGGCGGCAGCGGGAATATGAACTTTTTGCCGGGATTCGAGAGCGCATTGCCAACGAGATCCGGCGCATCCAGAAAAGCGCCTCGATGCTGGCCGATCTCGACGCCGTCGCCTCACTGGCCGAGGTGGCCGAAGCCTACAACTACTGCCGTCCCGCCGTCGACGAAGACGACCGGATCGAAATCCGAGACGGCCGGCATCCCGTGGTGGAACGGATGCCTCTCTCCGAGGGCTTCGTCCCCAACGATCTTCTCCTCGATCGCAGCGCAAACCGTCTGCTCGTCATCACCGGACCCAATATGGCAGGGAAATCCACCTTTATCCGTCAAGCGGCGCACATCGTCATCATGGCCCAGATGGGAAGCTTTGTCCCGGCCGCCGAGGCCCGGATCGGTCTTGTCGACCGGGTTTTCACTCGAGTGGGCGCTGCCGATATCCTGGCAAAAGGGCAGAGCACCTTCATGGTAGAGATGATGGAAGTTGCCAGCATTCTGAAAAACGCAACCCCCCGGAGCCTCATCCTGCTGGACGAGGTGGGGCGCGGGACGAGCACCTTCGACGGCCTGAGCATTGCCTGGGCCGTTGCCGAGCACATCCACGACGCAGCCCATCTCGGGGCACGGGCGCTCTTTGCCACGCACTACCACCAGCTCACCGATCTCGCGCTCACGCGAGAGGGGGTTGCAAACTACTACATCGCCGTCAAGGAGTGGGGCGATAGGATCATCTTCCTGCGAAAGATCATGAAGGGGGCGATGAACCGCAGCTATGGCATCCAGGTGGCACGTCTTGCCGGCGTGCCCGACGAGGTCATTGGGCGGGCGAAGGAAGTGCTGGAAAACCTCGAGAAAGGGGAGCTCGACGAGGTCGGCATGCCCACGCTGGCACGCCGAAAGAAGGGGGAAAAGCGCGCGAAGCCCGGTCAACTCAGCCTTTTCGCCGATGACGAAAGCCTCGTTCTGGGCGAGATTGCGGCTACGGACATCCATACCCTCACGCCTATCGAGGCCATGAACCGGATTGCGGAATGGCAGGAACGGATCAAGAACAAAAAATAGGCGTCCGGATTCCGGCATCGGGCTTCAGGATTCGGGATGAAGGAAAGGAAAGAAGAGAAACTCTTCTGTCCTTCTTTTTTTCCTGAGTCCGGAAGCCTTATTCCTGAAGCCCTATTTGATACAGACCCTCCGGACCTGCTCGAAGTCCGTGATGCCTTCAACCACTTTCTTGATGCCGTCCTGCAGCAGAGTCGACATTCCCTCGCTGATGGCCGCATTTCTCAGCTCCTCGACGCTTGCCTTACGGGCGATAAGCCGCTTGACATTGTCGGTGGCCACGAGGAGTTCGTGGATGCCCACGCGTCCCCGATATCCCGTCTGATTGCAGTCGTTGCACCCCCCGGGCTGGTAGAACTTGAGGTCCTTCGAATAGGGGATGTTGAGCTTGGCGAACTGCTCCTCACCGTACGTGAACGAGATGTATTCATATTCGTCTTTGTCCGGCGTATAGGCCTGCTTGCAGTGCCGGCAAAGGGTCCGGGCGAGACGCTGTGCCAGGATTCCCAGCAGCGAATCGGCGAAGTTCAGGGGGTCGATACCCATGTCGAGCAGGCGAACAATGGTCTCCGGCGCGCTGTTGGTGTGAAGCGTTGTGAGAACCAGGTGTCCTGTGAGGGAGGCCTCGACGCCGATTTTGGCCGTTTCGAAATCGCGCATCTCGCCGACCATGATCACGTCCGGGTCGGCGCGCAGGAAAGCCCTGAGCGCCCGGGCAAAGTCGAGGCCGATCTTGGGGTTCACCTGGACCTGGCGGATCCCGTACTGCGTGATTTCGACTGGATCCTCAATGGTCCAGATCTTTCTGTCGGGCGTATTGATCTGGTGTATTCCTGCATGGAGCGTCGTCGTCTTGCCGGAGCCCGTGGGACCCACGCACAGGATGATCCCGTAGGGCTTCTGCAGGAGCTTGAGGAGGTTCTGGTAATTCCATGGCGACAAGGACATCTCCTCGAGGTGCATCATTTCACCCTTCTGGAGGATACGAAGCACCACGTCCTCCAGGTTTCCCGCCGTCGGCAGGGTGGCCACGCGCAGTTCGATTTCATCGTTGTTCGAGCGCTTGAACTTGATTTTACCGTCCTGGGGGAGCCTGCGTTCCGTGATGTCGAGATTGGACATGATCTTGATGCGGGAAACGATGGCCGCCCGGTAGCTGTAAGGCACCGTCTGGTATACGTTGCAGGCGCCGTCGACCCGGTAGCGGATTTCGACATTCTTCCGGCTCAAGTTAGGCTCGATATGGATGTCGGAGGCCCGCTGGGCAATGCCGTCGTTGATGATGCGGTTGACGAGCTGCATGATAATGCTGTCCGATTCGGACACGCCGTTTTCGTCTGCTTCTTCCTGATCCTCGACCAGTTGTGCCTCGCCGCCCAGAATCTCGTGGAAGGACTTTTCACTTTCCTGCGTCTGGTAGAAATGGTTGATGAACTTGATGATGTCGTCCTTGAGCGAGACGCAGTACTCCACGGCCTTCGTTTTCAGAAGGTTCTCGATCATGTCCTTTTTCAGAATGTTATTCGGGTCGTCGACGATGACGCGGATCTTGCCGTCGGCGCCTCTCTCGAAGGGAACCCAGAGCTCGCGGCGGAGAAACTCACGCTTGAGGTTTTTCAGCAACTCGTCAGGGATGGGATGCTTCGGATTGTAATGGATGAAGCGGCAATGGTGGAAATCCTCCATGGAGCGGCCGATGTCCTCACGGGAGATCCGGAATTTCTTCATGAGGAGCTCGTCGATCGGCTCGTTGTTCCTCCGCGATTCGGTAAAGGCGGCTTCCAGCTCGGAATCTTTCATGATGTTGTGATTCACGAGGTAGTCGAAGCGGGTCTTGCGCCTCGAGGAGACGCGGTGCTGATTGTAGAAGGCAATTCCCAGGACCTCTGCGATTTCCTCCAGGAGGGTCTCCTCGTCGGCGGTGAACTTGCCGCCTCCCTTGCGGTTGACGATCTGGATGACCCCCATGAGCGTATTCTCGTGAAAGATGGGGACGGCGAGCACCTGGGTTGTCCGGTATCCGGACTGCTTGTCCCAGGCCTCGTCGAAGAACAGGCTCTTATCGATTCTTTTGATTTCTTCCTTGTCGTACGCATCGGCGATGCTGACACTGCGGCCCGCGGCAGCCACAAATCCTGCGATGCTACGGTTGTTGATGGGCAGGCGCAGCTCCTTGAGCTGAGAGCCAGCAAGGTAGAGCGAGTAGAGTTCATTGCGGGGCTTGTCGGCCACGTAGATCGTGATGAGAAGGGCATTGAAGAGCGACAGTAGACCATCCTTGTGTTCGACGAGGATGTCCTTGATGTTCTGAGCAGCATGAATCTGGTTCGTGATATCCAGCAGCTTCTTTCGCTGGTTGAGCTTTTCCGAGAGGGCTGTGATGGATGACATATCCAGCCTCTCCATCATTCTTGCCGTATCCATCGCGGGGTCCGCTCCTTGCGGTTTTTTTACAGTTCTA
>DATJPI010000362.1:0-9591 GCA_035506495.1 Syntrophales bacterium
GATCTTTTTGCGGTACTTGGGATTAGCCAAAAACGTGAGATCCCCCTCGCCGGCCTCATCGAGGCCTTTGATGTCGCGGATCTCCACGGTGGCATCGCCGACGACGGCTGCCCCAAGATACGCTGCGATGTCGGAGAGCCGCTTGACCACAGACACCTTCCCCTTTTACCGGAATTACTTCTTGCCCTTGGCAGCGGGGGCGGGCTTCCCGGCGCTCTTGTTGTACTCGTCGATGATCTTCTTTGTGAGCTCGTCCTGCGTGTCGTGATAGACGATCACGGGGTTGTTGAGATCGATGATGGCCGTGTAGCCCTCCTTTTTGCCTACGCCCTCGACGACCTGGAGGATTTCGGGAATCAGCTTGGCGGTGACATTCTGTTCCTTGGCGGCGAGTTCATCCTGGGCGTCCTTTGCGAACCGCTGGTAGTCGCGCACCTTGACCTGGAAATTCGTTTCCTTTTCCTGGTAGGCCTCCGGCGTGAGGACTGATTTCTGCTTGTCGAGCTCATCCTTGAGCTTTTTGAGCTCTTCTTCCTTTTTCGCGATTTCAGCCTTCTTTTTCTCGAACATGGCCTTGATCTCGGCGAATCCCTTCTTCCCGGGCTCCGATTCCTGGAGGACCGATCGCATGTTGACAAACCCAATCTTCTCGGCGGCGGCTGCGGTTGCGGTAACCGCAACAACGAGTGCGATGGCCAGGATACCCGTTAGGGTCAGAGTCTTCTTCATTGTATGTTTCTCCTTTGAGTGATTTTCTTCCGTCGTGAACCTTTTTCCTTGCTCCTGAAGCCTGCGTTTACATGAACCAACCCATGCTGAATTCCCAGCGATACGAGGGTTCTCCCGGCTTGGGTTCGAGGTTGTATCCCAACTCCAGCCGCAAGGGGCCGAGTGGAGAGTACCAGCGGATTCCACCTCCCGCCGTCTTTCGCAGGTCGTTGAGATAATAGCCGTAATTCCAGGCATTGCCCGCGTCAAAAAAGGCGACCCCCTTCATGCCGGCGCTTTTCAGGATCGGGAAGATGAGCTCAAAATTGAACACCAACATGCTGTTGCCGCCGATCAGGTCGCCCGTGACGGGATCACGCGGTCCGATGTCCTTCAGCCCGCGGACTGAGTTGATCCCCCCGACGTAGTACTTTTCGTAGACAGGGACCGCCTTGTTTTCGAACGGCTGGATATAGCCGATGCGGCCGCGGGGCGAGAAGACCAGGTCTTCGCCGAAGGGCGGAACCTTGAAGAACCACGTCGAGGAGTAATTGTATTTTCCGTAGTCATTATCGCCACCGAAGATGGTTCCCGTGATGTTGGCGTCCGCGCGGTTTCGGCTGCCCGACGTCGGGAAGATGAAATCGTCCGTAGTGTCCCTCGAAAGGGCCAGAATGATCCCGCTCGAGGTAGTCTCTCCTGCCTGATCCTTGATAGTCTGCGAGGCGGTCGGCAGGACATCCTTGATGTTGTTGAAGGCCAGCCTGTAACCAATATAGCCTGAAACGCCTGGCCAGATGGGGTAACCGAACATCGCGCCGAAGCCCTTCGTGCTGAGGTTGTAGGTATCCCATTGCCTGTTCATGCTCCAGAGGTCCAATTTCATCCACAGGGGCATGTCGAAAAGATAGGGCTCGGTGAAAGACAGATCAAGGGAAGAGTTGACCGTTCCAAGCCCGCCGGACAAACTCAGGATCTGCCCCCTCCCGAAAAGGTTCTGCTGGGAGACTGAAGCCATGAGCATGGCCCCGTCCTGGGCGCTGTAACCCCCGCCGACGCTGAAGATCCCCGTGGGACGTTCCTTGAGACTGATGTTGATATCTGTCAGGTTTGCGTCGGGACCTCTTGCTGTCTCAAAGTTCACTTCTTCGAAGTATCGGATCTTGCTGAGCCGCGAATAACTGTTCTTGAGCTTGTCGCTGTTGTAGAGATCCCCTTCCGTGAAATCCAGCTGCCTTCGGATGACCTTGTCCCGAGTCTTCGTATTGCCGCTGATGTTGATCCGGTTGAAATAGACGAGGTTGCCTTTCTTGATCCCATACGAGACGTCGACCTTCTGTTCCGCCTCTTTCGTATCGGTTCGGGGGGCGATCTCGGCGAAGGCATAGCCGTCGTTGTTGGCGACACGCGTC
Source organism: Syntrophales bacterium (assembly GCA_035506495.1). Classification (GTDB taxonomy): domain Bacteria; phylum Desulfobacterota; class Syntrophia; order Syntrophales; family UBA2192; genus UBA2192. The sequence continues at coordinate 2,121 of DATJPI010000362.1, forward strand.
AGGTATTCCAGGTCCTTGGCGATTGCCTCCCGGTCGTAATAGTCTTTCTTCTTGATGTTGAGCTTGTCAAGAAGTTCCGGTCTAGGCACCGAAAGGGTATCGCCCGTGATCTCTACGTTGCCGACCTTGAATTGCTTGCCCTCCGAGATGGGGATCCGGATGTAGATCCATTTCTTGTCATGGGTGATCTCCGGTTCCCCCACCTGGGCCTGGATGTATCCGTTATTCTGGTACAAAACCTTCACCCGGTTAAGGTTGTCCCGGAGCTTTTCCTTCTTGAAGACCCCCGAATCCGTCATGAAGGAAAACATTGTCCACTCGGACACGTCCAGTATTTTTTTCAATTCGCTCTCGGAGAGAGCCTGATTGCCCACGAACGTGACGCTCTTGACGTGGAGCAGGTCGCCTTCGCTGATGGTGATCAGAACATTGACGTCGCGGTCTCTTACTTTTTGCGTCGAGAAGGAGATCTCGGCGTTGTAGTACCCCTTGTCGTCATACAGGGCCTTGATCTTGTCCGTGTCGGCCTTGATGCGGTCCGGGTTGTAGGCCTGTTTGACTTTGAAGGAAAGGACGCCGCGGATGTCGTCCGCCTTCACGGCTTCGTTTCCCTTGATGTCGATCGCGTTGACAAACGGGCGCTCCTCCAGGAGGAAGGTGATGACCTTGCCTTCAGCGCTGTCCTCTACGTCAGCCTTGACATCCATAAAGTATCCCGTCCGGTAGATGGCCCGGATGTCCGCTGACAGATCTTCCTCGGAGTAGAGCTTCCCCTTGGAGCTCCGGATGACGTTGTAGATGACCGTGTTCTCGATGCGCCGGTTGCCGGAAAGCTCGATCCGTGCAATGACCTGCCTGCCGGAAACCCGTGCCAGGATTTCCCGGGCGAGTTGTGCTGCGATCGATCCCGTATTCTCGATGCCTGTTCCCTGAGCGAAGAGGCCTGCGGTGACCTCCCCGGTTGCCACGTTGATGACTTTGCCGTCGAGACTCACGCGGTTGCCAAGCTGGGTGAGGCTGCCGATGACGGCGTAATCGGCCCGAAGCTGCTTGCCGACGTCGAGCGCCAGCGCCTCGTCCACCGTTTTCCCGCTGATCAGTGGGCCGTACTGTTCTCTGGAGACCACCTGGACCGTCCGAACCTTGACGAGCTCCAGGGTGATGCTGTTGTAGATGGCAGTGCGCAGAAGGGTTGCGTCACGCTCGCTGTAGACGTCGAAGGGAAACACGGCCATCCTCTGCGCCGCAGAATCCCTCGGGACGGCCAACAGGCAGGCGAAGGAGAGGACCATGGCCATGAGGAATGCTTTTCTGGATCCGGTCATTTCAGGCACCCTTTATGATCTGTCCGTCCCGAAGCCCGATGCAGCGGGCCATGCGCTCTGCAAGCGACTGATTGTGGGTCACCACGATCAGCGTGATGCCGCGCTTGTGGTTCAGGTTCACGAGCATCTCGTGAATCCGTGTGCCCGTTTCCGAGTCGAGATTTCCCGTAGGCTCGTCGGCCAGAAGCATCTCGGGCTCCATTACGAGGGCCCTTGCTACGGCCACCCGTTGCTGCTCGCCGCCCGAGAGCTCGCCGGGTTTGTGGGTCAACCGTTCGGTAAGCCCCACCTCGCCGAGAATCTCCTCGGCTTTCCGGCGTGCCTCGGACCATGTCATCCCTGCGATGAGCGCCGGCAGCATGGTGTTCTCCAGGCTCGAGAACTCGGGCAGCAGGTGGTGGAACTGGAAGACGAAGCCCACCTTACGGTTGCGGAAATCCGCCAGCTTCTTTTCGTCCCATTCGAAAATATTTACCCCATCGTACAGGAAGCTGCCTTCCGTCGGGTGATCCAAGGTCCCTAGAATGTGCAGCAACGTGCTCTTGCCCGCTCCCGAGGAACCCAGAATGGCCAGCGTTTCGCCTCGATGGATATCCAGGTTGATGCCCTTCAAGGCCTCGATGCGGGTCCCTTCCATCGTGTAGGTCTTTCCGAGATTACGGATCTCAATCCGTCCGTCGGTCCCTTTACTCATACCGGATTGCCTCCGCAGGATCAAGTCTGGAAGCATTCCGGGACGGGTAGAGGGTCGCCAGCAAGCTGATGAGGATACTGCCCGCGACGATAATGACCACGTCCTCGTAATTGACCAGGGCAGGCAACTCGCTCAGGTAGTAGACGTCCCCGGGCAGGATTTTGAAGCCGAAGAGGTTCTCGATGAAGCGCGAAATGGGCCCGATGTTCCATGAGATGAGAAGACCCGTGAGACATCCCAGCAGGGTTCCCACGCCGCCGATGATCATGCCTTGCAGGACGAAAATCTTCATGATGCTGCCGGAACTGGCGCCCATGGTTTTCAGAACGGCGATGTCCTTCGTCTTCTCCATGACGACCATGATGAGCGTGCAGATGATGTTGAAGCCCGCCACAAGCACGATGAGACCCACGATGATGAACATCACTCGCTTCTCCAGACGAAGGGCCGCAAAGAGATTGCGGTTCATCTTCATCCAGTCCCTGCCCCAGTAGGGGTAGCCCAGCTTTTGCTCGATCGCCCCGGCGATTTCCCTTGCGTTATAGATGTTATCGACCTTTATTTCAAGGCCCGTGACCTGATCGCCCAGGCCGAGAAATTCCTGGCTGTCTGCTAGGGAGATGTAGGCGAGCGTAGAGTCGTATTCGTAGAACCCCGACTCGAAAATGCCTACGACGACGAACTTCTTCATCCGGGGAACCATCCCCATGGGTGTGGAGAGTCCCTGAGGGGAGACTACGTGGACCGTGTCGTAGAGCAGAGCGCCTATGTGGCGTGCCAATTCCTTTCCGAGGACAATGCCGGGGACATCGGCCAGGGGCTTCGGCATTGTCATTTGCGCTCGTCCCTGAACCGAGAGGTTCTCCAGTCGGCCCTCCATCATCCGGCCCAGGTTGATCACGTCGCGTGCATCCGCCGGCGAGAGCCCACGCAGCACGATGCCGCTCACACTGTCGCCGTTTTTGAGCATGGCCTGGGTGTAAATAAAGGGGGTCGAGGCCACGATGCCCGGGATGGAGGCGATGTCTCTCTTCACCTGTTCGTAGTTTCTCATGGGGCCCGTGTACTCCATGAGGATCACGTGGGCATTGATCCCCAGGATCTTGTCACGAAGCTCCTTCTCGAACCCGTTCATGACGGCGAGCACGATGATGAGAGCCGCAACCCCCAGCAAGATGCCCGCCATGGAGATGAAGGTGATGATGGAAACGAAGATCTGTTTCCTCTTTGCCCGGAGATACCGGAGGCTGATAAAGAATTCGTACGACATGATGGGTTGGAGTTTAATTCCTCCTGCCGAGGCTTGCAATAGAAAAGGTTCGGCCCTTTTTACTCCGCATCGCTTCCCTTTTGCGTCTCTCCGGTTTCCCTGCGGCGCATGTGGGGGAAGAGGATCACGTCCCGGATCGACGGAGAGTCCGTCAGCAGCATCACCAGGCGGTCGATCCCGATCCCTTCTCCCGCAGTGGGCGGCATCCCGTATTCCAGGGCCGTGATGTAGTCCTCGTCCATCCCGTGAGCTTCTTCGTCACCGGCCTCGCGCTGCTCGAGTTGCATGAGGAAACGCATCTTTTGATCGGCGGGGTCGTTGAGCTCGGAAAAGGCATTTGCGATCTCGCGGCCGTGGATGTAAAGCTCGAAGCGGTCCACGATCCGGGGATCCTTGCTGTTTTTCCTTGATAGGGGCGAGACCTCGAGCGGGTAGTGGGTGATGAATGTAGGCTGCATGAGTTTGGGCTCCACGACCTCGTCGAAGATGCCCATCAGGACCTTGCCCAGGGGCTGCTTTCCCTCAAAGAGAATTCCCCGCTTTTCCGCTTCCTGAAGGGCCTTCTGGCTGTCCTCCAGCGCGGCGGTGTCGAGGCCCGCAAACTGTACGAGGGCCTCTTTGACGGAGAGCCTGCGCCAGGGCCGTGTGAAATCGAGTTCGGTGCCCTGGTAGGTGATCGTCAGGGTCCCGAAGAGCTCGCGAACCAGCCCGGTGACGAGTTCCTCGGTGAGCGTCATAAGATCCTCATACGTGGCATAGGCCATGTAGAATTCCATCATGGTAAACTCGGGGTTGTGCAACGTAGAAACTCCCTCGTTGCGGAAATTGCGGTTGAGCTCGAAGACTCGTTCCATGCCCCCCACGACCAGTCTCTTGAGATACAGTTCCGGCGCGATTCTCAGGTAGAGGTCCTGTCCGAGGGCATTGTGGTGCGTTTTGAACGGTTTCGCCATGGCACCGCCTGCCATGGGCTGCATCATGGGTGTCTCCACTTCGAGAAAATCGCGGTCGTGCAGAAAGGTGCGGATAAACTGGATGATCCGGCTGCGTGTTTCGAAAACCTCCTTGACCTTCGGGTTGACGACCAGATCGAGGTAGCGCTGGCGGTAGCGGATCTCCACATCGGTCAGTCCGTGCCATTTCTCCGGAAGAGGCCGGAGGCACTTGCTGAGGAGCCTGAGGCCCTCGGCCTCGATCGTCAGTTCCCCCGTCCGAGTCTTGAACATTCTGCCGCTGAGGTAGACAATATCGCCCACGTCGACCGTCTTGAATAGGGAGAAGGTTTCGTCTCCCACCCGGTCCTTGCGGATGAAGGCCTGGATCCGTCCCTTACGGTCCTGAACAGCAAGAAAGGCCCCTTTGCCGAAATTCCGAATCGCCATCACCCGCCCGGCGATGGCAAACCGCTCGGTCAACTTCTCGAGCGCATCGTTGTCCATCTGCCCGTAGGCATCATGGAGGTCCCGAGACAGGTGGGTCACCTTTGCATCATTAGGGTAAAGTTCGACCCCCGAGGCACCCAGTGCTTCGATTTTTTCCCATCTTATCTTCAAAAGATCGCTGTCTTCCATGGCCGGTCCTCGAACGTAGGGATCTGCAACCGATTTTTTCTCCGGTTCAAGCAGGAACAAAGTGAATTTCACTATATTTTTTTTGCTGATGTGTCAAGCGCAGAGTGGGTTGTCAGAGGTGCTGTGAGGAAAACAATTGACAAAAAACATTAACAATTATAATATACTTCGCTTAGGCAAAACGAAATCGGACTTGTCGTTCCGCCGCCATAGGGGCTGAAGTGAAAAAAAGACCGGTCAACCGCAAGCGGGCTCTCGAAATCATCGGAAATTTCCCCTTGTCGCGGGTGCTCGTTCTCGGGGATCTCATGGTGGACCACTTCATCTGGGGGAAGGTTTCCAGGATTTCCCCGGAGGCGCCCGTTCCTGTCGTGGAGGTGACGAAGGAAAACCTCATGATGGGAGGATCGGGCAATGTGGTCAGCAACATCCGTGCGATCGGCGGCAAGGTCGCCGTGGCGGGGATCATCGGACCCGATGAGATGGGCCGCTGGCTCGTGGATGAACTCCGGCAGATGGGCGTAAACACCGAGGGCCTCATTGTAGAGAAGGAGCGCCCCACGACGGTGAAAACAAGGATTGTCGCCCACGGCCAGCAGATGGTCCGTTATGACAGGGAAAGCCGGCAGCTCGTCCAGCCCGACAGCATTGACCGCATCGTTCAGTATGTTTCCGATATCCGGGACGAGCTTCAAGCGATCGTCATCTCCGATTACAACAAGGGAATCGTGACAGAGCGCCTCCTGGAGGGCATCCGCCAGATCGCGGCGGACCGCCGGATTCCGGTCTGCGTGGATCCGAAGCGCAATGATTTCAATGTCTACCGGGACTTCGATGTCATCACCCCGAACCACCATGAGGCAGGTCGCGCAGTGGGCGTCGAGAACACCCACGAGATCAATGCAAAAGGACGTACCGAGATCGTCCGTATCGGCCGGGAGATCATGAGACAATACGGGTTCCGTGCGGTTCTCATCACGCGTGGCGAAGCGGGCATGGACCTCTTCGAGCGCGGGGGCCGGGACTTTCACATCCCCGCCGAGGCAAAGGAAGTGTTCGATGTGACCGGTGCGGGGGATACGGCGATCGGTCTTTTCGCCCTGTCGCTTGCCTCCGGTGCCTCTTTTCGCGAGGCAGCCTACATGGCCAACAAGGCGGCCGGCATCGTTGTCGGCAAGATCGGCACGGCCACCGTGTCTCCGGCGGAACTCAAGCGGGTCGTTTAGGGGAGGCGCAAGCCACAAGCAAAAAGCCGCAAGGCAAAACCTTACGGCGCCGCAGGCGCCGAGACGAAATAGCAACTGTGTTCCTTTTCAACAAGATTTTTAAGCCTGCTGCCAGCAGGAATTGCTCTTTATCATTGCGTTGAGGATGACCAGGATTTTCCGCATGCAGGCCACAAGCGCCACCTTGGCGGGTTTCCCGGCACTACGAAGTCGCAGGTAGAAGTCCCGGATCACGGGGTTGCAGCGACTGGCCGTGAGCGCCGCCATGTAGAGCGCGGCCCGCACCTGGGCCCGGCCTCCCCAGCAGGATCGCCGTCCGCGGGATTGGCCGCTGTCGCGGTTGAAGGGAGCCACCCCGACGAGAGCCGCAAGCTTGCGGGCGCTGAGGGCTCCCAGTTCAGGCAGGCCGCACAGCAGTGTGGTGGTCACCACGGGGCCCACCCCCAGGACGCTGGTGAGGATCTTTTCCTTCTGGCGCCAGATGGGGCTTTGCTGGATGAGATCGTCGATATCGTCATTGGCTCTTTTGAGACGCTTCTCGAGCCAGGCGATATGGGAGCGGATGTCCTTGTGACACCACTCCGGAGACGCCCCGAGGCGATTCTTTTCCGCCGTGAGCATCTCGACGATCTGTCTGCGGCGGTTATTGAGCGCCTCGAGTTTTTGGGTCTCCAGGTCCTTGAGGGGCCGGAATTCGGGGCGAACGGCTTCGGCAAAGCGGGCGATGATCCGGGCATCGATGGCATCGGTTTTGGCCAACAGCCCCACGGAGCGAGCAAAGTCCCGGATCTGCCGGGGGTTGACGACCACAACAGGCAGGGCCGCCAGGGCCATGGCATTGACCGCAGCCCGGGCAAAGCCGCCGGTGGCCTCCAAGACGATGGCGTGGGCACTGAGCGGCTGGAGGAACCGAACCAGGGCTGCCAGTCCCTCTTCGGTGTTGGGGAAGCTCTGGAGCTCTGCGGTGGGCCGAACAGCCACCACCAGCTCTTCTTTGGAGATATCGATGCCGACGAAACGCTGTGCTTCTTTCATGGGAGGCTCCTTTTACCCTTTCTTGCGGTGATGCGAGATCCGTTTGAGGTCTCAGACAACTGTTCGGGCTTTGGGAGTGTGGCGTGGCGACCCTTGCTATTTAACGGGCTCGAGGCCCAAGACGAAAACGGTCTGCCACGCCAGGCTCAAACCATGAAAAAGCGTTTACCTGATTCTGGGACAAACTGAAAGACTGAAGTAAACATACAAGACGAAATAAACGAAATCGACCAGAGAGCCCGAAACCCGAGGAATAGATGGCAGCTCGAAAAACATCAGAAGAAAGCAAACAGGTCTTGAAGATCCGGACGGCCGTTTTGCGCAGGCAGGGCGGCCCGCTGAAGATCGAG
>DATJPI010000363.1:0-2415 GCA_035506495.1 Syntrophales bacterium
CCCGTAGCCGATCGAATTCCTGCGCCTTCTCGGCATGGTCGGCGGTCTTGCGCTGGATCTCATCCTTGTGTGATGCGATCTCGCCTTCCAGCAGGGAGCGCAGTTGGCCGAACTCCTGTTCCTTTTGCGTGTGATCGGCAATTTTGCGCTGGATATCATCCTTATGTGCCGTGATCTCGGCTTCGAGATCCTGACGAAGGCGGCTGAACAGATCTGCCTTCTCGCGGTGTTCCGCCAATGCCGCTTCGAGCTGGGATTTCAGCGACTCCACCTGCCCGACTCTCTCCGACAGGGCACCTTCCAATTCGTGAATCCGGCTTTGCAGGCTTGCCCTCAAGCGTTTGTCCTGCGTGATATCCCACAGCACGCAGAGAAGACCCAGCGTCGCTCCCGTCCCGTTGACGATGGGCTTGCGGATCGCAAGGACCGTGATTTCCTGCCCGGCGGCAAGACGGTCTTCTTCGGCAATCTCCATCTTGCCCGTATGGATCACTTCGTATTCGACATTGGCCAGCTTCTCGACGACCTCCGCGGTAAAAAGGTCACGGTCCGATTTGCCGGCCAGTTCATCCGGCTTCATGTCCCAATCGAGGGCATAGGCATCGCTGCAGAGAACGTAGTTGAGCGCGGAGTCCTTGAAGAAGAAACGAAGCGGAAGTTTCTCGATGACACAGCGGAGGCGGGCATCGCTTGACCGGAGTGCTTCGATCTCCTGTCGATGGTCGCGATCGGATGCTTCCAAGTCCTTCACCCGCTGCCACATCTCGACCATCTCGTGCATCAGATCATGAACGGCCTTGAACTTTTCGTGACTTTCCATTTCCAACATAACCGATCCCCTCCATTCGGTTTCATTGTAAAAAAAGTGAAGGCTCTGATGTGTTTCGAGCTTTATATATGAGAAGCTTTCGCGTTGTCAACAAGGAACCAATGGAAATTTTCCATTCATATCCCGGGGAGCGGCTCTGGCAAATTCGTGACGGAATGGGACTCTTTCCGGAGACCCCGATGTGAACGGAGAGCAATGTTCCATGGGTGGAAGGGCCGCGTTTCACGGCCCCCATGGATCGTCCAAATCGATCGATAGGGATCAGCCCACTGAACGGCGACGAAAAGGATTCTTCGCAGAGCAGGATCTACCTGCGTACCTTCTTGAGCAGCCAGGCCATGTTCTGTCCCAGCGTCTTCATCGTCTGGATCCCCTCGGCGTCGTTGAGGACTTCGCCGGGGTCGCGGCCGATGGCGAAGGCCCAGTAGCTGGAACCCGGGTTGATGATCTGCTGGTAGAAAAAGAAGAGATTCAGGGAGTTGAATGCGTGAATGGCCCCTCCGCGCCTCACGGCGATGACACCTGCGCCTACCTTGCGCTTGAACATGTAGTCGTTGGCGCGGGCTACATAGCCTGTCCGCTCGATGAGGGCGCGTGTGGCGGCCGACACGTCGGCGAAATAGGTCGGAGAGCCGAGGAGGATCCCGTCGGCCTCGATCATCTTCTCGATGCTTTCATTCACGATGTCCTTCGGCCCCGCGCAGCGCCTGTCTTTGTTTTTCATGCACTTGTAACAGGCAATGCAGCCCTGGATTTTCTTCCCTGCGAGCTGATAAAGCTCGGTCTCGATGCCTTCTTTCTTGATCTCATCGAGAACGGTGTTGAGCAGTATGGCCGTGTTGCCGTCCTTGCGGGCGCTGCCGTTGAATGCGATCACCTTCATGCCATGGGTTCTCCTTTCGTGGTCGTGGATGGGACTAAGGATTCAATATTCTGGCAGAAATAACGACGAATGTCCAGAAAATGGGCCGCAGCGGCACTGCGCCGTTTTTTTTAACGACGGGCATATTAATGATTGAATTTCCCGCGGAATTTTTATATATGTTTTTTCGTTAGTTCGAGGGGGAGAGCGGGGGGCAAGACTCTCCACGTGATATTCACCATTTCCATCTTTCTTTCCAGCGGGTCGGGCTCATAGACCGATGCAATATTTCAACTCATCCTGATGTCCGCGATTCATATAAGATTCCGGGTGCTCGACTCAACCGATCCAGCCGAACGATTAAAACCGAACAGAGTCATTTCATCCACAAGGAGGGTTACATATGGTCAGAAATATGATCAAGTTGCTTGCCGTCGTAATGTGTCTGGCCCTGCTGGGCGGATGCGCCACAGGCCTTAAACCTATCCCTGCGCAGGACCTCAACCCGAAACTGAAATCGGGCGCGCTGGTGCAGAAGACCAACAACTTCGAGGTCATCATGGACACCTCTGCCTCCATGGACGATCCTTTCTCATGGTACCACTTTGAGTATACCAGCCCCGTTAAGTTAACGAAGGTCGACTACGAGCAGAGCCTCGTGCAGCTCTTCAACAACACGATCCCCAACCTGAAGCTCACCGCCGGCCTGCGTGATTTTGCCGGG
>DATJPI010000364.1:0-3183 GCA_035506495.1 Syntrophales bacterium
TTTTGTCGCCGTTGCTGAACGTGTCGGACGGCTTGGGCACCTTGCCCCAGGAGATATCGGTCACATGCAGAAGACCGTCGATGCCGCCCAAGTCGATGAAGAGGCCGTAGTCGGTGATGTTCTTGATGATCCCCTCGACGATCTTCCCTTCCTCGATCGTCTCGAGAAGCTGCTTGCGGTCCGACTCGCGTTCCTTCTCCATGATGGCCCGCCGGGACAAGACGACGTTGTTGCGGTCGCGGTCATACTTGAGGATGTTGAAGAGCATGCTTTGACCGACGTAGCGGTCGAGATCCCTCACGGGCCGGATGTCCACCTGAGAGCCGGGCAGGAAGGCCGGAATCCCGATGTCCACCGTGAGGCCACCCTTCACCCGCTGGGTGATGAGGCCCTGGATGGGCTGATTGTTTTCGAACTTCTCCTTGATGTTCCCCCAGATCTTGATCCGGGCGGCCTTGTCGCGAGAGAGGATCAGATTGTAGTCCTCGTCCCTCCTTTCCACGAGGACCTCGATCTCGTCCCCCACGTTGAGGGAAATGTTTCCGTTCGCATCCCGCAATTCGCGGGCGGGGATCATTCCCTCCGTCTTGGATCCGACATCGACCATGACAAAATCGCTGCTGATCTGCACCACTTTGCCGATCACGATCTCGCCTGACCGCAGCTCCTGGAGGCTCTGTTCGTAGAGGGCTGAAAAGCCCACCTCGTCCTCTTTCTTCGGTGTTGCCTGCTCTTCCGCCGCCCCCCTGTCCTGATCCGCTGTTTTCTGCTCTTCCACCTTTACGCTCTCATCCTTGCCCATCTAACGAAAACCCCCCCGTTAAATTTCATACTACGCCCCGATAAAACATTTGAGACGTAACATACGAATTATAAAATATCAAGCACTTAAAGCGTTTTGGAGGATTTCCCCCGGACTGCTCCAAGCATTTCCTCCACCACCTCGTTGATGGTTTTCCCCGTCGAATCCACCAGAACCCCGTCATCGGACGGACGAAGAGGGGCGATCTCCCGTTCGCTGTCCTGGCGGTCTCTCTGGACAACATCCCTCAGAACCTCTTCGAGGCCCACCTCGTGACCCCGCTCGCGGAGTTCATGCCAGCGTCGTCGGCTCCTCTCCCCGGCGCTGGCGGTCAGGAAGAACTTCACGTCGGCACCGGGAAACACAACGGTTCCCATGTCCCGCCCCTCAGCCACGACACCGCCGTCACGGGCCGTGTCCCGCTGCACGGAGAGCAGAGCGCCTCTGACCTCGGGCAGGGTCGATATCGTCGAGGCGAGCATGCTGATCTCCGGGGTCCGGATGAACTCTGTCACATCCTTCCCGTCGAGTATGACCCTGGTGGCCCCGTCGCGCTCGCGAAGGGCAATGGCCGTGGATGCGCAGAGAGCGGCAATCTTCTCGCGGTCCCCGTGGGATAGACCCGCCGCCTGGATTTTCAGCGCCATGGCCCGGTAGAGAGCCCCCGTATCGAGATAAACGTACGAGAGCCTTTGTGCGAGCAGGCGACCTACGGTGCTCTTCCCCGATCCGGCCGGACCGTCGACGGTCACCACGTATTTTTTCGTCAACGCCGGCTTACCTCTCCCTCGATTCGATTTTCCAGGGCCCGCATCGGCCCCAGCTGGTGACGCACGAAAGGAAAGGTGACGGCCGCAAGGGTCGCTCCCGCGGCATCGAAAAGAAAATCCAGGAGGTCGCAGCTCCTGCCGGGGACAATGTACTGATGGAGTTCGTCGCTCGCGCCGTAAACGGTCCCGACGAGAATCGTCGCGAACACGGCTTTCCCGGCCACGGATGAGTCAGGGGATGTCGTGAAAACCCTCATGAGCAGGTATCCGAAAATATAGTACTCCACGAGATGCAGCAGTTTGTCCTGTTCGAAGACGGGCGCGAGCTCCTCGATATCCAATGGGGACGAGGACAGCGAAAAGATCAAGGCCGCGTAACCGACGGCGGGCAGAACATAGAAGAGAATGCGTTTTCGGCGATAGACCGCAGGGTTGATATTCTTGACCATGTGAACGCGTGAGAAAGACCGTCTACGCTTCCTTACTATTCCTTGCCCCCCCGAAGTTTTTCCACCTTCTCGAAGAAGGGTCCGTTTTCCCGCCACAACCAGCAGCTGTCCTTCAGGATGCCCGGATCATAATCCAACGAGCGAGTGGAGCCGCCCTCCCGTTTCCTGCTGAACCAGGCCCACATTCCCTGGACCGCCGCCGCTCCCATGTGATAGATCAACGTCGTCATGTGCAGGCAGCCGGCCGTGCCGCCCAGCCGCGCTTTCAAGTCCCTGGAGAAGCCGGGCTTTATCCGGATGCCCACAATTTTTTCCGCGCTGGACTCCACACCGAGGCAATCCGAGATGGGGATCTTCCTCATCTGAGCGCGGACCTCGGTGACCTCGAGCCTCGGAAGCTTCACCTTCATCTCGACCCGGATGTCATGGACGATCCCGGGATCCAGGAACTCGCTCCTGCTGTAGTAGAAAGAGGGAAAGAAACGCTCATCCACCAGGTCGCCTTCAACCAGCAGGGACGAGTCGTCAATCTCGTAGGTATTTACGGTAATGGTTCTGGAGTGGATCCGCTCTCTCTTCTGCAATGGGCACCCGGGCACTCGCCGCTAGCCCGGTGGGCCGCCGGCACGACATCATGAAATCGGTAACGGAAAGCACATTCCCGAGATGCTTGACGTTACAAGTTTGTGAATTATACCACAAATTTGCACTTGTCAACAGCAATCATCGGTCCGATGAACAGGAACATCGTCTTGATTATCATCGAAAAGCCATTATAATGATGCTTACGATTCATCCCTTCCCCGATACAGGAGGGGATCCAAGGAGAAAGACCTCTGCCCTGAACCATCGGGGTATTGCTTTGTAACTAAATGACATTATTGAATAAAAATAGATTGAGGGCCTCCTTTGTCGGCCTGATATGCACGTCCATGCTTCTTACATGCGTCACCGCTTCCTTCGGGGCTGGGCTCACGATCGAGGAGGAAAAGAAGCTCGGCCGAGAGACCTACGAGAAACTTCAAAAGGCAAATGCCCTGTCGAAGAATCAGAGGGCCAACGACTTTGTCCGGAAGATCGGCCAACAGATCCTGGCGAATCAGCAGCGGGTCCCCTTCGACTTCCAGTTCCATATCGTGAACAGCTCCGCAATCAACGCCTT
>DATJPI010000365.1:0-12433 GCA_035506495.1 Syntrophales bacterium
GATCTTGTCTGCCGTTTTTTCGCCGATTCCAGGCACAAGGACGAGTTCCTCCCGGGATGAGCGGTTGATGTCGATCGGGATGCCGAGGGCCAGGCGCTTTTCCGCAGACATGGGCCCAACGGAGATTCCGGGAGGTTGCGCAAGAAGATTGACGGTTGTCGCAGACTTGAACACGAAGGCGTTCTTCGGCTCCTCCAGGCTGCCGGAAGGATGAATTCCGGTCATGGCGAGGAAACCGGCCATGTGGGTTCCTCTGGGGATAAAATAGATGCCGTTGCGGCCAGATTCTCCGGTCAATTCCACCGCAATCGCACCGGGAGTTTCTATTGAGTAAGGAACATCCAGGACAGGCGTTTCGCGGGGGGATTGCCCAGGGGTGGCAAGCAGCATGAGCAGGGCCGTCAGGATGAGAAGGGCGAAGCTTCCGAGGAGCTGATCCCTGCCGATTTTCATAACTCTGCCCCATTCGCATAAGGCCAGGCCGATCTCTGCAAAGAAATCAGCCTGGCCTTTGTTCAAGAGCATTCTGTTTACTTCCGGTCAAGCCCGAAAGTCTCGTGAAGAACCATAACGGCCAATTCCGTGTACTTGGATTCGATGACACAGGAGATCTTGATCTCCGATGTGCTGATCATGAGGATGTTGATCCCCTCTTTGGCAAGGGCCGCAAACATCCTGGAGGCAACACCGGCGTGGCTGCGCATGCCTACTCCGATGATGGATACCTTGGAGATGTTTTGATCGTACTGGACCCCCTGGGCGCCGATTTCCTTGGCGACGGGACCGATCAGGCGCTCTACCTCCTTCATGTCTTTTTTGGAAACGGTGAAGGAAAGATCCGTGAAGGCTTCCACGCTGGCATTCTGGATAATCATGTCGACGGGGATGTTGCGGTCCGACAACGTCGTGAAAAGACGGGCGGCGATCCCGGGCCGGTCCGGAACGTGAACGACGGTGACTTTCGCCTGATCCCTGTCATAAGTGACTCCCGACACAACGACTGCTTCCATTTCCTCATCCTCCTTGGTAACCAGAGTGCCATCATCATCGGTGAACGATGATTTTACATACACGGGTACATCATATTTCTTGGCCAGTTCCACAGAACGCGGATGGAGAACCTTGGCCCCGGCACTTGCCATCTCCAGCATTTCATCATAGGAGACCTTGTCGAGCTTACGTGCCGCGCGGCAGAGGTTCGGGTCCGTCGTGTAGACCCCGTCCACATCGGTATAGATCTCGCACATATCGGCTTTCAGGGCAGCCGCCAGTGCAACGGCGCTCGTGTCCGAACCGCCTCGACCCAGCGTTGTGACATGATTCTCCGAATCGATCCCCTGAAATCCGGCAACGACGACAACGTGTCCCTTCTTCAGATCCTTTTCAATTTCGCGGGTATCCACCTTGAGGATCCTGGCCTTGGTGTGCGCGCGGTCCGTATGAATCTTGACCTGATGGGCGAGAAACGATCGAGCCTGATGACCCATCCGGTTCAGGGTGATGGCCAGAAGCGTCACCGTCACCTGCTCGCCGGTTGCAATGAGGGCGTCGTATTCTCTTTCATCCGGTTTGTTCTCCGACGCCTGGTTTGCCATCCCGATGAGCCGGTCCGTCTCCCCGGCCATGGCCGACAGCACGACGACCACGCTGTTGCCCTTTTCCTTTGCGCGAATGACCCGCTCGGCTACATTCCGGATTTTCTCCAGGTTGGCGACAGAGGTCCCACCGTATTTCTGTACGATCAGCGCCATGAAATCATTCCTCCCGAAAACGATTGCACGCACACTCCCCGCGGCGCCCGACGTGAGCCTGTCGAACGGTGACGCGGGGTACGCGAGCATGATAACCGATAAAATTCTTTCTCATGTCTCTAAATCCGGGCAGCTTGGTGCGAGGAATTTGCATTCAGAAGTTCCTCGAGTTTCTGTATCTTGTCCCGGGGCCCCTCTACGGTCATTTCACGGGTGTTCTCGTCGATGTAACGCATGCTCACAAAGAGGGTGTTCGCCGGCAGAATCTCCCGGATCTTTTCGGCCCATTCGATCACGATGGTTCCGCCGCCGTAAAAATACTCTTCATAGCCCATGTCCTCGAGGTCCCGGCATCCAGATAGCCGGTAAACATCCAGGTGAAAAAGAGGGACGCGGCCCCCCGGGTACTCGTTGATCAGGGTGAACGTGGGGCTCACCACCGGGACATTATCGGCAACCCCCAGGCCTTTTGCCATGCCCTGGGTGAGGCAGGTCTTCCCGGAGCCCAGTTCCCCGCTGAGAGCCACGACGTCCCCTCTTTCGAGGATCCCACCGATCAGCCGGCCCGTCTCGAGGGTTCGTTCCCGACTATCAGAAATCAATTTCAAAATCAATTCCTCTCTTGCCTTCCGTTGCACCCGCCTGATCAGGACTCGAAGACGACGAGGGCCACGGCATATTCCGCCGTGTGGGTGATGCTGACATGGACCTTTTGGATTTCTCTTTCTTTGAGTTTCTTCTGCAGGGTGTCGGACAGATGAAAATGGGGTTTGCCTGCACGATCGTTGAGCAGCTCGATTTCGTTCCATGTAATGCCGCGGGTGGAGCCCATGCACTTGATGAACGCCTCCTTGGCGGCAAATCGTGCAGCAAACCGAAGGGCTTCATCCCTGTGACGACGGCAGTACTCGGCCTCACGGCTCGAAAACGTCCTCGTCACGAACTTCTCGCCCCATCGTTTCAGGGCGTCCCTAATTCTTTTCACATCGGCGATATCAACTCCCACGGCCTCGATCATCGGACTCTCCTGATAGCGTCGGCCATGGCGGCGACCCGCCTCATGAACGCGACGTCGTGCACTCGAACCAGATTTGCCCCATTCAGGATGGCCGCCGTCACCGCAGCGGCCGTCCCCTCGATCCGTTCATGGGGCACGTTCACACCCGTCACCCGGCCCGTGAAGGCCTTGCGCGATACTCCCATGCAGATGGGCAACCCGATGGCCTTGAATATCCCGAGATGATGCAGAAGCCGAAGATTGTCGTCACTCGTCTTGCCGAAGCCGATCCCCGGGTCGATCAGGAGTCTCTCCCGCGGAATGCCGGCAGCGCAGGCAGCTTCCACGCGATTCTCCAGAAATTCCATGATTTCACCAAGGAGGGATCCGTAGGTGAGGGGCCCTTTCTGCATGGTTGCAGGACGGCCCCGCATGTGCATGAGGATCACCGCGGCGCCTGACGAGGCGGCCATCCGGGCCATTCTCCCGTCGCTCCTAAGGGCCGAAATGTCATTGATGATCTCCGCTCCCGCCTCGATGGCCTGACGGGCCACTTCAGCCTTGGCCGTGTCGATGGAAACAGGGACAGAGAGTTCCTTCGTGATCAATCGGATCAGTGGAATCACCCGGCGAAGTTCTTCCTTGAGCGGCACCGGTTTTGCGCCGGGCCGCGAGGATTCACCGCCCACATCCAGGATGTCCGCGCCCTCGTTGACCAGCTGAACGGCTCTGTGCAGCCCTTCCCTTTCGTCGGCGAGGGCGCCGCCGTCGGAGAAGGAATCAGGCGTTGCGTTGATGACTCCCATGATGAGGGTCCGGCTGGAGATGGAAATCACTCGCCGAGGCGTTTTCAAAAGGAAGACATCGCGGGAAACGTTCTCGAGGATTTCGCACAGATCAGCGGCGATCTCCTTCAAGCCGAAGGGCTGGAGGCGGATCTTGTCGATGAAGCGCAGTACCTGTTTCTCGCTGCCCATGATGAGCACATCCGTTTTCTCGACGCTGCAGTCGACGGTGCCGCGAGATACTGCTGCATCGCCGCCCAGCGACAGCATCTCCTGCTTGATGATGTTGGATACCTTGGGTTTGATCCCCTCGATGAGCAGGTTGTAATGTCTCATCTTGGGCAACATCGAGGCAATTCCGTAGGGTTCGACGCCGATCTTTTTCAAGCAGGCTTCGGCCTCGGGGCGAGAAGAAAGTTGAAGGAGGCGGATACGGTTCTTCAAGGGCGGCCTTAAACGAGGGTGCGTTTCCGTCCTTCGGGAAACGCACCGAGTTCAGCAACATCACCTGCGCATGGATGCCATGGCCTTGCTCGATCCACGGCTTCAAGCGGAATCAATACGACGGAGCCGTGTTTTCCGCGTTTTGGGCGACGGCAGGATCGCGTCCGAGGATGATGGCATCGAGATCCTCCCCATTGAGCACTTCACGCTTGATCAACTCGTCGGCAAGCCGATGCAGGCTGGCGAGATTATCGGAAAGGAGGCTCTTCGTTTTTTCATACCCCGACGAGATGATCGTGGCGATCTCGGCGTCGATCTTCTTTGCCGTTTCATCGCTGTAGTCTTTGTGAGTAGCAATTTCCCGGCCGAGGAAGATCTGCTCCTCCTTTTTTCCATAGCTCATGGGGCCCATCTGCGGGCTCATGCCCCACTCGCAGACCATCTTCCGCGCCAGGTCCGTCGCTCGTTCGATGTCGTTTCCGGCACCTGTCGTGAAGTCATCCAGGACGAGTTCCTCTGCGGCTCGCCCGCCCAGCAGGATCGAAATGGTGTTCAGGAGATAGCGTTTGGGATAGGTGTGTTTTTCGTCGATGGGAAGCTGCTGCGTGAGCCCCAGTGCCCTGCCGCGGGGGATGATGGTAATCTTGTGGATCGGGTCCGTGCCGGGCAGGAGCCTTGCCACCAGGGCATGACCCGACTCGTGGTAGGCCGTGATGCGTTTTTCTTGTTCGCTGATCACCATGCTCTTCCGCTCGGCTCCCATGAGGACCTTGTCCTTGGCGAACTCGAAATCCATCATGGAAACTTTTTCCTTGCCCAGGCGCGCTGCATGGAGGGCCGCCTCGTTGACGAGGTTCTCGATGTCGGCACCCGAAAACCCCGGGGTCCCGCGGGCGATGACTTTCATGTCCACATCCTCGGAGATGATCGTC
Organism: Syntrophales bacterium; assembly: GCA_035506495.1. Lineage (GTDB taxonomy): Bacteria > Desulfobacterota > Syntrophia > Syntrophales > UBA2192 > UBA2192. The sequence continues at coordinate 4,910 of DATJPI010000365.1, forward strand.
TTGCGCGTGTGAACGGCCAAAATCATCTCTCGTCCCTTCACATCGGGGAGGTTCACGACGACCTGCCGGTCGAAACGTCCCGGACGGAGCAGTGCCGGATCGAGGACATCGGGACGATTGGTCGCCGATACCAGGATGACGCCCTCGTTGGACTCGAACCCGTCCATCTCGACAAGAAGGGCGTTCAGGGTCTGTTCCCGCTCGTCGTGGCCACCGCCCAGCCCCGCACCTCGATGGCGGCCAACAGCGTCGATCTCATCGATGAAGATGATGCAGGGGGCGCTTTTCTTGCCTTGCGTGAAGAGGTCCCTCACACGGGAGGCGCCCACCCCGACGAACATCTCGACGAAGTCGGAGCCGCTGATCGTAAAGAAGGGTACATCGGCCTCACCGGCAATGGCCCTCGCCAGAAGGGTCTTCCCCGTACCGGGGGGTCCCACGAGGAGAACCCCTTTGGGGATACGACCGCCCAAGCGAGTGAACTTTTTCGGGTCCCTCAAAAAGTCTATGATCTCCTGGAGTTCTCCCTTGGCCTCGTCTATGCCCGCCACGTCGTTGAAGGTCACCTTCTTCGACCGGTCCGTCATCAGTCGGGCTCTGCTCTTGCCGAACGACATGGCCTTTCCTCCACCGGATTGCATCTGGCGCATGAAGAAAATCCAGATGCCGATCAGAAGGATCGTCGGGAGCCACGAAATGAGCACCGTCATGTACCAGGGAGAATCCTCGACGGGTTTGGCGGCGATCCGCACGCCTTTCTCCTTGAGCAGAGGGATAAACCCTGCGTCCTTCGGGGCGTACGTCTTGAAGCTCTTGCCGTTGAGAAACTTTCCCGAGATGTTTTCGCCCTGGATGCTGACCTCCACGACCTGGCCTTTTTCGGCAGCGGCGATGAAGTCGCTGAAGATGACGGTTTCCTGGGAATTCTTTGGTTGATTGAAGAGATTGTACAACAGTACGAAAATGAGGCTGATGATCAGCCAGAGGGCGATATTTTTCTGTAAAGGATTCAATCCTCGATTTCCTCCGTCTGTAGGGTTGCGGGCGTCAATGTCAAAATCATGAAGCGATCGGCCTGACTCGACAAGGGGATTTTCGAAAAATCAACGCCCGGAAATAGTGAAAATATATATACCCACCTCGTCAAATTATCAAATGATTTCTGCGCTCAGGACGTGTTTCGTCCCTTTTCCGATTCGGACCCTTTCGGAAAGACGAACCCCCGGCACCCACAGAACGGAAAGAGCATCGGCCACGACGGGGATCTTCCCGCGGATTTCCCCGGGGATCTTTTCGTCGATGAGGATCGATTTGAGCTTTCGAGTTCCTTTCATCCCCAGGGGTTGAATCCGGTCTCCCGGGTGAATATTTCTCACGACGATCGGAAAAGCGATCCGGGACATATCCATATAGGCCCGCCGATCCGCCGCCAGCGATGCAGGAACACGCTTCAACTCACGGAACCGGAGGGTCAGACCAAGGCTTGCGATCCGGACCGTTCCCGGTACGGTGATGTTAAATCTGAACGACTCCCCGGAGGCCTGTCTCCCTGCGTCCTTCTCGAGCCGATGGAATGCCATGCGATCGTAACGCCTCCGGACCAGCAGTCCTCCGGGAAGATTCAGGGACCCCCCGGGTTTTGCTCTATCTGCCAGGCCCAGCACAGCCTGCACATGGTCAAAGCCAACGGCACTGTCGGCGGCCGAGGCTATCCGTGCCATTTCCAGGATCACTCTTCGTTGCAGGGCGGGGTGAAGGTCCTGGAACTCGGCGATGGGGAACTCAAAGGGGCGCTCCGGCGTGCCGTCGTCTTTCCAGCGCGCCACGTGAACCTTCGCTTGCCGTGTAATATAATCATTTTCCTCCCGAACGACATCAGCCAATCTGCAGAGGGCTTCACGGATGTTCGGGTTGAACCTTTCCTCCAGCTCGGGCAACAAACGGATGCGGACACGGTTACGCAGGAAGCGCTCGTCGGTGTTTGTGCTGTCATCCACAAAAGAAAGGCCCTCTGCGGAGAGATACTCCAGAATCTCGCGACGCGTGCAGTCGATCAGCGGGCGGATGAACCGGGTGTCTCGTACGGGCGGGATGCCCGACAGTCCGGACAGGCCGGTGCCCCGGATGATATTCATAAGGACAGTCTCGGCCTGATCACTCTGATGGTGACCCAGAGCGACAAGGCCGGCGCCCGATTTTCGCCTGGCCCGATCCAAGAAGCCATAACGCTTGCGCCTCAGGAAATCTTCCGGGGAAAGACCCCGGGTCCGGCTTTCTTCCCTGTGCGAGCCGCAAATCAGTTCGATCGCCAAAGACCTGCAGAGGTTGCGCACGAAGGCCTCGTCTCGATCCGATTCACCGGGTCGGGTTTTGTGATTGAAGTGAGCCACCGTCAGGGACAGTCCGTAGAGAGGGCGAAGGCGATGGAGCACCGCGAGCAGGGCGACGGAATCAGCGCCTCCCGAAACCCCAACGAGGACATGTTCCCCCTTCCGGAGCATGCCGTATTTTTTGATCGTCTTACGAACCTTCGTCAACATGTCATGCTTTCTCTAGCAGGCAATTTTCTTCAGATCGGTCATCTTTTCAATGACAAAATCCGGCTGCAGTCGCAGCAACTCCTCCCTCTTCCCGAGACCGTTGAGAAATGCGCAGCTCAGGACGCCGGTATTCCGCGCAAGCAGGATATCGTTTGTCCCGTCGCCCACCATGAGAGTCTCGGCGCGTGATGATTGGAAGCGATCCAGAAGAGGCAGCAAAAGTCTGGGGTCCGGTTTCATGAATTCATTCGAATCCCCGGCGATGATTTCTTTGAAGAACCCTGCGATGCCCAGTCCGCTGCAAAGGGCCACGGTGAAATCCCGGGTCTTGTTGGTGATGAGAACCTTCTCTTTTCGGCCAAAATATCGAAGGACATCCTGCACGCCCGGGTATAGGACGGTATGATCCAGGAGGTGTTCGGCATAGATTTCTTTGAATCTCTTCAATGCTTCGTCGAAACGGTTCCCGTAGACTTCCCCCAGAGACCGTTCGATGAGTTTCCTGACACCGTCGCCGACAAACCCGAGGATTTCCCGATCAGGACGCTCGGGGATTCCCAGGGACTGTAGAGTCATATTTACGGAACCGGCCAGGTCGCGGCCCGTATCGGCCAGTGTGCCGTCGAGATCAAAAACCATCAGTTTTACAAGGATCATGTCGGGTTCCTTTATGCACATTGAAGATACTATAGGAAATCGAGACCTCATTGACAAGAAATTTAGACCGCGAGATAATGTTGGACATCTTTTTTCTTCCTGGAAGCGATGCTTGACAGGGTGCTGGCGTCATGCTAACAGGAGCCGACCGCTTGGATCCATCGGAGGGACCGGGACGGGGACGGAAAGCCATCAACGATGAATGAGGTGTGCACAGGCCTCCCCGCGCAAATCGGGAAGGCTTTTTGTTTTAGGCTCTCATCGAGGGAAAGGATGGCCGCGATTCCTCCAAAGAATGGACAATTTCACCATGGCCCGATTACGATCCTCAGGCGGTTGAAGGACGACAAGAGCGATTACGGGAAAGCACCTCACTTCGTCATCGGAATCACGTCCGTCTCCTCACATGCAGGAAGCACGAGCGACCACAACAGGATATAGGGGCAGGGATGATCGGGATGAAGGAAAAGGAGCGCATCGCCATTCTTGGATCCGGCAAGGTCGGAACGGCGGTGGGCCACCTGTTAAAACGGGCCGGATATGACATCGTGGCAATCGCCGATCTTATCTTGGACGAGGCGCGACGGGCCGTCGCCTACACGGGGGGCGAGCCCACGACGGACCTGGTGCGTGCGGCTCGCGAGGCCAACTGCATCCTGATCACGACCAATGACGACGCCATCTCGGATGTCTGCGAGGCCGTTGCGACAGGCGGCGGGATTCAAAAGGGAGACAAGGTGGTTCACACGAGCGGGGTCGGCGGACTTGAACTGCTCCGGACGGCAAGAAGCCGCGGGGCGCAGGTCGCTTGCATCCACCCGCTCCAGACCTTTGCCGATGTGGAGAGCGCCATCGTGAAGATTCCCGGCAGCACGTTCGGCATTACAGCCGATGAGGCGATTCTGCCCTGGGCTGATCGGATCGTCGAGGATCTGGGCGGTCGGCCCTTTCATATACCCGGTGTGGACAAAGCCCTTTACCACGCAGCGGCCTGCATGGCTTCCAATTACCTCGTGACGCTGATGTATCTTGTCGAGGAGACCTACGGGCGCATGGGTATGTCCCGCGAGGAGGCCATACGGGCTTTCTGGCCCCTGGTCCAGGGTACAATCGATAACCTCGAAAGCAAGGGCACCCTCCCCTCGCTGACCGGCCCGATTGCACGGGGTGACGGGGGAACCGTTCGAAAGCATCTCCGGAGCTTGCGAAAGCGCTTTCCCGGACTGTTGAAACTCTATCGCGAGATGGGGCTTTTTACGGCGGAGGTCGCCGAAAAAAAAGGAACTCTGAAGGATGAACAACTGGCGGAAATCCGCTCGATTCTGAAGGGAGGTAAGAGAGGATGAGCACGCAGGTCAAAATAACGCGAGTCACGACGGCAACTGTGCGAGATATGAAAAAGAAGGGGGAACGACTCACCATGTTGACCGCCTACGATTATCCCATGGCGGCAGCCATGGACGAAGCAGGGATCGATGTCATCCTCGTGGGGGATTCTCTGGGAATGGTCGTCCTGGGTTATGAGAGCACCCTTCCCGTCACGATGGAAGACATCCTGCATCACACGAAGGCCGTCACAAGGGCCGTCAAGCGGGCCATGGTGATCGCGGACATGCCGTTCATGTCGTATCAGGTATCCGTGGAGGAGGCGGTTCGCAACGCGGGGCGCTTCATGCAGGAAGCCGGAGCCCACGGGGTGAAGCTCGAGGGCGGACGGGAAGTCGCCGATGTGACCCGAAAAATTGCGCAGGCCGGCATTCCCGTCATGGCTCATATCGGGCTCACACCCCAATCCGTGCATCAGCTGGGTGGATACAAGGTGCAGGGCAAGGATCATCCCTCGGCGATGAGGCTCCTGGAGGATGCCAAGATTCTGGAGGAGGCCGGAGCTTTCTCCATTGTGTTGGAATGTGTGCCTTCAGCGCTCGCAGAAAAGATCACGGCATCCCTTTCCATGTCCACGATCGGAATTGGCGGCGGGGTGCATTGCGACGGCCAGGTTCTCGTTGTGCACGACATGCTGGGGCTCTTCGAACGCTTCACGCCGAAATTCGTCAAGAAGTACACGAACCTCAACACGCAAATCAAGGACGCAGTCACGCAGTACATTGGCGATGTGAGGAAGGGTAGCTTCCCCGGACCCGAACACTCTTTCTGATCGAGGCTGGTGAAAACCAGCCATCTGCGGCGTTGTCCGCGATCCTCGTCGCCCCATGTACGCCCCAGGTACGCCTCGCTCCTCGGACCTTCGGGCGCATTGCATCGGGCCGCTTTCGACCAGCCCGCAGGAGCGCTCGTCACAGACTTCCAATGGCGAGCTTTTTCCCCCCTTTCTCTTCTCAACACTGGAGAAAGGGGTTTTCTTTTCTACGGAAAGGACATCAGAGTTTCTCCTCGAGTCTGCCTTGGTGGAAGGCTTCGATCGACGACATCACCGGGCCCATGGCGCCCAGGAAGATTCTCACCCCTGCCCCTTTCAGGACTGCCGTCGCCTTTCGGCCGATATGTCCCGTGATGACGCAATCCACGTTTTCTCCGGCTACGAGATTCCCGGCAGCCGTCCCGCGGGTGATTCAGTGCATGCCGGCGGTGTTTTCTCTCGCCGTGTACACGCCCGTTTCCGTGTTGTGGAAGATATAGAATCGGCAACGGCCGAAACGGGGGTCGACGAGATCATTCGGATCGGGTCCAGTCGAGGAGATGGCGATGTTCATTGCGTTAAACCTTTCATGGTTTGCGGTCGATGCACGCCAGATCGTCCAACTGCTCGTTCAGGTATTGCAGGCGTTTTGACATTTCCTGAAGGATCGAAAGAACAATCTTCGGATTTTCGCGGAGAATGGTTTCAAAATTCGACTCCGAGATGATGACCAGACGGGTGTCCGGAGCGGACGCCACGGCCGCCGCGGTTCGGGAAACCTGGATCACCAGGGCCATCTCGCCGAAGTACTCTCCCGCCTTCATTTCCCGAAGAAGGAGACCTTTTCTCAGGATGTGCACAGCCCCCGACAGGATGAAGAACATCTCATGTCCCGCGCTGCCTTCTTCGAAGATCGCCTCGCCCGTCTCATAGGAACGTACAAATCGGGACGGAACGACAAGAGAATCAACGGCAGGACGGCTCCCTTCGGAAAAGAGTCTGGACAGCAGAAGGGCCTCACGGCGGCGGATATTGGCCAGCAGCTGCATCCCGAACAGGATGACGGCAAAGGTGTAGTAGACCCAGACGACGAGAATGAAAACGGCCTTGAGGGACCCGAAGGCAATTCCGTAATCGGGGTTGTACTGAAGGAACATGACGAAGATCGGTCTTACAACCGACCAAAGGCAAGCCGTGAAGCAGGCACTCAGGAGAAGATTCCACCATTCCAGGCGGACAGGAGAAAAAACGAGGAAAAAAAAGGCAATAAAAAGAGTCCCGGCCAAAGTGGGACCTGCGAGGTCCAGGAGCCGAAGGAGCATGTTCGTCTGCGCCAGCGCCTCACCCTTCGCGGAATCATAGAGAATCTGCCCGCCGACGAGCCCGATGAACAACAACAGAAAGAGAAAGACGGCCAGAAAATCGATCAGCCGGTCCTTGATGAAACCCCTGGCCCTTTCCGCCTTGAAGACCTCGAAGAAGGCCGAGCGAATAGAGCGGACCAGGGGAACGAGGGCCCAGAGCAGGGGCAGAAGCCCCATGACTCCAACCGTTTTCTGCCCTGAAAGGGAGAACACCTCCCGGAGGATGATTTCGGAGTATTCCGGAACGATCTGTACGATGAGGCTCTCGATGGCGAGGCTCGCCCGTTGAGAGGAGACGACGTACTGACTGAAGAGGAACAGCACGGTCAGGGACAGGGGGATCAGCGCAAAGACTCCGTAGAAGGCCAGTGTGGCAGCCTTCTCCAGATCGCGATTTCGGAGGAAGGACTGGACGGAGAACTTCGCCACCACATACAGAGTGACCCACCTCTGACGTTGTCCAGCCGAAGGCTTTTCGCGGAGATCTCTCACGAATGGTGCTCCTTGAGGGCCGGCAGGATGCATTCGCCGGAGCGGGTTTCGATTATAGAGACCTGTCACTGAAAAATCAACGGCAGAGTCTGCGAGGACCGGTCGCAGTCCGGTTCGGCGGCGTTGACAGGGTCTGCGATTGATGTTAAGGATGATCGGAATCGTTTCTGGAAATGCCTTCATTTTCAGGGCCCACTCTTCGAATCCTCAATGAGGAGGAAAACGTTTTCGCAAGAATGTTCAAGACCTTTTTTCTCAACATTTCCCTGACCAAGAAGCTCATTCTCATGATGCTCTTCCTGACGGCGATTCTGCTCGTCACCCTGATTAC
>DATJPI010000366.1:0-3665 GCA_035506495.1 Syntrophales bacterium
ATATCGAGGACCATGTCCACGGCCCTTCTGACGCCCATGCAGAAGCCTGCCGTCTCGGCCAGCCGGATCTCGATGTTTTTCACAAACCTTTTGATCATTCTCACACCAAAGAATCGTGAAACGGTTTTGTGAGGCTCGTTCAAACCGACTTTTCGCGAACGGTTCTTCGCGAAGCGGAGTGCCCGCGGCGCAAACTGTCTGAGCCCGAAGGGCGAGTTTTTGCGGCCGCAACGAAGCAAGCGTTAGAACCGTCGATAAGCGGTTTTGAGCCTGCGAAATTGTTTCACGATTCTTTCACTTCACCGCCCAGATGAAAAACTCCCTGTTCCCTTCGGGGCCTGTCAGTGGCGACTCGCAGGTCCCCCGGACGGAAAGGCCCAGCTCCGCGCAGAAGGATGCCAGATCCCCCACCACCTTGAGGTGCAGCGCCGGGTCCCGGACGACTCCTTTTTTGCCCACTTCGCCCTTGCCAACCTCGAACTGCGGCTTGACGAGGGCCAGAAGGGTCCCACCATTTTTCACGAACCGGAGGACGGAAGGGATGACGAGCCGAAGCGAAATGAAGGAGGTGTCGATTACCGCGATATCGACGGGCTCCTCGACGCCCACACCGCTGAAATGACGGATGTTGGTCCGCTCGAAGAGAACGACCCGCGGATCATTGCGGAGTTTCCAGGCGATCTGTCCGTAGCCCACGTCGACGGCATAGACCTTCCGGGCCCCTTCCTGCAGCAGGCAGTCCGTAAATCCCCCCGTCGAGGCGCCCACATCGAGGGCACTGCATCCCTTCACCCCGATGCCGAAGGCATCGATGGCCCCCTTGAGTTTCACGCCACCCCTGCTCACATAGGGATGATCTTCCCCCCGAATCCTGACAGCCGCGCCCTCGGCGACGAGTGCACCCGCCTTGTCGACGGGTTCCTCGTTGACAAGCACCACCCCCGCCAGGATAAGGGCGCGCGCGCGCTCCCGGGATGCGACGAGGCCCCGGTCGACGAGAATTCTATCGAGCCTGGTTTTGGGGGATTTTTCTTTCATTGTGTCGGGGGATGAATAACGGGTGGTGTCCGGCTATTTCGCCACGACTTCACGCAGTGCCGGTTTCGCCGGTCCCGCCAGCTTGCGCGCCGCTTCGAGGATCCCGTCCTCGTCGATGCCGTAGCGGCCCCGGATTTCCGCCTGGCTTGCGTGTTCGACGAACTCGTCCCGGATGCCGAGGCGCCTGACCTCGATTCCGCTGAGGCCCCTCACTTCAAACATCTCGAGGACGGCACTGCCGAAGCCGCCGGCAAGGACGTTTTCCTCCACGGTGAGGACTTTGCCCGTTGTGGACGCCACGCGGCTCAGGAGCTCCTCGTCGAGAGGCTTTACAAAGCGGCAGTTGATCACGGCTGCGTCGATACCTTCCTTGCGCAGCCTCTCCGCAGCCGCCAGGGCCGGGGCTACCGTGTTGCCGATGGCAAAAATCGCAAGATCCCGGCCTTCCTGGAGGATCTCGGCCTTGCCGATCTCCAGTGTCGCCAGGGCTTCATCGAAGGGCACGCCCACGCCCTTTCCCCGGGGATAGCGTACCGAGACGGGTCTACCGCATTCAACGGCCGTCTTGAGCATGTGTCGCAGTTCGTTCTCGTCCTTGGGCGCCATGACAATGAGGTTCGGGATGGAGCGCAGGTAGGAGAAGTCGAAAATACCGTTATGGGTCGCACCATCGTCGCCCACGATGCCGCCACGGTCCAGGGCCAGCACCACGGGAAGCTTCTGGAGGCAGACGTCGTGCAGTACCTGGTCGTAGGCCCGCTGCAGGAATGTGGAATAGATAGCCACAACGGGGATGATGCCCTCTGTCGCCAGCCCGGCGGCGAAGGTCACACCGTGCTGCTCGGCAATTCCGACGTCGAAAAACTTCTGGGGGAACTCTTTTGCATAGGCATCGAGTCCCGTCCCGCTGCACATGGCCGCCGTGATGGCGACGACCTTCGGATTTTCCCGGCTGAGTGCAATCATCGTCTGTCCGAAGACTTCCGTGTAGCTGGGAATCCCGCTCGGATCGACGGCAACGGCCCCCGTGATCGCATCAAAGGGACCGATCCCATGGAACTTCGTGGGCTCTTGTTCGGCGGGCGGATACCCCTTGCCCTTCTTCGTCAGCACATGGACCAGGACGGGACGGTTGTGTTCCTTCACATTTCGCAGCATGGTGATGAGTCGGTCGAGCCGGTGCCCCTCGAGAGGCCCTACGTATTCAAATCCCAGCTCCTCAAAAAGAGCCCCGGGGGTCAGGAAGGATTTCAGGGTCTCCTCGGTATGGCGGGAAATCTTGACCACCTGCTCGCCGATGTTGGGGATTCCCCGAAGGAACTGCTTGACGTCCGCCCGGAGTTTCGTCACACGGCGGCCGGTCATGATCTGGTTGAGGTAAGCGGACAGGGCCCCTACGTTGGGCGAGATGGACATCTCGTTGTCGTTGAGGATGATGATGAGATCCTTCATGCGATCGCCTGCCCAGTTGAGGCCCTCGAAGGCCATGCCGGCCGTCAGGGAACCATCGCCGATCACGGCGACGACCTTGAAGTTCTCGCCTTTCAGGCATCGCGCCTCGGCGATGCCGGCCGAAGCCGAGATCGAGGTGCTGCTGTGGCCCGCGCTGAAGACATCGTAGAGGCTCTCCTCGCGCCGCGGGAAACCACTGATTCCTCCGCTTTTCCTGAGTGTGTGAAACCGGTCGCGACGCCCGGTGATCAACTTGTGGGCGTAAGCCTGATGCCCCACGTCCCAGACGATTCTGTCGTGCGGGGCGTCGAACACATAGTGGATAGCGAGGGTGAGCTCCACTGTGCCCAGCGACGGGGCGAGATGACCTCCATTCTGCGAGCAGGTCTCGATGATGACCCTGCGGATCTCTTCCGCGAGGATCTCCAGTTCTTCCTGGCGGAGCAGCTTGATGTCGGCCGGCGAATTGATTTTTTCCAGCATGCCTTGGTGAACCTTACTTATTGCGCTCCACGATAAACCGCGCGATCTTCCTGAGGGGCTCGGCCCGTTCGTCCAACACGTGAAGATCCTCGAGGGCCTGTTTCACGAGTTCTGCAGCGACCCGGCGGGAGGTCTCGACCCCGGCGAGGGCGGGATAGGTCTGCTTCCCGCGGGAGCGGTCGCTTCCCGTGCTCTTCCCGAGGGCTGCTGCGTCGCCTTCGACGTTCAAGATATCATCGGCGATTTGAAACGCAAGCCCCACGTGACGCCCGTATTCCGTCAGCGCATCCAGCGCATCGTCATCCGCCCCGCCCAGCAGAGCCCCGGCCCGAAGGGATACCGTAATCAGGGCTCCCGTCTTTCGGGTGTGGATGAAGTGCAGGGTCTTCTCCTCGGGTGCTTTTCCTTCCGATTCGATGTCCGCCACCTGGCCGCCCACCATTCCGAACCAGCCCGCCGCGAGCGCCACCTCATGGATCACCTGGAGCAGCTTCTCCGCCCTCACGGCCCCTGAAGGCGTCCTTCCGGCGATGATCCGGAAGGCATCGGTAAGCAGGGCGTCCCCCGCCAGAATGGCGACGGCCTCGCCGAACACCTTATGGCTGGTCGGCTTGCCGCGCCGGTAGTCGTCATTGTCCATGGCCGGGAGATCGTCGTGGATGAGCGAGTATGTGTGGATGAGCTCAAGCGCG
>DATJPI010000367.1:0-22295 GCA_035506495.1 Syntrophales bacterium
CGTGAACTTTGCCGTGTAACGGGCGAGGTTGCCGTCGGGGATCATGAGGATGCGCTTCGCATCGGTGAGAGACTGGACGACGCGCACGGCGTTGGCCGAAGTGCAGCAGATATCGCTTGCGGCCTTGATGGCCGCCGAGGAATTGATGTAGGTCACGACGGCCGCATCGGGGTATTTTTTCTTTTCCTCCACGAGGGCTTCTACGATGATCGCATCGGCCAGGGCGCAGCCGGCCTCGAGGCGAGGCAGGAGAACGGTCTTTCCGGGCGAGAGGATGGAGGCGCTTTCCGCCATGAAGTGTACGCCGGCAAAGACGATGACATCGGCCGCTGTCTTTGCGGCCTCGAAGCTCAGTGCGAGCGAATCGCCCGCGAAGTCAGCGATTTCCTGCACCTCGTCGCGCTGGTAGTAATGGGCCAGCAGGATGCCGTTTTTCTCCTTCAACAGCTTCCGGATTTTATCCTGGATCATGTTTCCTATTCCGCCTATCGACACAAATATCCCTTCATCCGACCATTTTCTGCGTCGAATTAGGGAAATATTCTTTGATCCTCGATGCTCGGTCCTCGCGCCTTCTTTTGCACGTAATATATGTCATGCGACACCTGAATTCAAGGTGAAAACCGGTTCCTTTGCCTGCTCCCGGCGCTTCGGGATCGTTGACATTCCTGCGTGATTACGATACGTTCGTAACCCTGCAGGAGCGATGAAGATGCATTAGGAGTGCCCATGATACCCGTTGCAGAAGCCCTGAAGACCATTCTCGAGGGAATCCACCCCCTCGGTTGCGAGAACGTTCCCATTGCCTCGGTCCTAGGCTGCGTCCTCGGAGAGGACATTGTCTCGGGCCGCACCATCCCGCCCCTGGCCAATTCGGCCATGGACGGCTATGCTGTCATCGCCGCGGACACGGCCTTCGCCAGCAGGGAAAACCCCGTTGTCCTCGACGTTCTGGAGGATGTTCCCGCCGGAAGGGTGGCAACACAGCCCATCCGGAAGGGGCAGGCCATCCGGATCATGACGGGGGCGCCCCTGCCTGTGGGGGCCAATGCCGTCATCCGGGTGGAGGATACCGAGGCGCTGGAAGATCGGGTGAAGATCCAGGCCGCCGCCGCCCCCGGGCTCGACATCCGCGAGGCCGGGGAAGACGTGCAAACGGGCGAACTTGTGATCCCCAAAGGATGTGTCCTGCGGGCAGCCGAGATCGGGATGCTGGCCGCCCTGGGACGCTCCTATGTATCGGTGCATCAGCGGCCCGTCGTTGCCGTTGTCTCCACGGGCGATGAGCTTGTCGAAATCGATGAGACGCCGGGTCCGGGCAAGATTGTGAACAGCAATGGTTACTCGCTTGCAGCCATGGTCCTTGAGGCGGGAGGGATCCCGTTGCAGGTGGGGATTGCCCGGGATAACCGGGAAGATCTTCTTGCGAAGTTCCGCACGGCCGCCCGTGCCGACATCGTTGTCTCCTCGGGAGGGGTTTCCGTGGGGGACTACGATCTGGTGAAGGAAATCATGGCAGAGATCGGCAACCGCATCCAGTTCTGGCGAGTCGCCATGCGGCCCGGCCGGCCTCTAGCCTTCGGCCGGCTGGAAGGCAAACCGCTTTTCGGACTGCCGGGAAACCCCGTGTCTTCGATGGTTTCCTTCGAGCAGTTCATCCGCCCCTCGATCCTGAAGATGCGGGGGTATGAAAATCTCTTCCGCAAGGCGATCCGGGCGGAGATCACCGAGCGCATTACGAAAAAGAAGGGGCTGAAGTATTTCCTCCGTGCGCGGGTGGAATTCCGCGACGGGAAGTATCTCGCGGCCACGACGGGCGAGCAGGGCTCGGGGATTCTCAAATCCATGGTGCTCGCAAACGGTCTGATCGTGCTCCCGGAGGATCTGACGGCGGCGAAACCCGGAGACGAGGTGGCGGTCCAGCTTCTGGATGAATCCTTTTCTTTCGTGTCGATACCCGCATACCTGCAAGCATGAGGGACATCCTTTGCGTCTTGCATGGCCCGGGGCAGAGTGTTGGAGCGGTAGCAGCGCATATCGTCTGTTTTCTCGTCGGATGAATCGGGCCTGCCAGAGGTAATGGTGAATGCCTATTCTCGACAGGGAAAGGTTGAATACATACCCCAAGATCATACTATTTTTGTATGTTGTCATTTACGGCTTCTGGATAGTCTCCGGGACAGGGTATTCAGACCGGATGGGAAAGCCAATAGGGGCTGACTTCAGCGCCTTTTGGGCTACATCGCAAATGGTGCTTTCCGGACAAGCAGCAGCTGTCTACGAGGATGACATCATCTTCGCAGTCGAGAAGTCGATTACGGGGGTCGACTATAGAAATCCTGTACCCTATCCCCCCATCTTTTTTTTCATCGTTGCTCCTTTGGCGCTGCTTCCATACATCCCTTCGCTAATTCTTTGGCTCACTCTGACCTTTTCTGTTTTTCTGTATATCTCTTACCGGTTTGCACCGCACACGGTGACCCTCTGGCTGACATTGTCCTTCCCCGGAGCATTTCAGAACGTCATTCACGGGCACAATGGATTTTTGACTACATCCATACTGGGCTTGGCCTTCCTGATCATCGACAAATACCCTGTTGCGGCAGGTCTCGTGCTGGGTTTGTTGAGCTTCAAACCTCACTTGGTCATGATAGTCCCCCTGTTTCTGGTTGTCGGAAGAGCATGGCGGACTTTGGCAGGGATGATCCTTTCCGTCCTGTTTCTTACGATGGCAAGCGTGATCTTCTTCGGGATCGATACCTGGTTTGCGTTCCTGGAAAAGATACCCCTTATGATGCAATTAATGAAAAACCAGTTCCTGCAGATGCATCAGGTCGTATCGACCCTGGGGGCACTCTTGCTGATGGGAGTACCCTACAACATAGCGATTTGGATTCATTTACTGTGTTCATGCGTCGGAATCGGCTTGACAGCCGTTGCATGGCATAAGAATAAACCAAGCTATGTAAGAAATTCACTGCTGGTTTTGTCTGCTCTGATCGTTACGCCTTATGCCAATTCCTATGACCTGACTCTCCTGGCTCTCCCGATCTGCTGGATTGGCTGGGAGGCATATAAGAGAGCTGAAGTGTCCAATCTTTCTTCTTTCTTCCTGATCGCATCATGGTTCCTCCCGATCGTGTCGGTTTCTCTCGCTGCGCATACGGGGATTCAGATCGCCCCCTTCTGCATTCTTTGCATGTTCATCTGGGTATACCGATACGATCTGAATGATGGGATGTCCGAGCCGTTTAACGCGAGATCGTTTTTTTTGCAGTTCAAGTCAACGCCTGCCCCCCGAAGTGGCAAAATAGTGTCTGATAGATGATCAGAAAGGGCCTGAGAAGAACACGACATGCAAGCACGGCATTCAAGGTGAAAGCCGGCACGCTATCAGTAACCCGACGTAAAGAACAATTCGGAGCGGTTGACAAAGCCAGATTCCTCTCGACCCCGATAAAAGGATAGGAAAAAATGCAATCGTATGAGGATGGCCGTTAAGACCGGTGAACCCGTGAATGCCGAGAAGCGAGGGACCCGACAAGAAAAAATCCGGTAGCCCTTACTGTTGTTGTCAGTTCAGGGGCAAAGCCGCGGAAGCAATCCAGATAATCCATTTCGCAGATATACGTTTTCGGGGTATGTCATGTTGAGGTTTTCCTCAATGGTTCATAACGCCAGAGTCAACATGTTGATTTTGACAAGCATGTTCTGCTTGGGCGCTTTCCTGCTTTTTAGCATGGAGCCTCTCATCGGTCGGCTTCTGACCCCCCTGTTGGGCGGGGCTGCTCACGTGTGGCTCGTCTGCCTCATGTTCTATCAGGCCATGCTTTTTGCCGGATACCTCTATGCTCATCTCTTCGCAAGGAAGTTAGGTGTCTGGCATCTGGCAATCCTCTTTCTGCCCCTCTTCATGCTGCCCTTTGACATTCCTCATCTGCCCAATGTCGGATCGCCGATCGGCCAGCTTTTCTCCCTGCTGCTTGTGCACGCGGCTTTGCCCTTTGTCGTCCTGTCGACCACGGCAGTGGTTGCGCAGGCAGGTGTGGCTTTCCGAGTCGAGTCTGAGGCAAGAGAAGGCGACTTATCCTCTCTACGCTGCGTCGAACGCCGGCTCTTTTGCCGCCTTGTTCGGATACTCCTTTCTCATTGAACCGTCGATGGGTGTAAGACTTCAGGGTCTTGCCTGGATGACTGCATATTTTGTTTATGTGGTTCTGGCCTGTGCGTGCTGGTTCATGCTCTTCTCGGGGAAGAAAATGGTCTCGCAGGCTGCCGAGAAAAAGCCGTCCGCGCCTTCGGGATCCATTTCACGCTCTGTTTATCTGAAGTGGATTCTCTTGAGTGCGCTTCCATCGGCTTTTCTACTGGCGGTGACCAATCTCATCATGCTGGAAATCGGTTCGTTTCCACTTACTTGGACGATCCCCCTTGCCCTTTACCTGGCCACGTTTGTTGTGACATTCAGCGTTCGGGGAGGCACGCCATGGTCGCTTTGCTTTATTATCTTCTCGGTCCGACGCATTGGTATGTTGCCGTCATCTTGCTGACGCTTTTTTCCCTGATCTGCCTGATCTCGCACGGCACCCTTTATGAAATCCGCCCATCCTCGGAACACCTGACTCGCTTTTACCTGGCTGTAGCATTCGGCGGGTGGCTCGGCGGAGCGGCTGTCAGTTTGGTGGCTCCCTTGGCGTTTAGGGGGTTGTACGAGTATCCCGCTTTGCTGCTTCTCTTCGTCGCCGTCTTTTTCTGGTGCCGCCACAGCCACGTCAAGGAAATACTTCCGGATTTTACTACTCTGGGTGCCCTTCGCGTGGTCTTGATTGTCTTGGTCATCACACAGTTGGGCCGCGCGATATACCATCGTCAAGACGTCATGTTTCAGCACCGCAACTTTTATGGAACCTATCGTGTTATCGAGGGGCCCTCTGCCGTAGACGCAACGAGAAAAATCAGGAAGTTGGTGCATGGGGCACAGTGGCTCGATGGGACCGATCGCGCAGAACCCATCTCCTACTACTATCGGGGCGGTGCGATTTCACAAGTATTCACTGCAGTGCAGCCTCCGCGGAACATTGCCGTCGTGGGTCTCGGGACTGGTGCAGCGGCTGCCTACGCCGGCGCGCAGGACCGAATGACGTTTTATGAAATCGATCCGGACATCGAGCAGGTCGCTCACCATTGGTTCACCTATCTGGGCGACAGCATGGTCATGCAGCGGATCGTCGTCGGTGACGGTCGACTGGTCATGCAGAGTGAGCAATCGAATCATCCGAAATATGACATTGTCCTCGTCGATGCATTTACGGGAGACGGCATCCCGGTGCATCTGTTGACGTGCGAAGCACTTGCCGTATACATGGCCAGCCTCGAGAAAGACGGCCTGCTTTTATTGCACGTATCCAACAGGTATTATGTATTGCAGCCTTTGATCAAAGCTGTCGCTCAAGAGTTGAATCTTTACGGTGCGATCAATATCTCTGTGGCGAAGAGCCGGGTAAGACAGGATCAAATCGATAAGAACTGTGTGGTACTGTCGAGAAGCCGCAGCAGCCTGCAACCGTTGCTTGAAGCCGGCTGGGTGTTGCTGGGAGAGGATGATCTGGATCGGATGGAGCCTTGGACGGATGATTACATCAACATTCTGGAGCCAATGTGGAAAGGTATGAAAACTAAATACAGCGAATGGAAAATGGACACATTTTTCCGATGGATCCACGATTTAGGCATTGATGGACCTGCCTATTCTCCTGGCCCTATCTCATATCCTGACAAACATTAATCGTCTTCAAGCATTCGAGATCACATTGGTTGAGAGAAGTCTTTCTTCATGCCGCGAGGCTTTCCATTGAATGAAGACATTATCCGTCATTGCCTGGATATTCCATGCTCCGCTTTTGAAAGAGTATCGCAGCTGGGCAGTCCTTGACCACCTGCCAGTCCGGTTTTTCTTCCAAATATTTCCGGTAATTTGAATCGGGCAATAGCAGGGCAAGCTCGTAATGATATTCCTTCAACCAAGCATCGAAATCGGATCGCTCCGCCCTCACGTACCGGAACAGAAAATCGTCTCCGTAGAGCTCGCAGCGGTCATCGATGAATACTCGAAGCCCCGGTGTTTGATAGATAAGAAAGCCGCCGAACAGCATGTCATTGAAGATCGGTGATCCGCTTGGACGATCCTTCTCCAGGGCGTGAAGCTCGGGAAGCAACCCGATCGGCCAGTGCGTGCCGTCGAGAGTGACCCATTTCTGCGCGGTCAAGGGCAATTGCGCTGAACCGAGGAAAGTCAGCAGCGCCATGCCCGTCACGGCGGTTGGAAGTAGAGCTCTCGCAAGGAATCCCGCCTGTGGTTCGCCTATCCATTCCCTGACCCTGAACGTGACCAGTCCCTTGTCTCCGAGACGGCGGACCCAGGCGCAGTGCGGGAAGATCTCGGCAATAGCGACAACAGCCGTTACGGCGAAGAGGGGCGTGTGCCGGATACGGGTGAGGGACAGAAGGAACCAGACGACAGGAATCAGCCAGGCGATTCTTCCGGCCTTCCTGTCGGTGCCTGCCAGTAGAGCAATATAAAAGAAACCGAGACTGAGAAGCAGGGTCACTGTTGCGAACGATGCCGCGTCACCCTGTTGCAGCAGGGTGATGACCGAGGCATGCTCCTGGATGAGCTCTGAGACGGCTTTCGATCGCATGATCTCGAGCCACACAGCAGGCAAACTCAGACCGTAGGGGTTTACAAACGGCGCGGCGAAGCTCAGAAGAGTGAGAGACCAGAGGCTTGCCAGGTGTTTTCGATCCCGGATCGGCCCGTCCCATCCAAGCTTCCATGCCAGCGTCCAGCCTGCAACAGACAGCAAGAGGGTCAGCAGGCCGCCAAGGACTCCCCCGTGGATGTTCGCCCAGATCACGAACATCGGGATCAACCATGCGAGAGAGCCGATACCCGCCCGTTTCGCATCCACATTGCAGAGCTTTCCATAGACAGCCGCCATGAAGACGATCGTGACGATATGGGGGCGCACATGAAGATGATGGCTGGCAACGGCCATGGACAAAGCCAGGATGAGCGACCCGAGGACCAGGTCCATCCCGGATCGCTCTATTCTGGCGGCGAGATTGGCGTATAGCAGGGCGATAAGAGCCACCGTCACGACGAGAAGCCCGTCCAGCCCGGCGATCCTGTGAATAACCGCCATGATGCACTCGCCCAGCCACTGCTGGGCGATCCAGGGTTCTTCGAAACGGGTGAAGCTGAATGGGTCCCGCTCGATGAGATGCCCTGTGTCCAGGATGCGCTCTCCGATGACCGTATGGGCGAAAGTGCCGGGATCCCGAAAAAGCCTGTCTCTTCCTGCAACAAACAGCAATATCCAGACCGCTCCGAATATCCATGTGTCAAAACCGAGAATCGCTTTAAGCTTCATGCAACACACGCTATGATAAAAATGTTCCCTAAAAGACTGTTCGGCGGTTATGATTTCCGCAGGGGATTCCGCGGCGAGGACTATTGCCGACACCGAAAATCAGAGACCAACGAAGGTCGGTTTTGATGGGTCAGAGTGACCTCAATGTCTTGTGAGCAGGGATTATATCGAGCAACGCGAAATCCGTTTTCACGGATATAATGGTTTCACCCCGCTGCTGGATCCTGTCTTCGCCAATCGTGCCGTTCTTTCCTGATGCGGAGGCAAGATAGGGTATGTTCCTCGGATTGATTCCCATGATGCGCGTGCAGGTCGCGTCGACCGCGGGAAAATTCCTTCCCATGACAATCACGCCCGCTTCCTTGGGAGGCCCCATGATCGGGCCGTCGCCCTCCATGCCGACGATGCCGTCCACGATTGCAAAATGGGGCTTCACGGTGGCGTTGATGTCCAGGATGCAATTCTCTAAGCCTACATGGTGGAGAACATTCTTTGGCCAGCCGTAGAATGAGCCGGGCATCAGACCGAACAGGTTCTTCATCGAAAGGGTCACACCGGCCCAGTGGTGAGTCTTCATCTTTGCCATGGATACGATCCAGTCGACCTTTCGCAATGTAAGCGGTAGGGTGAGACTTTTCAGGCGGCTGTTGCCGCCTGCGTTCAGGACGGCATAGACGTCGTCGTAATTAAGATCCACAAAAGGTATCCGGTCCTCCTTGAGGACCTGGGCGATTCCTGCCTCTTCGAGCAGTCGCAGCGCGTCGCGGCAGTGACCGGCTCCCTCCGCCACCATGACCTTGGAGGCTCCCAGATTGAGGAATGCCTCGATGGCGGCACGGATGACAGCGGGGTGGGTATTGATGTGGGGGGCATCAGATCTTGTTTCGACAAGGTTCGGCTTCAACAAGATGGTTTTTCCCTTGATCTCTTCCAGTCGGACCCCGAGTTCCCTGAATCCGGAGACAACGGCGGACCGTATTTCGATATTGTAGCGGGGCACTTTGGCAATGAAAACTTGCGCAGGCGGTTCGTTTCGCATGCATGCATGGAGAACCGGCAGACTCAGGAGAGTGAAAAGGCCTCGGGGCAACATCCGAAAGATAAGGTCACGTCTCGAGGTCCGAGAAGAATCCTGCAGAAATCCCAGCAGCGACATGCGATATCGATCCCGATCATGAAAAGGCATGGATGAATCCCCCCTCGGCCTTCCGGGCAAAGATCATCAGGCTGATCAGTGATGTGTCATAGGAACCATAACGGTCCTGCATGGTAAGGCACCGGTCGATGAGTGCATTGGCATTACGCGGGCGTTCTCCCCAGGCAGCAAGCCCCAAAACGGACCACCCCAGGCTGAGAGGGGTCGTCAGGGTTTTTATACGCCCCATGAGGTAGTCTATACTGTGCGTGACTTCCTGCCGGTTTACGGCTTCCGATACGGCCGCGAGAGCCAGGCCGGTGCTTTCCGGCGTTGGGGCCAGTTCTGTTCCGAACACTGTCGTATTGCCGCAATTCCACCCGCCCGAGGATAGCTGGCGATCCATGAGAAGACGCACACCCTCGCCAACCCGTTCATGCGCCCTGTGGCCGGTGACCGATAAAGCCGCTATGGAAAGGGAAGTCGGCTCCACCCAGGAGTGTGTTGCCTCCGTCCAGGGCCAGCCCACGATAGATGGATCATGGCCAATGGGGCTATCTTTATCTCTTTTGAAGTGCCGACCCGTTGTATTCAGAAGAAATCGGACTGCGCGTTCGCGCGGTTCGTCGAATTCCGCCTGACCATGCCAGGCGAGGATGGCCAGCGGTGTCGGCCAGAATGCCTGGGGTTGATCTTTTGCTACGGCGATCCGACCGTCTTCATCCTGCCCAATTGCGAGTCTTGCCCTTGCTGGATAAAGGGGATCGGCAGAAAAACCGCATAAACGGAGGGACATGATGGCCCAGGCTGTTGCGTCGGGACGGTACTGGCCGCCGGGCCGCAGAGCGAACCCTCCGTCAGGGAGCCTGCTGGTCGAGATGTCATCGATCGCCTTTTTCATATAGACTCTTACCGTGAGTAGATTTCCAGTGCAAGTTTAATGCGAGAACTGCGCATACTGCAAATGAAATGATTTCCGACAAGCGATTTCGAACTGACTGACTCCGAAAATGCATTTCAGGAAGGGACTTCAGCCGATTTGCCGTGACGAATGAAAGAAATCTCTTTTCTTATTACTAAAGTTGTTTTGGTTGTATTTGTTGCACTTGCGATCAAATTAATTACACCTGTTACATTCGTTGTTGCTTATCACACCCCACCGGTTTCCATACCTTCCATTCGTGGAGGTATCATTTATCATGATTCCATAAGCGAATCTGGACGAAATGCTCCAATTTGGAACATTTGTCGGCTGATATTTAATAAATATTTGATTTATTAGTGTTAATTTTAAAATAGATCAATATTTGTTGAACCTTCATATAATGTCGTATTAGCCTTATTAGCATCGTCATATTTTGTAGATAATCGACTTCGCCCCTTATTGGCATAATAGAATAAAGTAAAACAAGAAAAATTTGAAAAAATATTTTCATTTTCAAATTCGGCTGTTTGCGATTATCCCGGCATGGGAAACGCACCTGTTCCGCTTTTGGATGACTAAGCTGGAACGGCTTATGCTCTGTACATCTGGCAACGACAGCGCAAGTTCAAGGTCAGTTTTAGAAAAGTTCAAGAGGGGGGACAACTAAAAGATCGTCAGCACAAGAAGCAATCCGTAACTTCTGTTGCAATCGGTTGTCTCGTTAAATCTGTAACCCTGACTTACGGTGAGAAGAAGAGCCGGATAAAAAAAACATAAGTCCGGTTGACGGAGGAGTCTTCGCCTGCAGCAGGATGCCGGCAGGCAGAAAATGTAGATTAATGACGAAAGGAGGGTGAGGACAGGAAAGACAAGCAAGAAGGAATCAGGTAACAGGTAAGGAAGTATCGTTATCAATGAAAACAACAACACTTACAGAATAGGAGGATTAAAAAATGGAAAAGGTGATTCGTTTCTTTAAGGATGAAGAGGGTGCAACCGCTGTTGAATATGGCCTGATCGTAGCCCTCATCGCGGCTGTTATTGTCGGCGTCGTGACGACGCTCGGCACAGATATCAGTAAGGCCTTTCAGACGGTTGCAACCGCGATTTCATAATGCGAAGCTCCTGACACCGGCGGCAGGGAGTCGAACTTGACCATTCAAGCCGGTTCGATTCCCGCCTCCGGAAGGCCGGTATAACTTAGAGATATGGGGGGCCGGGCATGAATTCAGTGGTAGGAGGATTCCCGCCAGAAGGTCAGCGCCGGGTTCGTCCCCGGCGGGACAGGGGAGCGTCGAGCGTTGAATATGCCATTATCGGTTCGCTAATTGCTGCCGTGATTGCCCTCGTGGTCGCGAATCTGGGCAATCAGGTCCGGTTGTTGTTTGAGTCGGCCAAATGGTGGTGAATGATAGCAGTGGAGAACCACAGGAAGAAGGCGTAGATGAATCTGGGGTTTGTCATTCTTGTCCTCGCGCTGGTTGCAGCATCGCTGACGGATGTTGCTCACCAAAAGATCCCGAATGTCATTACGTATCCGCTGGCGCTATTCGGCCTCATTTATAATATTGCTTTGACTGGCATGAGCGGTTTGCTGTTCAGTTTCTCGGGTATCCTGGTAGGCGGAGGCATCCTCCTCCTTTTCTACGCCCTGGGTGGAATGGGTGCGGGCGATGTAAAACTTCTGGCGGCGGTGGGCAGCATCCTGGGCCCGTTGGGCGTGTTTCATGCATTTCTTTATACTGCGCTTGCCGGCGGCCTCTATGCACTCGTCGTCCTTTACCGTCACGGCGCCTTGCGGGACTCGCTCCGAAGGCTGACCCCGGTTGTGGACGGCTTTTTGCAGGTGAGGACAATGCCTGATTCGTTTATGGCAAACCGCGCCGGGGTACCCCGTATGTGCTATGCCCTTGCCATTTCTGTAGGTTCGGTCCTGGCCGTCTTGAGGCCGCTGTAGTAGAAGGATAGATCAGTTATCAATGAAACAGATGCGGCTGTAAAAGCTGCAAAGTCGAAGGAGGCAGTTGAATCATGAAACAGGTATGGAACAAGCTGGCGGACAAGCAGAAGCCGCTGCTCCTGTTCGGCCTTGCCGTCGTCGTCGCGCTGGTGGCCACCTTCCTGATCCACGGGTGGCTCCAACAGAAGACGAACACTCAAGTGCAGGCGCGGGAAACCGTTTCCGTCGTTGTTGCCGCCGTGGATCTGCCCTGGGGCACGTCCATCACGAGTTCGATGATCAAGACGATGCCCTATCTCAAGGAGAGCCTTCCCGAGGGCCATTTCACGGACCCCGCCACCCCGGTGGGCCGCACGATTATCTACCCGGTCAAGGCCAATGAGCCCATCTTCGACTCCAAGCTCGCCCCGACGTCGGTCGCGATGGGCGGAGTGGCCGCCCTCGTGACGCCTAATAAGCGGGCCATGGCCGTCAAGGTGGACAAGATCGTCGGGGTCTCCGGCTTTATCCATCCCGGCAACCGGGTCGATGTCCTCGTGACCCTTTCACGGAACACCCGGTCGCAGGATCCCATGACGAAGATCGTCCTTGAGAACATTCTCGTTCTGGCCACTGGAACAGACCTGGAAAAGACCGGCAAGCAGGAAAAACCGGCCCAGGTCGACGTGATCACGCTGGAGGTAACACCTGAGGAAGGTGAAAAACTGGCCCTTGCCGCCTCGGAAGGAAAATTGCAGCTTGCCCTGCGAAACTATACCGACACGTCAAGCATCGGAACACAGGGAACGACGATTCCCGCACTACTTTCCCAACCGGCCGCCGCACCGGCGCCCAAGTCGATCGCCAAAAAAGCCGCTGCTCCCAAGCCGACTGCAGGCGCTACGGTCGAGATGATCCGGGGAAGCAAGGTCACGGAAACGAACTTCAAAAAGGGGGAATGAGGACCCATGAGTATCCTACACCTGATCCATACGCGGGCGTACGCCGCCCTGTGGCTGATCCTGCTGCTCTTGATTGCCGCTGCACCTGTCTGCATGGCGGCGGACCCGACGAGCGTGAGCGCAAACAATCTTTCGTCCCGGACCCTCGTCCTCGCAGTGGGCAAATCGACCATTGTCGAATCCTCCGATGTCATCCGGCGTGTCTCCGTTGCGGCGCCTGAGATCGCCGACACGGTAATCCTTACGACCAGGCAGATCTACGTTACGGGGAAGGCCTCTGGTGTGACGACCATTACGGTCTGGAGCGATGCAAACCGTATCGCGGCCGTGTTCGATGTCGAGGTCACTCCCGACGTCCTGGCCCTGAGGCAGAAAATTCACCAGATGTTCCCCGAGGAGAAAGGCGTGAATGTTGTGGCGGCCAACGACAGCATCACCCTGTCGGGCTCGGTGAGCAATGCTGCAAATCTCAGCCAGATCACGAAGCTTGCCGAGGCCTATGCCCCTCTCGACAAGTCGACCCAAAAGCCGAAGATCCTGAACCTGCTCGAGGCAAGCGGCATCCAGCAGGTCATGCTGGAGGTGCGGGTGGCCGAGATGTCCCGCAGCCTGATGCGGAGGCTGGGCGTCAACTTCAACTGGATTTCCAATGGAACCTTCGGCATCTCCCTGCTCAACAGCCTTTCGAAACTTCCCGCGTCGGGCTGGCCCGGAAATCCTCTTACGGTCTCGGGCAACGTCACCGGGATCTTCCAGTTTACGAACGGCGCCACCACCTGGACTGCTTTTGTCGATGCGCTGAAAGAGAACGGACTGACGAAAATCCTTGCCGAGCCGACGCTCATCACCCTGAGCGGGCGTCCCGCGAGCTTCCTGGCCGGCGGCGAGTACCCGATCCCCGTTCCACAGTCCACATCGGGAGGAAGCACGATCATCACGATCGAGTACAAGACCTTCGGCGTGGCCCTGAATTTCACTCCGACCGTTTTGGGCAACGGGAAGATCAGCATGATGGTGAACCCCGAGGTGTCGGACCTGGACTTCTCGCGAGGTGTCAACTTGCAGGGTTACACGATTCCGAGCCTCAACACGAGGCGGGTCTCGACGGTCATCGAACTGGCGGACGGGCAGAGCTTCGCCGTTGCGGGACTTCTCAAGGACGACCTGCGCGAGGTCGTCGATAAGTACCCCGTACTGGGAGATATTCCCATCCTGGGGGTCCTGTTCCGGAGCTCTACCTACCAGAAGAATGAAACGGAACTGGTCGTGATCGTGACCCCGCACCTCGTCAAACCCGTCGACATGACCAAGCAGACTCTTCCCACGGATCAGTTCGTCGATCCTGACGATTTCGAGTTCTACCTTCTGGGAAGCCTCGAAGGAAGGGCTAAGGGTGAAAGCACAAAACCGCCGGTTCCCACTGCCGCCGTCCCGGGCATGAAGAAGGGAAGCGGCCTCGAGGGTGACTTCGGCTATATGAAGCCTTGACCATCGGAAAGGAGAACCCCATGAGGAAGACCATTGCAATCATCGTGTCGTTGAGCTTCACAGCCGGGTTGCTGATCTCTTGCGCCGCACCGACCCGCGTCGAGATGGACTACGGGACCTCTCACAAGCTGCAAATCGTCAACCAGACCGCGAACCCCGATGCGGAAAAGAACCTGGCGCCTGTCCAGGGGATGGACAGTGAGGCTTCGGCCAATACGGTAAAGAGATACCACAAGGAATTCGAAAAACCGGAAAAAGCGCCGTCTTACAGTACGAGCATGGGAGCCTCAGGCAGCTCAGGTTCCCTCACAAAGTAGGTCTCTGTCAGGATGCAGGTGACGTCATGAACGATAGACGAGACAAAAAATGGATACGAGGCGCCTCTGCGGTGGAGTTTGCCATGGCGCTTCCCGTTTTCATCATCCTTGTTCTCGGCATCGTCGAGTTCGGCTGGCTATTCTTCGCGCAGCACACACTCCAGTTTGCCACGCGGGAGGGGATGCGCATGGCTCTGGTCGGTAGGACGCTCACCGATGCGTCCGGCAACCCGATGACCCGGCAGGCATCCATCATCAAGACGATCCAGGACAATGCAAGCGTTGCCATCAAGCCGAGCCAGCTGACGATCGCCATTTACCCCGTGACGAACAATTTCAGCGACCCCCCCAACTGGCAGAATTTACAAGATCCCGGCAACCCGGGCGATTACATGCGCGTCCAGACGTCCTATGACCACAAGCTATTCACTCCTCTCATCGGGTCCCTGTTCAGCGGCGGGCATATCGTACTCCGGGCCCAGGGGACTTACCAGAACGAGACCTTCGGCTGAGGACCGCCGGGGCAGAGCAGGGCACTGGCCCGGGAAGGATAGAGGGAGCATGACCATCGGCAATTCCGGTAGAGAGAGGGAACTCGGCAGCGGGGCAAGGCGCCTCAGCGGGTATGACCGTGGAGCCTCGATCGTGGAACTGGCATTCATCCTTCCGATCCTGGTGCTCATGGTTTTTGCCATCGTGGACTTCGGCCGGCTGATCCAGGCGCGTCTGGTCGTTGCCAATGTCAGCCGAGAGGGCGGGAGCCTCGCATCGAGAGTGGGCATCGACAATGACGTTGTCAATCCGGTCGATGACCGCGCGGGCTTCAATACAGTCATGGGCCTGCTGCTTTCCTCCGCTTTTCCGCTGGACATTACAGGAGCAGATGGAAAAATCTACATCACCCGGATCAACGCGGGGTTTACGAAAGCCAATCCGGATCCCTCGATTTACATGAGGAGCTACGGCGGGTCCCTGGCAGTTGCCAGTGTCATCACAGGCGCCGAGGGTCAGACCCCCGCAGGCCTTTCGGCCCTGATGCACGATCACCTGACGTTTCAGCAAAACATCAATGATGCGGATATCGACAATCTCACTGTTGTCGAGGTTTACTATTATTACAGGCCCATCACGCCTCTTCCGCAATTGATGAAAAACATGCTGCTGGCCGGCAACAACGGCTTGCTCATTGGGAGCGTGTCCTATTTCTGAGGTTTCGTGTCGGAATTATTATGGATGGTTTCAATAGGAGGGGTCAGATGAATACTGTAACGAAATTTCGAGATCAAAGGGGCGCTTTCCTGGTGATCTTCGCACTGATCCTCCTGGTGCTTATCGGTTTCACGGCGCTGGGAATCGAGGCGGGAAGGT
The DNA here is from genome assembly GCA_035506495.1 of Syntrophales bacterium. Classification (GTDB taxonomy): domain Bacteria; phylum Desulfobacterota; class Syntrophia; order Syntrophales; family UBA2192; genus UBA2192. Next base: position 15,565 of record DATJPI010000367.1, read on the forward strand.
GGTACGTCGTTCGGGCGGAGCTGTCGAAATCGGTAGACGCCGCGGCCCTTGCGGCCGCAAAAAATATCTCCAATCCCCATTATGACCCCGCGCTGCTGGCCCAGGAGTTCGGGTACGAGAATTTCTATGCGGGGTACCTGGGCAGCGCCGTCTCCGGCACGGGCATTGTTCAGTTCAATGCAACCCCGGTCAGTTCAGATACGTTCCAGGTGACGGGAAACGTGGATGCTACTGCCACCCTGGCGAAAGCCTTTGGGATGAACCAGATTCCCGTTGTGGCCGTTGCGGCCGCGCAGGAGGCGACCTCACAGCAATCGGAGATCATGATGGTCCTCGACCGTACGGGGTCCATGTACGGCAGGAAAATTTCGGATCTCGAGAACGCGGCGACGAGCTTCGTGGAGAATTTCCGCACTACCCAGGACAAGAACAAGATGGGACTCATCAGTTTCGCCACGGACGTGTCGGTGGATGCTCGCCTGGGCAACAATTTCGTGAACGCCGTCGAGGGCATGATCAAGCGCTTGTACGCTGCGGGGGGAACCAACATGGAGGACGCCCTCGATCAAGCCGACGGCCCCTATGGGTTGCAGGATCAGTCGGGCCTCCCCAGCAGCAAAAAAATTCAGCAGTACGTCGTCTTTTTCACCGACGGCATGCCTACAGCCTTCCGTTACACCTTCGTGGGGGCAAACACAGTTTATGATACCGTCGCCACGAACGTCGGGCCTAGCGGGATGACCAAGGCCGTAAATTGCAGGCCCGACCCCGGGCAGGAGGCCTACTTGCAGGTCTATTTCTACAGCCCCACCGTGCCGGCCTATGCGCAGGGAGCACAGATGGGTCCACAGGGTGCCGGACTAACCGCGTACACGGGTGACGGCCGCCCCCAGGGGCAATCGACGTGCGATTCGGTCATAAGAAGAGATACAGTGAAATGGGATATTTTTAGTACAAGCTATGGACCCGTCCCGGGATATGCTGCGGATACCTGCAATATTCCACAGCCGAATCTGGCGCTATACACCTGTGCGACGGCCCGCCAGATGGCGCTCGACAAGGCGCAGATATTGAAGAGCAAGGGGATCATGATCTACGTCGTCGGGCTCGGAACGGGGGACGACATTGACATCGATTTCCTCAGGCAGATATCCAGCGGTGACAAATATCTGTTCACGACGGACAATTCGAGCGAGCTGACAGGCATTTTCAACAAGATCGCCAAGCAGATCAAGCTCCGGCTCGTCCAGTAGAAAAATACTGTAATGAAGGAAAAGACATGTTGACCCGGAAAAAAACCGTCAAGTTGGAGATTCGCAACGACAAGCTGAGGGAGCAGCTTGCCGTGCTTATCGGCTCGATGGAGGGCTTCCTGATCCAGAGGGTGGATGACACAATGCCATCGGATTTACTCATCCTGGAGATCTCCGACGACACGGCTCAGGATTTCGACTACCTGAACCGCGCGAGGGCAACGGGAAAGGCCCGCGACTTTTTCATCACGTCCAAGAGTACCAATCCAGATGTGCTGATCCAGGCCCTTCGCATGGGGGTCAAGGAGTTCATCCCCCAGCCCGTCAACGAGGCTGAACTGCGGAAAGCCCTGGTTCGATTCCGCGACGGATCCGAAGCCGCTGCGGCTGTGTCCAAGGGACCCCAGCGCAAAGGGCAGATCATCGACCTGCTCGGCGTGAAGGGGGGCGTCGGGACAACGACAATTGCCGTGAACCTTGCCGACAGTCTCGTGCGGCTCGAGGGGAAGCTCTCGGTCGCCATTATCGACATGAACCGCCTTTTTGGTGAGATTCCGCTTTTTTTGAGCCTCGAGCACGTCTTCAACTGGGTGGACGTCTCAAAGAATATCACTCGCCTCGATGCCACCTACCTGACGGGGATCCTCTACCAGCACCGCTCGGGGCTGCGCGTTCTGCCGTCGCCCGATCGAGTGGACGATAGCTACACCGTGACGCCACAGGTGATTGAATCATTGCTGCGGCTCATGCGGCAGATGTTTGACTATGTGATCATCGACAGTGGCCAGGCCGTGGACGACATCTCGAAGATGATCCTGCGCAGCGCCGATAAAGTCCTGCTCGTTTCCGGGTTGAGCCTTCCCTGCCTTATCAACGTGAAGAAACTCCTGAAAATCTTCCGCGACCTCGGTTACCCGCCGGAACCCTGGGTGGAGGTCGTGTTCAATCGCTTCGACCGGAAATCCATCATCAGCCTGCGGGAGGCCGAACAGAGCACCGGCAAGAAGCCCTTCTGGGTCGTCCCCAATGACTTCAATGCGACGATGAATGCCATCAATCAGGGCAAGCCCCTGTCCATGGTGGAGCCCGGCGCCGAAGTCACGCAGGCCATTGAGGACATGGCAGCCGCACTGACAGGCCGCTCCACCGGCAGCGGCAGGGACAAGGACAAGCGCGCATTCCTGGGGCTTAAGCTCTTCTGATGAGAGTGAAGAACTAGATTCAGAGGATTGAGGAAACCGTGTAACAAAGAAAGGATCGACTGATGGCCGTACCGAAAGAAAAACCGATGGTCTTCCTGATCACCGACGAATATAACGAGCTCAAGAGCAAGGTCCACGACCGTCTCGTGGACATGCTGGATCTCTCGCTTATCGACTCCCTGGACCGGCACCTCCTCAAACAGGAGATCCGGCGACTCACCGAGCGGATCCTCGCCGAGGAGTCCACCTCCACGCCGCTCAACTACGAGGAGCGCGAGCAGTTCCAGGAGGAGATTTTCAACGAAGTTCTCGGCCTGGGGCCGATCGAGCCCTTCATGCACGACCCCACGGTATCGGACATCCTGGTGAACTCCTACCGACAGATCTACGTGGAGCGCTACGGGAAAATCCAGCTCACAGGGACGCGCTTCAAGGACGACAACCACCTCAAGAAGATCATTGACCGCATTGTATCCGCCGTGGGCCGCCGAATCGACGAGTCCTCGCCCATGGTCGACGCCAGGCTTGCCGACGGATCGCGCGTCAACGCCGTCGTCCCCCCTGTTTCGGTGGACGGCCCGGCGCTTTCCATTCGCCGCTTTGCCGTCGATCCCCTGGAGATGGACGACCTGCTCACCCTCAGGACCCTCATCCCGGAGATCGGCGAGCTGTTCAAGGGGATCGTGCGGGCGAGGCTCAACGTGCTCGTCTCCGGTGGCACCGGCAGCGGGAAGACGACGCTGCTCAACGTGCTTTCCCGGTTCATCCCGCCCAATGAGCGCGTCGTCACGATCGAGGACTCGGCGGAACTCCAGATGAAGCAGGAGCACGTCGTGCGGCTCGAGACGAGGCCCTCGAACATCGAAGGGAAGGGCGAGATCACACAGCGAGACCTCGTCCGGAACAGCCTCCGCATGCGGCCCGATCGGATCATCGTGGGCGAGGTGAGAAGCGCCGAAGTCCTCGATATGCTGCAGGCCATGAACACGGGACACGACGGATCGCTGACGACGATTCACGCCAACTCCCCCCGTGATGCCCTGCTGCGGCTCGAGACGCTTGTTGCCATGACGGGGCTCAACATCCCCAACGAGGCGGTCCGGCGCTACATCAGCTCCGCCATCAACGTGATCATTCACATCTCACGGCTGGTGGACGGCAGCCGCAAAGTGGTGAGTTTCCAGGAAATCACGGGGATGGAGGGCAACACCGTCACAATGCAGGAGATCTTTGCATTCGAGCAGACGGGCCTGGATGAGAACGGCAGAGTCAAGGGGAGGTTCGCCATGAAGGGGTTCCTGCCGAAATTCATGGAGCGCTTCTCTGCCCTCGGCGTGCCGATTCCCTACAACATTTTCGATGCCAACAAGGTCTTTGAGATCTGACGGGAGGTTCGGATGAATTGGATCCTTTTTGTCATTATTTTCATTGTGGTCCTGGCCGTCATCCAGTCCCTCTTTGTGCTCCTGCGGAGCCGGTCCAACCCGGGGGTGGGGCGCCTGCGCATGGAGATCAAGGCGCTGTCGTCGGATCAGAGGCGACGCGACGATGTCAACATCGTAAAGAAACGCACCCTTAGCGAGATTCCCTGGTTCAATGAGATGCTTCTCAATTTCCGGCTGCCTACCCTGAACCGCCTGGAGAAGCTTCTGATCCAGGCCGATGTCAGGCAGTCCATGGGGTTTTTCCTCCTGCTGTCGGCGACCTTCACCGTCGGCGCGGGCGTTGTGCTGTATCTGTTAAGCCGGAATCTCCCGATCGCGATCCTGATTGCTATCTTGGCAGCCCCTTGTCCCTGGATTTGGGTTCTCTTGAAGAAAAGGAAACGACTTGAACAGTTTGAGAAACAGCTGCCCGATGCCCTGGACATGATCGCCCGTTCTCTCAAGGCAGGACATGCCTTCAACGGGGGCCTTCAGATGGTCGTCATGGAGTATCCCGACCCCGTCCGGATCGAGTTTCGCAAGACTCTCGACGAGATCAACTTCGGCGTGGGCTATGAGGATGCCCTGCGGAATATGGCCGATCGGGTAGACAGCACCGATTTGAAGTTTTTTGCCCTGTCGGTGATCATCCAGAGACAAAGCGGCGGCAACCTCGCCGAAATCCTCGAGCAAATCAGCAGCCTGATCCGGGAGCGATTCAAGCTTCACGGCAAGGTCAAGGCCCTGACGGGTGAGGCGAGGATCTCGGCCGTCGTGCTCTCCATTCTGCCGTTTGCGATGGCCGGAGTCATTTTCTTCCTGAATCCGAACTACCTCGATGTCCTGTTGAAGGAGCCCGCGGGCAGAGTCATGGTCATGGGGGCTTTGACAATGATGATCGCCGGCATATTAGTCATGAAGCGCATGGTGTCCATCAAGGTATAAAAGGGGAAACTCGATATGGATATCCTGATCTCGATAACGGTCTTTACATCGGTCCTGCTGCTCCTGATGGCGGTGTACTATCTCGTCAAATTCCGTCGTCAGCACCAGGAGATCGTGGAGAAGGTGAAAACAGGAGGAATCCCTATACGTTCGGATATTGCCGCCGTGGCGTCCGGTGCAGGCGCGGGGAACTCGGTGAAAAACATGCTGCTCCAGGTCCCGGCGCGGGCCGGCCTGTGGTTCAAACGAACGCAAAACGGTGCGGATACGGCGGGCCATTTCCGAAAGCTTTTCCTCACGGCGGGCATCCGGCATCCCAGCGCGCCGTCCATTTTCTGGGGAGCCAAGATACTCTGTGCGGGGGCATTCCCAGTTTTGGCCTTTTTCGCTTATCTGGCGGCGGATCAGAAGCTCATCGACTTCAATATCCTCATCGTTCTGGGAGTGGCAACACTGGCAGGCTTCTACTTTCCGGACCTGTGTCTGAAGCTCTGGATCGGATGGCGGAAGGAGCAGATCGTCCTTGGGTTTCCCGATGCGCTGGACCTGCTCGTGGTCTGCGTCGAGGCGGGGATGGGGATCGATGCGGCCATGCATCGCGTGGCCGAGGAGATCCGCCTGAGCAGCCGCGTGATCAGCGACGAGTTGCGGATCCTGAACCTGGAGCTCAGGGCAGGGAAAAGCCGTACCGATGCATTGCGAAACCTGGGAACCCGCACCGACGTGGAAGAGGTGCGAAGCTTCTCGACCCTGCTCATCCAGACAGACCGCTTCGGCACCAGTGTTGCGCAGGCGTTGCGGGTCCATTCCGACGCCATGAGGACGCGGCGCTATCAGAAGGCGGAGGAACTGGCCGCCAAACTTCCCGTGAAGCTGATGTTCCCGCTGATCCTTTTCATCTTCCCGGCCATCTTCGTGGTCATCGTCGGGCCGGCGGCCATCCAGATCTATCAATCGATCATCACCCGCTAGGAGGGACGTCATGAAAGAAGCGACACGAATCCTGCTGGTTGCGGTCCTCGCCGTCGTGTTTGTTTCTGTCAACAGCTGCAGCCTCATCAATTACTTTTCAGGTCACGTCAAGTCCTGGGAATCGAAGGCGCCCGGCCGGGATACGCTGGAAAGCAGCCTCAACCGGTTCGCTGGGTCGGTCCGTGCTGCCCGGGGCAACCCGGATGCACACTATCTCCTCGGGGATTTCTACCAGGGTCGGGGTCGCCACCGCGAGGCGATCGAGGAGTTCAACAAGGCCATCCGGATCGATCCTTGCTATGTAAAGGCATACAACGGGATTGCCATATCGATGGACCAGATGGGTGAGCACGAAAGGGCCTTGGAATACTTCCACGCTGCTCTTGAGATCCAGCCGGACCTGGATTATATTCACAACAACCTGGGTTATTCCCTGATGCAGCAGGAACGCTACGAAGAAGCGGCAACGCATTTCGAAAGGGCAAATGAGATCTCCGGGGGCCAGATCAGCCGGATTCGAAACAATCTGGACCTTGCCAACAGTGCGCTTGGAAAGATGGATCCTGCCTCGGTGCCTGCAGACCCGAAGCATCAGGCCCTCATCGAATACACAACGGGCAATCTGCGACTGAAAAACGGCAACTTCGAAGAGGCCCAGGGACATTATCGAAAATCCCTCACCCTGAACCCTGAGATGCGCGGGGCACGCAAGGGGGAAGAGGTTGCAGTCCTGCTGGCCGAGGTCAAGCGCTCTTTGAATAATGAGGAAGCATCCCTCGTGGTCAATGAAAAGAATATGCCTGCGGTTCTCGGGCGGGACGGCATCGAGATCTCCAACGGCAACGGAGTTCCCCGTATGGCGAAGGACGTGGGGGGCTTCCTGAAACGACAGGGCTTCAATGTCGTACGGCTGACAAATGCCGAGAACTTCAGCT
>DATJPI010000368.1:0-7831 GCA_035506495.1 Syntrophales bacterium
CTGGTGTCCGTGCGAAACGCCGTGAGGGGGCCGGAGCTCGGAAAGCTCAAGCTGGAAGTGGTGAAGCAGTTCCGGGAACTGGATGAACGCGAAAAGAAGGCCCGCTCCGCTGCCGCGAAGCTGGAAGTCGATCTTCTCCGACGCTTTATGGAATTGAGGGAATATGAGTGACGAAGAACTGACCCCGCGGGAAAGACGGCAAAAGCGCGCAGAGGCCTTTACGAAGGACATCTGCACGAAGGAGGCCCGCAGGCTCAAGGGCAAGACGGCGAAGGATCACACGATCTGGTTCGGCCTGGGGATGTTCGGCGTCGTGGGCTGGTCCATCGCCATACCGACTCTCATCGGCGTCGCCGCCGGTCTCTGGATCGACAGGACGTTCCCGAGCCGTTACTCCTGGGCCCTGATGTTCCTCATTGCCGGCATCGCAGTGGGCTGTATGAACGCATGGTACTGGGTGAAAAAGGCGAGGGATCAGATATTGGAAGAGTAACGGGACCGACGTCACGTCCCCCCTTGGGCGAAAAGGAAACGGGAGACTTTACGATGACCGACACGGCAATCCTCATGGCATCCCTGGCTGCAGGCGCCATCCTCGGGATCGTCTATTTTCACGGACTCTGGCATACCGTCGTACGCCTTCCCGACTTCAAGCGTCCCGCCTGGAGCATGTCCTGGAGCTATGCGGCTCGTGTCGTGATGGCGATGAGCGGCTTTTACGTGATCATGGGGGGGCATCTCGAGCGCCTCGCGATGGCGATGGCGGGTTTCATTCTTGCGCGGCAGTTCCTGGTGCGGCGTATGGGAAGAATGGCAGACACGACCTGAAAGGGAAAGCAAAAATGGAAGTCGTCCGCATTGACCAGATCAGTCCGGACCTGGTGATCCTGCTGCAGTGGGGATTTGTCACCATCAACGCCACCCTCGTCTACACGTGGCTCATCATGGGGATCCTCGTCATCGGGTCGATCCTCGTGACCCGCAACCTCTCGACGGACATCACCGTATCCCGCTGGCAGAACCTCGTGGAAGTAGTGGTCAGCGGGATCCGCTCGGAGATTCGGGATATCGCCCACGAGGAGGTGGACAAGTATTTCCCCCTGATCGGCACGTTCTTCCTCTTCATTCTCCTGTCGAATATGCTGACCTTCATTCCGGGATACGTCGCACCCACGTCCTCCCTGACCACGACAGCGGCACTGGCGATGATCGTTTTTGTCGCCGTTCCGTATTATGGCATCAAAAAGCAAGGTATCGGAGAATACCTCAAGGAATACTTTAGGCCTATTTTTATCTTTTTCCCCTTTCATGTCATGGGGGAATTCTCCCGGACCCTCGCCCTGGCGGTCCGACTGTTCGGTAACATCATGAGCCACGAGAAGATCATCGGCATCCTGCTCGTTGTCACGCCCCTTTTCTTCCCCGTGGTCATGCAGGTCCTGGGACTCCTGATTGGGCTTATCCAGGCCTATATCTTTGCCATCCTGGCCATGGTCTACATCGCCTCGGCAACGCAGGCGCACGAAGAGGAAAAGGGACATCTCAAGGTTGCGGAAAAGAAGGCCTGACGGCATGGACAATAATCTTCAAGCCAGAAAGGAAAGGTGGATATGGACAGCATGAGCATTATCGCAATGGCGTCGATCATCTCCGCGGGACTTTGCATGGGGTTCGGCGCAATCGGACCGGGGATGGGGCAGGGCAGAGCCGTCCAGGGGGCGCTGCATTCGATCGCCCAGCAGCCCGATGAACGAAACTCCCTGACACGCACGCTTTTCGTCGGCCTGGCCATGATCGAATCCATCGCCATTTACTGCTTCGTCATTTCCATGATCCTGGTCTTCGCCAATCCGTTCTGGGGATATGTCATGAAAAAAGCAGGAGGATAACCCATGCATTTAGACTGGTTTGTCTTTTTCTGCCAGATCGTGAATCTGATCATCCTGGTCTACCTCCTGAAGCGGTTCCTCTATGGCCGCATCATCAAGGCCATGGATACCCGCGAGGCCAAGATCGCCGCGATCTTCGCCGATGCGGAGAAATCCAGGGAGGAGGCCCGCCTGGCTGCAGAGAAGCACGATCAGAGGCTCCAGGAACTGGAAGACCGCTACCAGGGGATGCTCAACAAGGCCCGGGAAGACGCGGAGGCGCACCGGCAGGAACTGATGGAGAAGGCCCGCGCGGAAGTGGACCTGATCCAGAGCCGTTGGCTTGAGACGTTGCGCTCCGAGCGGGTCACCTTTCTGCACGAACTGCGCAGACTGGCGGGATCACAGATCTACTCCATCACCCGCCGGGTCCTGAAGGACCTGGCTGACCTCGACCTGGACGAGCGGATCGTGGAGATCCTTTCGGAGAAGATCCAGGCGATGGACGAAGAGGAACGGCGAAAGTTCAGGGAGGCGATCTCCTCGGATGGGAAAATCACGGTGCAATGTGCCTTCGACATCCCCCCGGAGGCCCGGCGAAAGCTCGATGAGGTCATTCGGCACTCCATCGCGGGCGCTTTCGATGTCGAGTATGAGAAATCGACAGACATGATGTCCGGCTATGAGATCCGGAGCGACGGGCACAAGATCGCCTGGAGCATGAAGGATTACCTGGACACGCTGGAGGAGAAGTTCTACCACGCCCTCTACGAAGAGACGCAGGAGAGGAAATAACGAAAAGGAGAGCGACACATGGACAGCGTTGCCACGGAACGGGAAGAATTAAAATCATTCCTTGAAGACACATTCAAAACGATGGACGCCGTCCTTTCGGACCAGGAGCTTGAACTCAAGCAGCGCGAGGTGGGGGTCGTCCATTACGTCGGCCACGGGATCGTGCGTGTCAGCGGCCTGCCGAACATCAAGGCGGAAGAGCTGGTCATGTTTCCGAAAAATCTGCAGGGTCTCGTCTTCAATATCGACTCCGAAGACATCGGCGTCATCCTCTTGGGGCCCAGCGAACACCTTACCGCCGGCTCCGAGGTAAGGAGGACCGAGCGGGTCCTCGACACGCCCGTCGGTGAGGCGCTCATCGGGAGGGTCGTCGATGCCCTCGGGCGCCCCCTGGACAACCAGGGTGAGATCCGGGCCGTCCGGCGTCTTCCCGTCGAGCGGGAAGCCCCTGCCGTCATGGCCCGTGACCCCGTGACGGTTCCCCTGCAGACGGGGATCAAGGTGATCGACGCCCTGATTCCCATCGGCCGCGGCCAGAGAGAGCTCATCGTCGGGGACCGGCAGACGGGAAAAACGGCCATCGCACTCGACACGATCATCAACCAGTCGGATAAGGACGTTCTCTGCATCTACTGCACCGTCGGCAAGAAGACCTCGGATGTGGCCAAGGTCATCGCAGACCTCAAGGCCTATAACGCCATGAGCTATACCCTCGTCGTGGTGGCCACGGGTGAAGATCCTCCGGGCCTGCAATTCATCGCGCCCTACGCGGCGACGACCATGGGCGAGTACTTCATGTCGAAGGGCCGTGACGTGCTGATCATCTACGATGACCTGACCTACCATGCCCGGGCCTACCGGGAATTATCGCTTCTGCTGCGCCGTCCGCCGGGACGCGAGGCGTTCCCGGGCGACATCTTCTACATCCATTCACGCCTGCTGGAGCGCTCGACCCATTTGCGCAAGGAGCACGGCGGCGGCTCCCTTACGGCCCTGCCTGTCGTGGAGACGGAAGCACAGGACATCTCGTCCTACATCCCGACCAACCTCATCTCCATCACCGACGGGCAGATCTACCTCTCCCCGCGGCTTTTCCAGAAGGGGATTCTACCCGCCGTGGACGTCGGAAAATCCGTGTCGCGAGTGGGCGGCAAGGCTCAGCTTCCGGCCTACCGGGCCGTCGCTGGGGATCTTCGCATTTCCTACTCCCAGTTCGAAGAGCTCGAGACGTTCTCGCGCTTCGGCACCCGCCTGGACGAGGCCACACGGCGCGTCCTGGAGAGAGGATGGCGCGTGCGGGAAATCCTGAAACAGCCCCAGTACAAGCCCATACGCGTTTCCGAGCAGATCGCTGCGCTTCTGGCCATAACGGCGGGAAAATTCGATGAGGTCCCGACCGAAAAGATCAGCGAAGCCGAAGCGGCTCTGCGGAAATCTCTGACGGATCACTACGGAGATTTGTGCAGCCGCGTCGAATCGGGCGACAAGCTTGCCATGGGCGATCGGGATACCATGGTGCATGCCGCAACCGAGAGCGCCCAACCCTTCAAGGGGGAGGAGAAACGTGCAGACCAGTGAAGCCCTGAAGAGACGGATCCAGAGTGCCCAGGATCTCCTGGGGGTGGTGAAGACCATGAAGGCCCTCGCCGCGGTCAGCATCCGCCAGTATCAGAAGGCCGTCGAATCCCTGGGCGACTACAACCGGACGGTGGAGATGGGCCTCCAGATCGCCCTGAGGGAACGCAGGGGCGGCGGTGCCGCTGCGGAAAAGGCGAAGGTGACACGGGTGGGCGCCATTGTGTTCGGCAGTGACCAGGGTCTTTGCGGACAGCTCAACAACATCATTGTCGCCCATGCCAACGAGGAAATGGATCGGATCGGGATCGACAAGAAGAACCGAATCGTGATCGCCGTGGGCCTGCGTGCCGCAGACATCCTGGAGGACACAGGGATGAAAGTCCTGGAGGTGCTGACCACTCCCGGCTCCACCTCGGGCATCACCCCCATGGTCCAGGACATCACCGTGCTTCTGGAAAACTGGAGGTTCAAGAGGCAGATTGAGCACATGTACCTGTTCTTCAATCACTACGTCTCCGGGGCCACCTATCGTCCGATGACCGTGCGGCTGCTCCCCGTGGACCGGCAGTGGCTGAAGAATCTCGAAATGAAAAAGTGGCCCTCGAAGACCCTCCCGATGTTCACCATGGACTGGGAAGCCCTGTTCCGGTCGCTGATCCGGGAATACCTCTTCGTCTCGCTCTACCGTGCCTTCGCCGAGTCTCTGGCCAGCGAGAATGCCAGCCGGCTGGCCGCCATGCAGAGCGCCGAGAAGAACATCGAGGAGCGCCTCGAGGAGCTGTTCCTGCAGTATCACCGACAGCGCCAGATGACCATCACCGAAGAACTGCTCGACATTGTTGCCGGTTTTGAGGCGCTGGGGGGAACGGAGGAAGCGGCTCCAGTGTCGAAACAGGCGACCCGGCGGGCGTAGGATCGTGAATCAACCATTCTTTTCAATAGGGGGTGCAAATTATGCCAAGCAGCGCATCAGCTTGTTTCCTCTGTGCGTGGCGCGAGAAGTGTCAGAAGCGTTTTAGCATCTCGACCGACTTCTCCCTGTACGTGAACTGTCCCGATTACTCCCGGGACGTGACGATCCGGGAGAGAGATTATGAAGAACAAAAAGTAAAATTCCAACTGGAGAGATGGCGGCATGCGACGAGAAAGCCGTCACCCTATATCATTACCATCTCCCGGGAGACCGGAGCAGGAGGCAGCGAGATCGCCCGACGTCTTGCCGAGGAGCTCAAAATGGATCTCATGGGCGGCCAAATTATCGAGCGCGTCGCCAAGAATGCCAAGATGAGCACGAACGTCGTGGAGACGCTCGACGAAAAAGCCGTGAGCCGAGTGGACAGCATGATCAACTCGCTTCTCGTGTCCAGGCATCTGTCGCCTGACAGCTACCTGCGTCACCTCACTTGGGTCCTCGGGACGATCGGGGAGCACGGCAATGCGATCATCGTGGGCAGAGGGGCCAATTTCGTCCTATCCAAGGAAAAGACCTTTCGCATTCGGTTCGTCGCACCGAAAGAGTATCGGATCCAGCATTTCGTGAAGTCCCGGGGGATGACAACGACTGAGGCAACGAAATACGTCGAGAAGAGGGATGAAGACCGGATGGGCTACATCAAGAATTATTTCAAGGCCAATGCGGCGGATCCTTCTCATTACGACATGGTGATCAATACCGAGATGACCGGCATTGAAGGAGCCGTGAAAATCGTTGTCGAGGCGTTCCACAATTGGGTGAAGAAGACGGAGCAGGCCGGTCCGAACCTGAAGAGCGCCAGTGCGAAATGAGCGAGACGGCGGGAAGAGGGAAGGGCTTGACGCCGCTTCCTCTTCCATGGCAGCAGGCCGTGGATCTGTGTGCTTGACGTAGGGGAGCGAGATGACGGGCGACGGAGATGCCCCCTGTCAGAAGTGCGGGCGGCAGAAGGTCTTTACCACGTGCCTCGGCTGCGGAATGCCTGTCTGCGAGGCGTGCATCCGATTTGAGCTCATCGGGTCGGGCTGCGGGTGCGTGTGGCCGGCCTATTATTGCTACACCTGTGCCTTTGACCCCGCCGTCAATCCGAATGCCTCCTTCCGGGAAACAGAACACACTCCTCCGGCGACCTGAAACCATGTAGGGAGGGGATCCGCTGTCCTGTCATTCAAGACCTGCCTGTCGCAAAAGGGGGCGAGGGCTGACGAGCATCCGATCCAGTCCCATCTGTCTCGAAGAAAATCCGTAAGCCATTCCCATCAGCTGCGTGAAATAGAGGATCGGCAGGTTGTAGCGAACGCCGTGAGCCTCCTCGATGGCCTGTTGCCGTGAATCGAGATTGACCTGGCACATGGGGCAAGCCACGACGAGCGCATGGGCCCCGGCCTGGCGGGCGGCTTCGAGCACCTGTCCGCCGAGGTCGACGACGATGTCCGTCTGGGAAGCGGCAAAGGCACCCCCGCAACACTCGGCCTTGTGCGACCACCGGACCGTGTCGGCGCCCATTGCCTGGAGGATGCGATCCATGGAGACGGGCTGCTCGGAGTCATCGAAGCGGGCGACGGCCCGCGGCCGGGTAGTCAGGCAGCCATAGTAGGCGGCAAGCTTCATGCCTTTCAGGGGTCTCGAGACGGCATCGGCCAGTCCCTTCATCCCCACCCCCTCGACCAGCAGCTGCAGCAGGTGAGAGACTTCAGGCAGTTCTGCCAGCGGGGCCCCGATCCTCCTCTCCATCTCTTTTCTCAATTCCTTCGATTTGCTCAGTTCGTGGGAGCAGCCTTTCATGCGGCTGAAACAGCCCGCGCACGGAGTAACGACACGGCCGAGGTTCATGCGATTGACGCTGGAGAGGTTGCGGGCGCTCAACCCAAGGGCCAGCTCGCGGTCGAGACTGTGGGCAGCCGTGGCACCGCAGCAGTTCCAGTCCTCGACGTCTGCAAGATGGATTCCCAGGCGATGGCAGATCCGTCGTACCGAATGCCCGTATTCGCGGGCGATTCCGTGCAGCGAGCAACCGGGGTAATAAGCGATATCCATTCGCTTACGCCTTCTCGTCCGTCGGACGATGATCGTAGAGCCGTCTCACCTCATCCACGCCCCTTATACCGGGGGAGAACGGATTCAGTTTTCCCTTGAAAAACAGTTTCACGGCGATGCCTGTATCTTTGCCGTACTCGCCCGTCGCCGCTTTGAATCGGAGCATGAGGGCAACTTCCGAGACGCGCCCCGCCTTACGGATCTGCTCCAGCATGAGTTCGTGGAAACGTCCCACGGCAGGTCGGGTTGCCGGGATTCCCCTCAGGCGCGCCCCCTCCCTGAGGTGATCCAGGATTCGCGGGATATCGATGCCGGAGGGGCATCGGTCAAAGCAGAGCTGGCAGGAAAGGCAGATCCAGAGGGCATCCATTCTCATCAGGGTCTCTTCGGCCCCCAGCTTCACGAGCTGGACGATTTTCCGGGGGGTATAATCGAAGATATGCCCGTTGGAGCAGCCCCCGGAGCATTTTCCGCACTCAAGGCAGGTGTCGACGTCGATGCCGAAGAGATCCTTCAACTCTCGGCTCAGCGGGCTCTCGACACGGTCGAGGCGGAGGGGTCTGTGATCATCCGGATTCAT
>DATJPI010000369.1:0-4350 GCA_035506495.1 Syntrophales bacterium
TTGGCCTTTCCGCAGTTTCCGGCTGGGTGCCCGTTTAGGGGTCACCGTAGGCCCGTCTCCAGCCCCCGCTACGTCGAACCCGGCGGGCCGATTTCCGGCACCGGGCTCTCCTGTCCGTTTCATGTCCCGGCTTATGAGACCTGTCAGTGGGGAGCGCTTTCAGCCGATGGCGCACAGGCCTCGACCTACTCCACCTCTATCCGCCGCCTCAGCCTTCGCCGGGACGTACAACCTCCGCCCCGCGGTCTTGCAGCGAACCGCTTTTATCAGAGCGCCCCTGCCTCCCATGAGGTCGGAGGAACACGAACAGTCGGGTCCCTTCGCTCCAGCGGCATTACCCGCCTTCGTCGCTACTATGGACCCGTCCGCCACTTTCCGGAGGAAATATTACAGACACTTCTGGACTCCCTGCCGTCAGCAAGAATTCCATCGTCGTGCAATGTATGCAGAGAAGGCTTGTCGTTACTGAGATTTCCGGATATTCGGGGAATGACAGGCGACAGTTGTACGGAAGGCTTACCACGCGCGATTCAGGGCGGATTTATGTTGACGAGCGACTTGCATTTGCGTCAGATACATGGACAGTGGATGAGGCAACGGAGAAAGAAGAGGTGGCGGTTGCACGAGGGAGGATACCCATGGCTGAACTAGAAGCTGCCCACATCAATACCTGCAAAGTCTATCACCTCCCCGGTCGGGACTGGTTTTATCTCCTCGGTCCACAGAACAGCCAGGCTCGCCACCTCGCGTTTGGCTTAGCCGAATTTCCGGGTGGCACCGCGGCCGCTCCCCACACGCATGAAAAGGAAGAGGAAATTATCTATATCCTTTCCGGCCAGGGGACGGTTGCCTCCGCCGGAAAAGAAAAGCGGTTGGAGCCAGGGGTTGCGGTGTTCATTCCCCCGGGACTTGAGCACCAGATTCGCGTGGATGGAGAAGATCCGCTGAAATTGGTGACCCTTTTTTCGCCGCCGGTGACGCCCGGCGCCTACGACCCGAACCAGTGATCCTTCGACCGGGAGGTGCGCCCGTCGAGACGCGAATCCGAAAAACAGCAAGAGTGCGAGAGGAGAATTCCTCTGGACACGGATTGAATACATGCCGTCGGTCTCGCGAGGGACATAGCCCGGTTGGCTGCGTGAGGCCGCATCGGGGAAATGGCTTTGCGTTCGGGAATATGGAGGAAACCAAATAAGGGTTCTTGCTCGCAGTACACTGTCAACAAGGAGGAGCACATGAGTAGCAAACTCCGGATCGCCTTAGGGCTGGTTGTCGTAGCCGCACTCCTTGTCGTTGCACTGCCCGTCGCTCACGCGGCGGGGCAAAAACTCACCATATCCCACAACGCCTCGCTGGATAGCCCTTGGCAAAAAGCGTGCCTCAGTTTCGCCGAGATCATCAATTCAAAAAGCGGTGGAAAGTTCAACGCCGAAGTCTTTGGGAACGGCGTGCTGTTCCAACGGAACTGGCAGCTCCTCCTGGAAATGACCCAATCCGGCGCCAACCAGATCGGGGTCGAGGCCGTGTCTGCCCTCGGTTCGAAGGTCCCGGAAATCAGCGCCATGAGTCTCCCTTTCCTCTATGCCGATATGGGCCACGTGGTGCGGTTTCTGGATTTGAATGCCCCGGTGTGGAAGAGGTGGCTGTATGACGGGTTCGAAGCCAAGAACCTGGTCGTCCTCGGCATCACCCCGCGGCCGTTCCGCCAGCTCAATAACAACAAGGTGCTGATCAAGACCCCCGACGACATGAAGGGGTTGAAGTTCCGCGTTCCGGCGAACCCGTTCTTCGTGAAGATCTTCGAATCCCTGGGCGCGAAGCCGGTTCCGCTCCCTTCGGGCGAAATCTACACCGCCATCCAACTCGGCACCGTCGTGGGCGAGGACAACTCCATTCCCGTCCAGTACGATTTCAAGACCCATGAGGTCGCCAAGAACTTCACCATCTGGAACTATATCGCGGATGCCTCCATCCTCTTCATGAACAAGGACGCCTACTACAAGCTGTCGGACTCGGAAAAGGCCATGTTCAAAGACGCCGCCAAGGAGTGGGGCGCCATCAACCTCAAGGAGGACACCGCCTATACGCTGGTCGCCCGCGCCGCGATGGAAAAGGCCGGCGTCAAGTTCTACGAGATGCCCGACCCCGAAAAAGGGCCGTTTCGGAAACTCGTGGAACCCGTGTACGCCGATTTTGCCAAGCAGGTCGGTAGCGACAACTGGAAGGGCTTCCTCGATGCGGTCGAGAAAACCCGAAAACCCTGAGCCGGAGCGATTGGGGAGAACAGCCCTGGATCGCGTCGCGGTTGCGGGGTAGGACCGGCTGTGGCGCTCCCGCGCGCAGCATGACGATGCCGCTCCGGGCCACAGCTTTAACTGGAGCGGCCACCGGTCTCTCTTTGAGAAATGGATCCGCCTATGGATGACAAGCGGGAGACCAATATCGGGCTCCGAATCCTCGACCGTATCGACGTCAGCATCGCGCCGATCATTCTGGTGATCATTTTCGTCGATGTCCTCCTCCAAATCCTGAGCCGGATCCTGCCGGGAAACGCGCTCCCGTGGACGGTGGAGGTCGGCGAAACGCTCTTGGGCTTCATCATCTGGTTTGGGATCTCCGTCGCCGCTCGGAATAACAATCACATCACCTTCGACCTCGTCGTCCGCAATTTTGGGCCACAGCCCAAGAAGATCATGGGGCTCATCGCCATCAATTTGTTCATCATCTACCTCGTCTGGCTGGGAGGTGCCACGATCGAGCTCTTGCGGCACTACCACAAGCTCGACAGCAAGACGACGATTCTCCAGGTCAGCATGTTCTGGGTGCGCCTGCCCATTCTGATCGGGTGCATCACCACGATCATCCGCCTCGCGATTAAGGAAGTGTTGATTCTACGGAACCGCGAGCAGGCGTTCTCCTCCGGGGACCTCATGGAGTAAGCCACAGGCGGGGGATCTCGATGCCGACGATGACGTTGGTGCTTGGGGGCTTGGTGGGCGTCCTGTATATCTTCGGGGTGCCGATCGCCGTCAGCCTCGGATTGGGCGCCATCTTCGCGCTCACGTTCTTTTCCCCTGTGCCGACCATGCAGATCATTCCCCAGCTCTTCAGTGATGCCGCCACGTCCTTTGTGCTCCTGGCCGTTCCCCTCTTCATCCTGGCGGGCTTTCTCATGGAGAAGGGGACCGTCGGGAAGAATCTGGTGGATTTCGCGCTCTCCATCGTCGGGTGGACGACCGGCGGCCTCGCGAATGCCGGCATCGTGAGCAGCATGATTTTCGGAGGCATTTCCGGGTCCTCTCTTGCCGACACCGCCACGTTCGGCACGATCTTGGTGCCGCAGATGGTGCAGGACGGCTACCCAGAGGATTACGCGACGGCGGTCGTGTTGAACTCCTCCACCCTGGCCGTGGTCATTCCGCCCAGCATCCTGATGGTCCTGGCCGCAGCCTCCACGGACCAGTCGGTCGGCAAGGCGCTGGCGGGCGGGCTCATCCCGGGGATTTTCATCACGCTCTGCCTTCTCGCGATCAACATTTACCTGTGCAGGAAGCGCGGGTTCGGCGGCAAGGTGAGGTTCTCTGTCCCGAATGTGTGGCGGACTTTCCTGCGGAGTTGGACCGCCCTGATCGCTCCCCTCATCATCTTGGGCACCATCTTCTCCGGGGTGGTGACCCCGACGGAGGGTGCCGCGGTGGCGGTGCTCTACGTTATTCTCATCGATTATTTCATCTTCCGAAAACTCACCTTGTCGGATATTCGCTCGGCCGTCACGAAGGCCGCCTACCTCACGGCCGCCATCCTGTTCATCGTCACGTCCACTGCCATTGCGAACTGGATTCTGGCCTACGATAATGTGCCGAAATACCTGGGTGCGGCGCTGGCATTCCTCCCCGGTGGGAAGGTATCCTTCCTGCTGATCATGGATGTCATCCTGCTCCTCATCGGCATGACGATTGACGCCACGCCGGCGTGCATCATCTTCACCCCCCTGTTCCTCCCCATGGCCCGCAGCTTCGGCATCGATCCCACCCACTTCATTGTTATCATGGTGTGCGGCCTCGCCCTGGGGTTGGCGACGCCGCCGTATGGGGTCTGCCTCTTCAGTATGGCCTCCATCACGGGCCTGCCGATGGATCGGATCATCAGGCAGAGCATCCCGTTCTACCTCGCCATCCTCCTGGCGTTGATGGCGATCACCTTCTTCCCGCCGTTAAGCTTGGCCTTCCCGACCCTCATTGGGTTGTAAGGGGGCGCACGGCACCGCGCGGGAGGCAGGGGCCGGACGAACGCCGGGCCGACATCACTTCACCGGGAGGGGCAGCGCATGAGAGCGGTGGTGCTCAAGGC
>DATJPI010000370.1:0-3278 GCA_035506495.1 Syntrophales bacterium
CCGATGCCCTGGATCGCCCGCGGGTCGTACGCTGGCAGGGCCTGGCCTTTCACGACGGGAACTCGCTCGATGCCGAAGGCCCTTCCTGTAACGGCAGCGCCATTGCCCAGGATGCGCCCGAGGTAGCTCCCTTTGCCGACTTCTTTCAAAAGCTGGATCGCAGCGTCGGCATCCCCGAATTTCGCAAGCCCGGCCTCCATGGCCACCCCGATCGTCGCCCCCATCTCAATCGTGTCCACTCCGATGTCGTCATCGAGCCGGTCCATGACGGCAATCTTGTCCAGGTCGTCGATGCCGCAATTGGCGCCGTGGGCCCAGACGGTCTCATACTCGGGCTGCTTGGTCAGGTACTTTCCTTCCTTGTCATGGTAAATCCCCGAGCAGCGGATCACGCAGCCCCGGTGGCAGCCGTGGGTGGGATTCCCGCCGCGGGCCTTCTCATACTCCGCCTCGGTTTCACCGCTGATGAGCGACGTCCCGGCAAAACGTCCCCAGAGGAAATTGTGCGTCGGGTAGGCGCCCGCCTCGTTGATTACGTTAGCCAGGATGTTCGTGCCGAAGGAAGGAAGACCCTCACCCGTGACGGGGTGTTTTCTCAGCCCGTCGACGAAGGCCTTGTTCGCGGCCCTGAATTTTTCGACATCTTTCGGGGCACGGTTGCTCGTGCCGGCGTCATCCAGGACAATCACCTTGACCCCCTTGGAACCCATCACGGCCCCCAGGCCCCCGCGGCCCGCGTGGCGGGTGGGCCTCAGCTCCATATCCGTGAAGGCTACCGAGGCAGCGCACATCTTCATCTCTCCTGCCGGTCCGATGGAGATGCAGGCGATCTTGTCACCGTACTCGGCCTTCATCTTCTCGATGAGATCGTAATTGCCCAGCATCCGGAGGCTGTTGTCGCGAGTGATCTTCACACCGTCCTTGTTGATATAAAGCTTGTAGAGGTCGTTTTCCTTCGGCTTTCCCTCCACGATGATCGCGGCGTATCCCAGCCGGGCGAGCACCTGGGAAGCCTGACCGCCGGAGTTCGACTCCTTGATGCCACCCGTCAGGGGGCTTTTTCCGCCCACGGAACATCGCCCCGACATGGCCGCAATGGTGCCGCTGAGCATCCCCGGGGCAATGATAAGCTTGTTGTCCTCGCCCAGCGGGTGCGCCAGGGGCGGCACTTCCTTCGAGACTACGGCGGAGGTCATCGCCCGGCCGCCGAGTCCCGCATACTGCCCGACGTCCACCGCTTTCGCCGAGGGACCGCCTTCTGCTCCCATGTTGATTCTGAGCACTTTATCCATGATCTGTCCTCCTTCTTTAGATGGGTTGCCCGGGGAATCGCGAGTTTTTCGGCATCAGACTCAAACGAAAGAAATTTATGAAGCGAGAAACGGGGCCTGAAATCGCCCCGAGGCGAACGTGGGGTTGGTTGATTGATCGAAACCGGTAATGTCAGCGTGGCCGCTGTTCATAACTCTATGGAAACCTCCCGCTCTTGTCAATTATGCGAAAAAAGACATAGGGCAAGGGATAAGGAATCCGGCGCGATGCAGTGATGGGTTGTCTGAAATAGCGTTTGACGACGGACCGGCGGCGGTCCTTTTTTTTAAGAGCATCGGTGAGCAATCTATATTACAATACATATGATTTAGTTGAGACAGGATGCATGGATCCGTATCGCCTGCTGGTAGAAAGCCCTTTTTCCAGACGATTGACGAGAAATTGACCATGAAGAAGTGGCTAGAAAAAAAAATCGCCGGGAAACGCGTCTCTTTTCGAGTCGCCCTGTCAACGCTGCTCGTAGTCCTGCTCATCGGCACCGTGCTGATTGTTGGGACCCTCTCCTACTTAAATCTAAAGCGAAACGCCGACAACCTCAGCGAACAAGTGCTCGACCAGACATCCCTGCGCATCAAGCTGTGGGTTGGGCAGCTCCTCTCCAGGGGACTGGCACAGAGCGAACTTAATCGCTCCCTGCTGAGGGAAGTCAAACTTCGCCCTGAGACGTTCACCTGGCTCGCCCGGTCCTGGCAGCGAGTGCTGGAGAAGGAGCCTTATTTCACGCTGATTTCCGCCGGATTCGAGAGCGGTATGATGCTCTCCGTCGAACGCCTGCAGGACGGGAGGATTTCCATACGCGAGGCGTACTACGACCGCAAGGTGGGCAAAGCCACGATCCTCGATTTTTGGCCCGATGATTATCCCCAGCGCAAGGCCTATGACCGCAAGGAGTACCCCCTGATGCAGGGGGGCCAATTGCCCTCCTGGTATGCCGCGGCCAAGAAATACGCCCTCTGGACGGAGGCCCGGACGATCCGCAGCGGCGCCGAGGCGGTGCCGGGCGTCACCTATGCCGCGCCCATCCACGACGGCGAGGGCAGCCCGCTTGGCGTTGCGACGATTAATTTTGACATCTCGGCCATCTCCAGCTTCCTCGATGCCAACCCGGTAGGCAAGAATGGCTTTGCCTTTATTGTCGAAAAAACCGCCGGTGGCGATCTGCGTGTCATAGCCCACCCGAACCCCGAAATCCTCACTCGCGCCACGAAAGACGATCGGGGGCGCACCCAGTACGAATTTGTCCCCTCAGGCAGCCTCGGCGATGAGCGGGTCGTACGCTTCATGGAAGTGCTGTCCCAGAAAAACGTCGATTATCTCGGCCAGGATCTCTGGACATTCCGTTACGCCGCAGACGGCACGGATTATTTCGGGAGCTACCGTCGGATCACCGGCAATGATATGCCCGGATGGATCATCGCCCAGGTGATCCCGTACGAGGAGATCATGGGGCCGGCGGAACGCAACAACCTCGAGACCCTCGGAATCGGAGCAGCGGTGTGTATCCTGATCCTGCTTGTGAGCGCCTGGGTGTCGGCACTCATCGCGAAACCGCTGCGACGGATCGCACTGGATTCAGAAGCCATCGGCCGGTTCGAACTGGAAGCCCGTCCCCTGGAGCATTCGATGATCCGGGAGGTGGATCAGTTGATGGTGGCCACACACGACATGAAGCGGGGCCTGCGCTCGTTCCGGAAATACGTGCCCGCTGACCTCGTCCGCGAGATCCTCGCTTCGGGCGGCGAGGCCGAACTGGGCGGCCAGAAAGCCACGCTAACCGTCTTTTTTTCCGACATCGCTGATTTCACAACGATCGCCGAGCAGCTGGCCCCCGAGGACCTCGTCGAGCAGCTGGCCGAATACTTCGAGGCCATGAACCGGGCCCTTAGAGAGCCTCCGCCGGGCACGCTGGACAAGTTCATCGGGGACAGCATCATGGCCTTCTGGGG
>DATJPI010000371.1:0-5886 GCA_035506495.1 Syntrophales bacterium
AGCGAGGCGAGCTGGGCGTCAAGAGCGGCAAGGGGTTCTACACCTATCCCGACCCCGAGTTCCTGCGCCCAGACTTCATGACGCCCAAGGAAGACTGAGCAAATCGCTGCAAAAGAACTGCGGGGTCCGTTCCATGGGGAGCGGACCCCGTTCTCTATTGATTCTTGCATGGATCTTCCGATGTTCGAGCTGATATCTGATTAATTTCTCAAGCCATAGGTTGTAGATTACAATCCCGCCAAAGCGATCATTATCCTACACGAGGCATCCGTCTTCTGCGTGAGCCTACCCCCCAAAGCTCAGACCAAGTTCCAATACCCGTCATGACCGGCATTCACATTGTTATCTTGCGAGAAGATTTGGAAGCACAGTGATGAACCACGGGAATATGGTCAGGATGAACAGCACCACCAGCAGGGCCCAGAGGTACGGCAGGCACGCATTCACGACGCGCTCGATGGGCACCTTGGATATGGCGCTCGCCACGAAGAGATCCAGGCCCACCGGCGGTGTGATGCACCCGATTGCCAGGTTGACAACCATGAGCACGCCGAAGAAAAGAGGGTCGATGCCCAGCGTCTTGGCCACAGGCAGGAAGATCGGGGTCAGGATGACAACCGCCGCGGATGCTGTGACCAGGGTGCCGGCGATCAGGAGAAGGATGTTCATCGCCATCAAAAACATGATCGGCGAAGACGTGACGGAAACGACAAACGCGGCGACCTGATGCGGAATCTGCAGGTTTGTGATGAGCCACCCGAAGACGGTGGCGGCGCCCACCAGGAACATGATGACCGTCGTGCCGATCACGGCCTGGAAAATGATCTGGGGGAAGTCCCTGAGCTTGAGTTCCTTGTAAACGAACAGGCCGACGAGAATTCCGTAGACCGCCGCGACGGCGGCCGCTTCCGTGGGGGTGAAGATGCCGCCGTAAATGCCGCCGATGATGATCACCGGCGTCATCAGGGCAAAGAAGGAGTCCATGAACGACTTCACGGCAGCCCTGAATGAGAACGTGCCCTCGGTCGCGAGTCCTCTCTTTTTGGCGAGATACACGCTCACCATCATCATGGACGCCCCCATCATGATGCCGGGGATGAAGCCGCCCACGAAGAGATCGCCGATGGAGGTGTCCGCGATGGCGCCATAGACAACCATGGTGATGGAAGGCGGGATGACGATGCCGACGGTACCGCTCGATGCCACGATTCCGGTGGCCCATTCGCGGTCGTACCCTTTCTTTTCCAACTCGGCGATCATCGTGCTGCCCAGGGCGGCCGTCGTGGCGGCCGAAGAGCCGGATATAGCCGCAAAGAACATCCCCGCCACGGATACGGTCTGGGCCAGGCCCCCCGTGAACGCACCCACCAGGGCCTGGGAGAAGCTGACCAGCCGCTTGGTCACGCCGCCGGCGGACATGAAGGCGCCTGCGAGCATGAAGAACGGCACGGCCATGAACGAAAAGGAATCGATCCCCGAGTACATCATCTGGGATACCATGACCAGGGGCTTGTCCATGAAGAAAACCAGAACCGCCGCCGTGGACAGGCAGAGCGAAAATGCCACGGGCACGCCCAGTGCCGTCAGGAGGAGGAATGAGCCGAGAAGAACGTATTCCATGTCTGTTTACCCCCGCTATTCCTTCGGGCCGGAGAAACGTTTGATGATGCGCACCGTGTCCTTGACCAGGTAGAGCAGCATGAGCACGCTGCTGAGCGGAATCACAAAATACACCCAGCTCATGGAGATGTCGAGGCCGGGAGCCATCTGGAAGGTCATGACCCTTGTCATCCGGGTCCCCTGAACGAGCAGAATGAGGATGAACACATAGCCGGAGAGATTGATGATGACCTCCAGGATGTTGCCGACCGCTGTTCCCTTGAAATGGTTGGGCACGAACTGCACGGCCAGGTGGCCCGACTCGCCCATGATGAGGGCCGAGCCGAGAAAGACAACCCAGACGAACAGGAACCGGGACAGTTCCTCGGACCATTCCGGTGTCCAGTCAAAGATGTAACGGGACACGACTTGGGAAAAAATGATGACCAGCATAAGCGACATGGCCGCAACCGAGAACCCATACAGGACCGACCGCAGACCTTTGAACACTTTATCCATCATGGTGGACTTGCCTCCGATAAAGGCCGGGCATTCTGCTGCCGGGCCTCTTTCCGAAAGTGAGCGCTTATTTCTCCAGGGCCCTGACCTTGTCGATGTTCGCCTGGCCGACAGTAGGGGCCAGCTTCTGATAGACGACCTTGGTGGCGTCCATGAACGGTTTGCGGTCCACAGTGATGACTTTCATCTTGCCGGTGGCCCTGATCTTCTTCCAGAAGTCTTCGTCTTCATCTGTGGACACCTTGCGCTGCCAGGCGATGGACTCGTTGGCTGCCTGCTGGATGATCGCCTGCTGCCCGGGCGTAAGCTTGTTCCAGGTTATCATGGAGATGAGTATGGGCTCCGGAGCGTAGGCGTGGCCGGTCAGGGAGGCATATTTCTGGACCTCGTAAAAGCGCTTGGTGTAGATGTGAGCGCTGGGGTTCTCTTGGCCGTCAATGGTTCCCTGTTGCAGGGCGGAGTACAGCTCCGAGAAGGCCATGGGGGTGGGGGAGGCGCCAAGGGCCTTGATCATTTCGATGTAGACCCTGTTGTTCATGACGCGGATCTTGAGGCCCTTCATGTCGGCGGGAGTCTTGATTTCGCGAACGTTGTTGGTCATGTGGCGGATGCCGTTTTCCATGTAGCCGAGCAGCTTGATGCCCTTGGGCTCGAGCGACTTGCCCAGTTCCATGCCCACCGTGTCCAGGGCTTTGTATGCGTGCTTTCGGTCCTTGAACAAAAACGGCATGTCGAACAGGGCCATCTGCGGCTGGAACGTGCCAAGTTCAGCGGTGCCCGTAAGCGTCATGTCCAGGGTGCCGTAGATGCAGCCTTCAATGAGTTCCTTCTGTGCCCCGAGCTGCGAGGAGGGGAACACCTTGATCTCGATTTCACCTTTGGATTTCTGGGCGACCAGCTTAGCAAAGTGGTCGGCGCCCATGCCGTAGGGATTCGAGGGCTCGGCGATGTGGCCAAGCTTCAGGACGACCTTGGCTGCAGGCGCGGGTGTGGCAAGCGCAAAAGCCAATAGCATGACACAGCACAGGGTTAACATGCGTTTCATTGTTTCTCCTCCTAATTTTCTGAAATGGCATCTTATGCCCGGAGAACTGATCGAGAACGTGAAGATTGGGAATCCTCTGGAACTTCCGGATAAATATCTCCGACTTCAGAGGATTACAGCGGACTTATCACAACTCGCTGCAATTTTCCAATCGCATTCCGGCTGAAGGCATACTTTCCCGCTGGTTATAAAAAAGCCGCCAGCCGAACATAACGTTTCGCTGGCGGCCCGCTGATTCTTTTTTCAATTTTTGAGGCTACACGATAACTTTCACTTCTGTTCCGGTCTGCGCTTTAAGCTCCTGAGTGTGATCCTCCACGGACCCCTTGAACAGGGCCTTTTCGAAGAAGGTCCTCTTTTCGTGGCCCAGCACGAGGAGGTCAGCTTTTTCCTCTGTCAAAACCTGCTTGAGCACATCCAGCACACGTCCCCTTCTGGCGATCTTCCGGGGCTTCACTCCCTGGGAGGCTGCAATCTGCCCGGCCAGCTCCAGGATCGTTTCTCCCACCTTTCTCAGGGAGTCGGCCACCACGTCTTCCGTCAGGCTTCCCGCCTTGCCGCTGGAAAGAAAATCGAGATCGATGGCATAGACATAGATCAACTCCGCCTGGTCTTCTTTTGCCAAGCGGACCGCTTCCAAGGCGGCCTTCTGTGAATGTGCCGACGCCGTCACCCCGCAGACGATCTTCTTATATGCCATGAGGCGCCTCCGAAGAAGTGGCTAGTGATCAGTGGCCAATGGCTGGTGAAAATGGGATTCGGGATTCCGGAATCCGGATGCCCGATTCCGGGCGCAACGCTGCCACCCTGAACCCTATACCCTAGACCCTTGTCTCAGATCTCAACGACCAGCAGCCAGATCATGCAAAGAAACACCGTGATCACCATGGGGATAAAGGCGGCCTTGAGATACTCCATAAATGAGATGGGGTAGCCCGCCCTTTCGGCCATGCCGACGGTCACCACGTTGGCGCTCGCCCCGATCATGGTGCCGTTACCGCCCAGGCAGGCGCCCAGCGACAGGGCCCACCAGAGCACACCGCTTTGCGCCCCGGGCATAACCTGGGTCAGGTAGGCCACGATCGGAAGCATCGTAGCCGTGAAGGGGATGTTGTCAATGATAGCCGAGGCGAAGGCCGAGACCCAGAGGATCATGACAATGGCGATGACGAGGGATCCTCCGGACATGTCCCTCACCCAGTCGGCGATGATCTGGATGAGGCCCGTCTGTTCGGCGGCCGCTACGACGATGAAGAGCATCATGAAGAAAATGAGCGTAGGCCACTCGATTTCCTTCTCGAGCATCTCCACGATATTCTCCCTGCTGATGACCATTAAAAGCGCAGCCCCGATGAGGGCTGCGATGCTGGGCTCCATTTTCAGCTTTCCATGGACGATGAAGAGAAAGATGGTAAGGGCGAGGATGATACTGCACTGGATAAGCAGTTTTCGGTTCGTGATCTGGTATTCCTCGCGGAGCTTCCGGATCGTTCCCTCGATGTCGTCCACCCGGGCCTGCAAGTAATCCTTTTTATACCACCAGAGAAAATAGACGATGGTTGCAACTTGGCAGATGAGGCAGATGAGCGTCAGGTTGTGCACGAAATCCATGAACGTGAGCCCCGCGTAGGAGCCGATCATGATGTTCGGCGGGTCGCCAATGAGGGTGGCTGTGCCGCCGATATTGGAAGAAAAGGCCTCGGGCAATAGAAGGGCGACGGGGTTGATCCGGAGGGTCAGCGCAATCTCGATGGTAACAGGGATAATGAGAAGCATCGTCGTCACGTTGTCCAGAAAGGCCGACACGACGGCCGTGATGAACATGAGAATCGAGGCGAGGATGTAGATATTTCCCCGGGCGATCGCGTAGGACTTGTAGGCGAGCCACTGGAAGACGCCTGTTTTCTTCATGACTCCGACGATGATCATCATGGCCATGAGCAGGAAGATGACGTTCATGTCGATCGAGTGAATGGCGTCTTCGTAAGTGATGATGGCCCAGTCGGGGTTGAAGACGCCTGCCGTATAGGTTACCGTCAACACGAGGGCCGCGCCCAGGAAGGCCGCCAGCGTGCGGTGCATCCATTCAAAGGCGATGAGGCCGTAGACGGCCAGGAGCACGAGCGTTGCCACCCAGAAGCCGGGCGTGATCGCCCTCGAGAGAGCAATATTCTGATGGGCGAGATAGTGGGTTGCCCCCCCTTCGCCCGCCTTTTCCTGCACGACGTTCTGAAGGGCGATCCGTTCCGTTGCCTTGTAGGAGAGCCGGCTTGCCTGCATCTCCACTTTGGCTCCCGGAAGCATTCCTGACGGGAGCTCGAGGTCAACGATGTACTGCCCCCCCTTGGAGGTGGTCACCTCTTCCTTCACGACCTGTTTGTTCCCGTTGATGAAAAAGGTGATCTCCGCGTCCTTCACGGGTTTTTTCTGGGCATCGGAGATGACACCGGACACGGTGAGGATGTCGGAAGCGGCAAAAGAATCTGCCGGTGCTATGATGGGGAGAACAGCGATTCCTATAAAAACGATCAGCAGCAGACGAGCAAGATACATTGCGACACCTTCATCAAGCGGGTATGACGAGCCGGAAAGTCACGGCAGGAAGGACTTTATTAGAAATCAGGCTGTTTTCGCAAGGGATTTTTCAGCCTGATGAATCGTTGCAGGAACGTGACGAGGTGCGTCGTCAGGGTTATCTCTACCATGGCAATCGGCCTTGTATT
>DATJPI010000372.1:0-5854 GCA_035506495.1 Syntrophales bacterium
AGGGGGATTTGCCGTTTGCCTATTACTTTATAAAGGTCCCTTTTTCATCCGGTGCGCTTCGAGAGAAAACTCAATGATCCGGCTGATGAGATCCGTCTGGCTGAGGCCTTCGGCGGCTGCCTGGTGGAAAAGAACCGTCGAGGGAGTCATGCCGGGCAGGGTGTTGGGTTCCAGTACGAGGATCCTTCGGTCACTGATAAACATGTCGATCCGCGAGTAGGCCCTGAGGTTGAGTGCCCGGTAGGCCCTCACTGCCGTGTCCTGGATGTCCCGGAGCACTTCTGCAGAAACCCGGGCGGGAGTTTTGTTCTCGCCTTGACCGTAGAGGAATTTGTCCTCGAGCGACAGGATGTCCTGGGTCGGGATGGTTTCCGATGGGGTGAGTGCTCGCGGGTTTTCGTTGCCGATGACCCCGCAGGTCACCTCCATCCCGTTGATGAACTCCTCGACAACAGCAACGTTGTCCCACTCAAAGGCCGAAGCCAGCGCGTCCGGGATTCCGGCAGGTGCTACAACCTTCTTCACGGCCGTGCTGCAGCCCTCTCGGGTGGGCTTCACGACACAGGGAAAGCCGATGCCGGTCTCGATCTTCTTCAAGATGGTGTTTCGCTCGCTGCCGTCCCAGGCACGCTTCTCGACAGGTACCGTCTTCGGTACATCGATGCCGCTCATGGCGAGAACCTTCCGAGAGGTGAACTTGTCCATGCCCAAGGCCGAGCCGAGAACACCGGAGCCGCTGTACGGGATCCGGAGAAGCTCCAGG
Source organism: Syntrophales bacterium (assembly GCA_035506495.1). GTDB lineage: Bacteria > Desulfobacterota > Syntrophia > Syntrophales > UBA2192 > UBA2192. The sequence continues at coordinate 764 of DATJPI010000372.1, forward strand.
AGCCCCTGGAGACTGCCGTCCTCACCGTACTTGCCATGCAGACCGATGTAGATGAAATCGAAACGGTCTTTCAGGGCCTCGTAAGGCAGCGGCTGGGCTTCTTCGTTTAGGTCGATCTCGATGTCTGCGGTACTGTTTCGCATCAACAGCTTGATCGGGATTTCCCAGAAGGCACATCGGCTGTCCATGAAGATCGGTGTGGGATTGTATTTCTTCCGGTCCATCTTGCTGAAGATGTTGCGGCCGCTCTCAAGGGAGACCTCCCTCTCCGAGGAAACTCCTCCCAGGATAACGCCCACCCTGAGCTTGTCCGGATTCTCTGCTGCCATGCATCGTCCCCCGCTGTTGGATTCGGAAACTATAAGGGGTTCCCGACCCTATACCCTATACCCTGTCTTAGAGCGGCCCCTTCTTCTCCCTGTGAATTCGTACTGCAGTCTCGATGAGCTTCGAGATGATCATGCCGGGAAGCATCCCCTGCTCAGCGGCCTGCTCGAAAAAGAAGGACGAAGGCGCCATACCCGACGAGGAGTTCGGGTCCGTGATCAGGACCCGGCCGTCCTTGAGGACGAAGCCGTCAATGCGCCCGTAGCAGCGAAAACCCAGGGCCTTGTAGGCTCTCACGACGTCGATCTTGATCTTCTCCGACACATCCTTCGGGATCGTCTTGGGAGGCGTGAATTTCCGGCAGCGGCCAGGCATGTACTTGTCGTCGTAGGAGAAATACTCACTCTGGGGATGGATTTCCGTAAGCGCCAGGGGACGGGGATCACCGTCATCCTCTAGGACGATACAGGAGAATTCTGTACCGTCCAGAAACTCCTCCACGAGGACAGTCCGGTCCCACTCCAGGGCCGAAGCCATCCCGCCGTCGAGACCCTCCGGTTGGCGCACGACGGTGACCCCGATGCTGGAGCCCTCCCGGGCGGGCTTCGTCACCAGGGGAAGACCGAACTCCCCGATCAGGCGCTGCCGGACGACATCGGGGTTCTCCCTCCATTCGCGCTCCTCGACCACGGTGCTTCGGGGCACACCGAGTCCCTCGGTATGCAGGATCTTCTGCTGGATGTGCTTGTCCATCCCGATGGCCGAGGCCAGGATACCCGGTCCCGTGTAGGGGATATTCAACAGCTCGAGGAAACCCTGAATGCAACCGTCGTCGCCGTACTTGCCGTGCAGGGCGATGAAGGCAAAATCGATCCTTTCCTTCAGGCTTTCATAGGCCAGCCTCTCCGCCTCCGATTCGAGGCGCTCCGAGATGTCCGTTGTTGTGTTCTGGGAGATGAGCTGCCAGGGCAGGATCCACAGGCCGCCGTCCGGTGCCATAAAAACGGGGACCGGTTCGAAGAGTTCCCGGTCCATGTTGTCATACACATTGCGGCCGCTGTTGAGGGAAACCTCCTTCTCGGAGGACATCCCGCCGAAGATGATACCCACCCGTAATCGTTTCATGCTTGCCCGTCTTACCTGTTACCTGTCTTTCCTCGATCCTCGTTCCTTGGACCTCGATCCTTAGAGATCCCACAGAAACGTCACACCGCTGTTCGGGAAGATCCACTCGTCGTCGCTGATCCGAAGCCGGATCCGTTTCCCCTCTTCCTTCGTCACCTCGGGATAGGGGTGTTTGCCTGCAAAGAAACTGATCTCACGGACGTTCTTCAGATTCATCCCTTCGTAGTTGAAGTCGATATCGAGTCCCCGCGTGGGGTAGACGAGGAAGACTGAGAAAAGGTTGTTGCTCCGAAACTTTTTCGTTTCGATCTCGATCTTCATCCGGACCTGGCGGTTGAGCTTTCGGCGCAACGAATCGCCACCGCCGCACCAGATCTCGTAGCCGCGCTCCGTCGTCTCCGAACGAAGGATGGGCACGGCCTCGTTGTCCACGCACACACGCACGACCCTGAAGTCGCTTTCGCGGAATGTCTCATCGCGGGTCGTGAGCAGCCAGCGGTATTCGCAGCGCGGATCGTCGAACAGAAGCGAGAGCTGCCGGTTGTTGAGCGCGCAGCCGATGAGAAAAATGGAATTCCGCAGGGTCTTCGTGTATTCGATGTGCGTCGAGACTTTCAGGAAGTTCTCCGCCTGTCCGTCTTTTGACTTTTCTTCGGCCGTGAAATCGGAAACCTTGATGTCATAGCGGAAGTTGGTCCGCAGCTCGAGTTGCCGGTCTTCCTTTCCGAAGAGGGTCTCGAACATCTCGTAGTAGATGGCGTCGCCCAGCTCGGAGCTGCGGGCCCGCGTCTGAAAGCAGCGCCGGATGACGTTATCGATCCGTGAGATCGACTTCACCTCATCGGGAATGAAGACACGCCGCAGCCGCGGCTCGACGCTGCCGGCCCTTCCTTTCTGGATGAAGACCCGGGGGGCGCGCTTGCCCAGGGCGCAGAGCACCTCGTAACTGATCGTCTTCGCCTTGGCGGCAATGTCGTTTGCGGGGATATATTCACCGCCCTGCCGGCCCAGGAGCACCACCTCGTCGCCCACCTCGCACCCGGGAAGACGGCTTACATCCAGGGTGCACATGTCCATGGAAACGCGTCCGACGAGGGGCACGCGCGTGCCCCGGATGAGCGCCTCGCCCTGGTTGGACATGATAACGCCGTAGCCGTCGCCGTAGCCCACGGGAATCGTGGCGATCCGGGTCGGCTTCTTCGTCACGTAGGTTCTGTTGTAGCCGATCCCGTAGCCCTTGGGGAACTCCTTCAGGAGTAGGACCTTTGTCTTGAAGCTCATTACGGGCAGCAAATCGGCCTTCGTCTTGAGGCTCTCCGAGGGGTATATCCCGTAGGACATAATGCCGGGGCGGACCATATCCAAGTGAAACTGCGAGAAGTTCAGCAGGCCGCCACTGTTGGCCAGGTGCTTGACGGGAATATAAATCCGGTTTTGTTCGAGCTTCTTCAGGAGGGCCTGGAAGAGACGCCACTGCTTCTCGTTGTAATCGTCCCCCTCGATCTCGCTCGAGGAGAGGTGTGTAAAGATCCCCTCGACGGCGATGTTCGGCAGATCCAGGATCTCTTCGATCACTTGAAAGGCTTCGCTGTGGATCGTGCCGCCGCGGCCCATGCCCGTATCCACTTCGATGTGGATAGGCATTTTGGCCCGCGCTTTTTTTAATTTCTTCTGGAGTTCCCGGGCAAATCCGAGATCGGAAACGGAAGGGGTCAGGTTGTATTTGATGATCTCATCGATCTCGAGGCCCATCGAAGGGCTCAGGATGAGGATCGGTGCATCGATCCCGCCGACGCGCAGCTGCACGCCCTCGTCGGCGTTGGCAACCCCCAGGTAATAGGCCCCGTTTTTCAGGGCCACGTTGGAGATCTCGATGGCGCCGTGGCCATAGGCGTCGGCCTTCACCACCGAGAGGATCTTCACGTCGGGCCCCACGAGCCTGCGCATCTCGTTCCAGTTGTGCGTAAAGTTGTCCAGGTCGACCTCGACCCAGCTGCGATAATTCAACCTGTCGCCCTTTTGATTGCTCATGGCCAGCTCATCCCGTTTTCTGCCGCTTTGCAGTCCGGTGTGGAAAACAAATTTCGCCCGAAACGTTATCAGAAAATGCGGGGATTGCAAAGGGTGAAGATAGTTTCGATCTTGACAAAGAGGGAGGTTGGGTTTATATGTTTCCCTTCAAAATTAACAACAAGCCGATGTAGCTCAGCCGGTAGAGCAGCTGATTCGTAATCAGCAGGTCTGGGGTTCGAATCCCCACATCGGCTCCAGGTAACCGAAAGGGGTGATCGATTCTGATCACCCCCTTTTTACCTCATCAACCGCCAGCGTTTACTCTTTCAGCTTCTTCCCCGCCTCCCATGCGTCTCCGGCAAATGCGCCCACAGTCCAGTAGCGGTTATCGGGCATGGTGAGAAGCAGCGGGTTGAGCTTCTGGATGTCGATCTTTCCCCCGGTCATGCGGCGCTCGTCGGCATAGGAGGCGACGATCTCCCCGATGTGCCAATTGTTGGTGGGAAGCTCCAACGTCCGGAAGAGCCTGCACTCGAGATTAAGAGGGCACTCCTCGATCATGGGTGCCGTCTTCGTCTCGCCGTAGAACACACTAAAGAGTTTCGACTTGTCCACCTTTCGCCCCGAGACAATCCCGCAATAGTCTGCTTTCTCGATAAGCTTCGCATCGGGGAAGCAGACGCTGAAGGTCCCGTTTTCCCGGATGCCCTCGTTGGTGTAGTGCTTGTTGAAGATCCCCACGCCCAGCATGGGCGGCACCGCGTTCACCCGCGAGACAAAACCCACGGCCATGAAGTTGGCCTTTCCTCCCACCTTTGTTCCCACGAGAACGACTGGCATGGGGTAGATGAAGACATTCGTCCCGGCTGATATTTTGCTCATGTGTTTCCCCCTCCTTTTCTCCGATTGTCGATTCTTTTTTCTACCATTTTTTTCTTTGCGATGCTAATTTCCCCGACCATGAAGCTCACGGCTCTCCTCTCCTTGGCGCACCTGGTCCTGCTGCTCTGCAACCCGCTGGCCAGTCACTCCTTCGATATCCTGCCATTTCACACGCAGAACCAGAGCCCGGTTATCCAGATCTTCGGTCTGCCGGCAATCAACGATTCAAGGATCCTCCCGGCGGGGGGCAAGGAACTGACTCTCGTTCTCGACGTCGCAAACAACTACGTCGATGACACTGCACGTAACGAGCACATTGTATTGGACGGGGAAACGTATCGGCTCGACCTGGCAGGTCGCTTCGGCATCGGAAATCGTCTCGAGCTCGGCTTCGAGATCCCCTACATATTCCAGAGCGGCGGGGTTCTGGACGGTTTCATCGAGAGTTACCACAGCACCTTCGGCCTCCCGCAGGGAGGACGCGATCAGGCCCCGAAAGGACGCCTCCTTTTCAACTATCAGCGCAATGGCGCCACTCTCTTCCAGGTCGATCAATGCATTTCGGGAATAGGAGACCTGCGCTTGACGGCAGGATTTCAGGTATACCGGGACGAAACGGAAAGCCTCCGTGCCCTGGCCCTCCGGGCAAGCCTGAAACTTCCCACTGGGGATAGCAACGAACTTCGCGGCAGCGGGAGCACCGATCTGGCACTCTGGCTTACAGGAAGTCAGGGCTGGAGGACA
>DATJPI010000373.1:0-9611 GCA_035506495.1 Syntrophales bacterium
TAATCGCGATGATGTATTTCATGTCCCTTCCTCCTAATCGACCAGGGTGTATGCCGACTCGCTGTGCTGAGTCAGGTCGAGTCCGACGATCTCCTTGGTCTTTTCCACCCGGACACCGATGAGCGAATCCACCAGCTTGAAGATAACCCAGGTCATGGCTGCGGCGAAGACCACGGTCACGACGACGAGCATGCACTGAATCAGGAACTGCTGCATCCCGCCGAAGAAAAGTCCGTTGGCGCCTGCGTCGTTTACCGCCTTCTCGGCGAAGAGACCCGTGGCGATGGTGCCCCAGATCCCGCCCACGCCATGGACGCCGAAGACGTCCAGTGAATCATCGTATTTGAAGTAGGACTTCACCTTTGCGATGGCAAAGTAGCACAGGAAACTCACGATGATGCCGATGAAGATAGCATTCATGGGGTTCACAAATCCGCAGGCCGGCGTAATGGCGACGAGCCCCGCGACGGCACCCGTCACGGTACCCAGAGCCGTGGGCGTGCCGTTGTGCATCCATTCGATGATGGCCCAGGTGAAGCCGGCGGCGGACGTTGCGACGGTTGTCGTCACGAAGGCCATGGCGGCCAGGTCATTGGCTGCAAGCGCGCTGCCCGCGTTGAAGCCGAACCACCCGAACCAAAGAAGCGCTCCCCCCAGGACCGTGAAAGGCAGGTTGTGCGGGGCAAAGTGCTGTCTTTCCATCCCGATCCTCTTGCCGATGAGCAGGGCCAGCACAAGAGCGGAAATTCCGGAACTCGTGTGGACGACGATGCCGCCGGCGAAGTCCAGGGCGCCCAGTTCTTTCAGCCAGCCGCCCGTGCCCCAGACCCAGTGTCCCAGGGGATCGTAGACGAAGGTGGCCCATAGAAGGGTGAATGCGAGAAATGCGGAGAACTTGATCCGCTCCGCATAGGTTCCGATAATGAGCGCCGGCGTGATGACTGCAAACATGCACTGAAAGATCATGAAGGCGTAATGCGGGATCGTCGCTGCATAATCTGCATTGGGCTGGCCGCCTACATTCCGGAGGCCAAACCAGTCGAGCCCGCCGATGATGCCCAGGCCCGTGTCGGGACCGAACGTCAGCGAGTAGCCGTAAAGGACCCATTGAAGGGTAATGACACAGAGGATGATCAGACACTGCATCAAGACAGAGAGAACATTTTTTCTCCTTACGAGCCCACCGTAGAAGAAAGCCAGGCCTGGCAGGGTCATGAGAAGAACAAGTGCCGACGAAGTAAGCACCCAACCGGTATCACCCGTGTTCATGATAATGACCTCCTGAAATGAATTGCTGAATTGTTAGAATTACATTGAGCAATAAGAGTGCCACAGGGCAATAGTGACGTAATATGTTGATATTGTTAAATATAATATTATAATAAGTACTTCGCTGAGCTACTAATTTATACAATAATGTATGTTTAATTTATTAATTATTCATTTATGTATATTATATTTGACAATGTAACAATATTGATTGCTGAAAGGCGCCGTTGCGTCTGATCGCAGTTCCCGAGTCCCTTCGGTTTCCAACAATGTGGATTCTTTGGAACAGATGGAACTGTGAGAGCCAATGGCGGAAACCGGCGTCACGGATATTCGCTCGTCACATCAGGTAAAAAAAGCAGGATCGTCTCCGATCCTGCTTTCAAGGTTACGGCCCAATAATGGGTCCATCAACCTGCGCGCTGTTTTCTTTTTTCGTCAATATCTCCTGGATACATCATCGCATCCTGGCCGCGCTCTCGCGTGCGTATGCGGATCACCTCATCAATGGGCGACACAAAGATGAGACCGTCACCAGGTTCGCCTGTATGGGCAGACTTGAGAATAGCCTCGATGGCGGTCTCGAGGTTGCGATCGCTCAGGACGATGTTGACCTGAATCTTGGGCAGCATGTTGACCTGGTAGGTTCCTGCGCGGCCAACGAGTTGAATGCCCCCCTGGCGTCCATGGCCCCGCACCTCGAAGGTATTGAGACCCATGATGCCGATCTCCTTCAGGGCATCGATGACGTCGTTGACCTTGTCTTCACGAATAATGGCTTCGACTTTTTTCAGCATGACTTCTTCTCCAGGGTATCAGACGGGCGTTTACGTTCCGGATGTTTCAAGGCTGCGATGCTAGGAATAGGATCTCTCGCCGTGGGAGCTGATATCCAGCCCGACCTCTTCCTCCATGGCGCTCACGCGCAGCCCGATGCTTGCGTTTAACGCCTTCGCGATGACATAGGTCATTGAAAAACAAAATACGATTGTGATGACGACCGCAAGGATCTGGATCGCGATTTGCCCGGGATTGCCGGCGAAAAGGCCATTGGCACCGTCACTGTTGACGGCAACCGTGGCAAAGAGGCCGGTTGCGATCATTCCCCAGGTGCTGGCGATACCATGACAGGCCCACACATCCAGTGACTCGTCGAGCTTGTGGCGGTCGCGAAAACGCATTGCGTAATAAGAGAGCGGAGCCGCAACGGCCCCTACTACCATGGAGGCCATCGGCGTGATAAAGCCCGAGGCCGGTGTGACGGCTGCCAGGCCGACTACCATTCCCGTGGCGATTCCCAGGGTACTGGGTCGGCCATCGAGCCACGAGAGCACCATCCAGACCAGGCCTGCAGTCGCTGCGGAGGTGTTGGTTGTCAGCAGGGCATTGACGGCCACACCGTTGGCTGCCAGTGCGGAGCCGGCATTAAATCCGAACCAGCCCACCCACAAAAGTCCGGCGCCCAGAACGGTCAGAGGAATATTGTTCGGCTCCATGGGGGACTTTCCGAAGCCCCTGCGTGGCCCGATTACCAGCGCAAAGGCCAGCGCCGAGAAACCGGCTGCAATATGCACCACGGTCCCACCGGCGAAGTCCAGGACGCCCATCTCTTTGAGCCATCCGCCCTGTCCCCAGACCCAGTGGCACAGGGGATCATAAACCAGTGTTGCCCAGAGAAGGCTGAACAGCAAAAAGCTCTTGAACCGGACCCTCTCCACGAATGCGCCGGTGATCAATGCCGGCGTGATGATCGCAAACATCATCTGAAAGGCTGCAAAGAGTCCCTGGGGGATCGTCTTGCTATAGTCCGGATTCGGAGTTGCGTCCACCCCATGAAGCCCGATGAAGTTGAGGCCCCCGATCCAACCGTGGATTGATGATCCGAAGGCAAGGGAATAGCCGTAGGCCACCCATTGCACCCCGATCAGGGCCATGAAGATGTAGCTCAGGGTCAGTGTGGACAGGACATTTTTTCTGCGAACCATACCCCCGTAAAAGAGTGCTAAAGCCGGTGTCATTAAGAGCACCAGAGAGCAGCACACCAGAAGCCAGGCCGTATCTCCCGAGTTGATTTGAGGAGCCATGATTTTCCTTTCCCTCGAATGATTTGCTCAATACTCTGCAAATCCTCGGCCATGACAATATATACGTAATATCATGCAGTTATACGTGGTTCGGGTTAAATATATTATACACTAATGTATGATAGATATATGATTAAACAAAAATGTATAGTTGATAGAAAAGATGACTTTATCGTGAAAATCTTATGATGAGCAAAGCTGAACAAAGCGATGGGAAAGGCGGGTCAGAAGGGGCCCGATGCAAGGCACTGCAGGCCCGAGGAAAGAAGGGGGCCTGGTATGATTTATTTTCCTGAATCCCGAAGCCTGATGCCTGAATCCTGCTCGCGAAGCGAGCTAGGAGATGAAGGGGAGATCATCCTGCTGCGGCTCGCAGTTAACCCGATCCTCCAGGCAGAACTTGTCGAGTTCTTCCTCGACGGGGATGGGATATTTGCCGGAGTAGCAGGCCAGGCAGAAGCTCCTGGGGTCCATCTGCGTCGCTTCCACCATGCCCTTGACACTGAGATAGTAAAGCGAGTCCAGGCCGATGAAGCGGGCGATATCCTCGACGGCACCTTTTTCGGCAGCAATGAGCTCCCCTTTCGAGGAGAAGTCGATGCCGTAGGGGCAAGGATGTCGCGTCGGCGGACAGCTGATGCCCATGTGGATTGCCTTGACTCCGATCTGACGAAGGTTGCGGATGCGGTTGCGGCTCGTCGTTCCCCGAATGATGGAGTCCTCGACGATGAGGACGCGCTTTCCCTGGAGAAGAGGCTTTACGGGGTTGAGCTTCACGCGAACGCCGAAGTCGCGGATTGCCTGGGAAGGCTGGATGAAGGTGCGGCCCACGTAGTGGTTTCGGATCATGCCCATCTCGAAAGGCAGCTTGCTTTCTTCAGCGTATCCCAGGGCAGCGTAGTTTCCCGAGTCGGGAAAGGGCATGACGAGATCCACCTCGGGGCAGTATTCGCGCGCCAGCTGGTGGCCAAAACGCTTTCGGCACAGGTAGACGTTTTGGCCGAAGATCTGGCTGTCGGGCCTTGCGAAATAGACCAGCTCAAAAATGCAGTGTGCGGGCCGGACTTTCCGGAAGGGCTTCAGGCTTCTGATCCCGGTATTGTCGATGATGACGATCTCGCCGGGTTCTACGTCGCGCACGTAGGTGGCGCCGAGCAGATCAAAGGCGCAGGTCTCCGAGGCAACGACGGTGGCTTCGCCGAGCTTCCCGATGGCCAGGGGCCTGAACCCCCGCGGGTCGCGGGCGGCGATGACCTTGTCCTTCGTCAGCATTACGAGGCAGTAGGAGCCTTTCACCTTTCCGAGTGCCTTCACCAGTGCTTCATCGAATCCGTTGCGCAGATGGTGGGCCATGAGATGGACGACGATCTCGCTGTCCATGGTGGACTGGAAGATGGAGCCTTGCTTTTCGAGCTGGGAGCGCAGCTGCTGGGCGTTGATGAAGTTTCCGTTGTGCCCGAGGGCGTAGGGCTCTCCGGCGTGGTGAACGAGAAAGGGCTGCGCGTTCGACAGGGTCGAAGAGCCGGTCGTGGAGTAGCGGACGTGCCCGATGGCCATGTGCCCGCGGAGTTTCTGAAGCGTGTTCTCATGGAATACTTCCGAGGCCAGCCCCATCCCCTTGTACTCGTAGACAGTCTTCCCATCGGCCGTCGTGATGCCCGCGCTTTCCTGTCCGCGGTGCTGAAGGGCGAAGAGCCCGAAGTAGGTCAACCTTGCTGCCTGCTCGTGACCATGCACGGCAAAGATGCCGCACTCTTCTCTCGGTCCGCCCTCACTCATCCAATCATGGAGTATCATGGTCTTCTCTATCCCCTGCCTAACGAAAGGGAGATTGTCATTATTTCTTCTTGCTACCGGTGGCCTTCTCTTTCTTTCTTCCCGAAGCCGGAAGCCCTATACCTGAAGCCCGTTTCTTCCCCTGCCGCGCCTTTCTTTCTTTGCCGGACGCCTGAAGCCCGACGCCTGAACCCTGTTCTTTATAATACTCCTGCAACGGCCTCACCTGCCACTCCTCCTTCTGGAGGGCCCGGATGGCTTCGCTCACGGCCCTGGCCCCGGCAATGGTCGTCGTGTAGGGGATGTTGTACATGAGCGCCCCGCGGCGGATGTGATATGCATCCAGAGATGACCGGCGGCCGATACCGGTGTTGATGACGAGATGAATGTCCCCGTTCTTGATAAAGTCCACGACGTGGGGTCGACCTTCGCTTACCTTGCAGATCGGTTGGGACTGGATACCCTTACTTTTAAGATAAGCAGCCGTTCCCCGGGTGGCAAGGATCCGGAACCCCATGTCCTTGAGGGCCCGGGCGATGGGCGCGACACTTTCCTTGTGAAAATCATGGACACTGATGAAGACGTTGCCCTTCTGGGGAAGCTGGAAGCCCGCGGCCATCTGGGATTTCGCAAAGGCGATGCCGAAGGAATAGTCTATTCCCATCACCTCACCTGTGGATTTCATCTCGGGGCCCAGGATGATATCCGCGTTGGGAAAGCGGTTGAAGGGGAAAACGGACTCCTTCACGGAGATGTGCTTCGGCCAGACCTTTTCGGTGAAGCCAAGCTCTTTGAGGGATCTCCCAAGCATGACCTTGGTGGCCAGTTTGGCCAGCGGCACGCCAATGGCCTTCGAGACGAAAGGGACGGTCCGGGAGGCACGGGGATTGACCTCGAGGACATACAGAACCCCGTCCTTGATGGCGTACTGGATGTTCATCAGGCCGATGACACCCAGTTCCTTGGCGAGCATCTTCGTCTGATGCTCGATGGTTTCCAGCATTTCCTGCGAAAAGGAAAAAGCCGGCAGCACGCAGGCGCTGTCGCCCGAATGAATGCCCGCCTCCTCGATGTGCTCCATAATCCCGCCGATGACGGTCATCTCCCCGTCACTGATGGCGTCCACATCGAGCTCCACGGCATCCTCAAGGAACTTGTCGATCAGGATGGGGTGATCCGGAGAAATGAGCAGCGCGCGCTCCATGTATTCGCGCAGCGTCGACGCGTCGTAAACGATTTCCATGGCTCGTCCCCCCAGGACGTACGAGGGGCGCACCAGGACGGGGTAGCCGATCCGCTCGGCCGCCTTCAGTGCGGCCTCAACATTCGTCACGTTGTCGTTGTCGGGCTGGTTGAGCTTGAGCTTGCGGACGATATCGCCGAAGCGCTCCCGGTCCTCTGCCCGGTCGATAGCTTCCGAAGAGGTTCCAAGGATAGGGGCCCCTGCCTCCGCCAGGCCGCGCGCCAGATTGAGAGGAGTCTGGCCGCCGAACTGCACGATCACCCCGAAGGGATTTTCCGTCTTCAGGATGTGCAGCACATCCTCGAGAGTCAGCGGTTCAAAGAAAAGCTTGTCGGAGGTGTCGTAGTCGGTGGACACCGTCTCCGGGTTGGAGTTCACCATGATGCTCTCGTATCCCTCCTCGCGAAGTGCGTAGGAGGCGTGGACGCAGCAGTAGTCGAACTCGATACCCTGTCCGATCCGGTTGGGCCCTCCACCCAGGATCACAACTTTCTTGCGCGCCGAAGGTCTTGCCTCGTCCTCCATTTCGTAGGTCGAATAGTAGTATGGCGTATAGGCCTCAAACTCTGCAGCGCAGGTGTCCACGAGCTTGTAGACGGGCAGCACCTTGGCCTTCATCCGCAGGTCCCGCAACTCCTGCTCGGTCATGTTCCAGAGTTTTGCGAGATAGCGGTCGGAAAACCCGAGGGCCTTCGCCTCGCGGATCGTCTCGGCCGAGGGAGAGAGAACCCGGAAGGCGTTCTCCGATTCCACGATCTCCTTGACGTGGTGGAGGAACCAGGGGTCGATGTACGTATAGCGGGAGATGTCCTCGACGGACATCCCGCACTGGATCGCAGTGGCAATGTAAAACAGGCGCTGGGAATTCGGGGTGGTCAGCTTGGGGATGAGGAATTGTTCGGCGCTCTCGATCTCAGGAGGCAGCTGCTGCAGCAGGCCGAACCGGCCGATCTCAAGGGACCGGACGGCCTTCTGGAGGGACTCCTTGAAGGTCCGGCCGATGGCCATGGTTTCCCCGACGGACTTCATGGACGTTGTCAGAAAATCATCCGTTTCCGGGAACTTTTCGAAGGTCCAGCGCGGGATCTTCGTGACGACGTAGTCAATGGTGGGCTCGAAGGAGGCCATCGTCTCTCGGGTAATGTCGTTGGGGATCTCATCGAGCGTGTAGCCCACGGCCAGTTTTGCGGCGATCTTGGCGATGGGAAATCCCGTAGCCTTCGAGGCGAGGGCGGACGATCGCGACACGCGGGGGTTCATTTCAATGACCACCATCTCGCCGTTTTTCGGGTTGACGGCGAACTGGACGTTGGATCCCCCCGTCTCGACGCCGATTTCGCGCATGATGGCGATGGAGGCGTTTCTCAGCTCCTGGTACTCCACGTCCGTGAGCGTCTGGGCCGGGGCCACGGTGATCGAGTCGCCCGTGTGGACGCCCATGGCGTCGAAGTTCTCGATGGAGCAGATGATGACGACGTTGTCGGCCTTATCGCGCATCACCTCGAGCTCGAACTCCTTCCAGCCCAGCACCGATTCCTCCAGCATGATCTCGCCGATCATGCTTGCATCGAGCCCCTGCTTGGAGAGATCGAGCAGTTCCTCGCGGTTGTAGGCGACGCCTCCACCCGTGCCACCGAGAGTGAAGGAGGGCCGAACAATGATGGGAAACCCGATCTCGCCGGCCACACTCAGCACATCCTCCATATTCCGGGCAAAGCCGCTGCGAGGGACGCGCAGGCCGATCTTTTCCATGGCATTGCGGAACTTCTCCCGGTCCTCGGCCTTGTGGATGACCTCGAGGGAGGCGCCAATGAGCTCTACGCCATATTTCTCGAGGGCGCCGGTCTTGGCCACGGCCACCGCCGTGTTGAGGCCGGTCTGGCCGCCCAGGGTGGGGAGGATAGCGTCGGGACGTTCCTTTTCGATAATCTTCACGACGGCTTCCGCCGTGATGGGTTCCACATACGTCCGGTCGGCCATTTCGGGGTCCGTCATGATCGTGGCCGGGTTCGAGTTGATCAGGATGACCTCAAACCCCTCCTCCTTGAGGGCCTTGCAGGCCTGCGTGCCGGAGTAGTCGAACTCGCAGGCCTGGCTGATGATGATGGGCCCCGAGCCGATGATGAGGATCTTCTTCAGATCTTTACGCTTTGGCATGCTTGCGCTTCTCTTTCAGCATGAGGTCAGTGAATTCCGTGAACAGATAGTTGGCGTCCTGAGGACCCGGGGCCGCCTCGGGGTGGTACTGGACGCTGAAGGCCTTCTTTTCCGGGACGAACAGACCCTCCAGGGTGCCGTCGTTGAGATTCATGTGCGTCTTGTCGAGCTTGCCCTTGAGCGACTCGGGGACGACGATGAACCCGTGGTTCTGGGACGTGATCTCAACCCAGTTGCGCTTCACGTTCTTGGCGGGCTGGTTGAGACCGTGGTGGCCGAACTTGAGCTTGGACGTTGTCCCGCCCAGGGCCTGGCCCAGGATCTGGTGCCCGAGGCAAATTCCGAAAATGGGCGTCTGGCCGAGCAGTTCCCGCACCGTGTTGACAATGTAGGGCAGGGTGGCCGGGTCACCAGGGCCGTTGCTCAGGAGCACCCCGTCGGGCTTGTAAGCCCGTATTTCCTTTGCCGTCGCCCGGCAGGGGACGACGATGACGTCGCAGCTGCGTTTTTCCAGGTTTCTCAGGATGTTGTACTTCACACCGCAATCGATGACGACGACGCGCAGGCGGTCTCGCGATTTCTTCTTCTCGAGCTGCTTGATCGGGCGGTGGCCGTTGTCCTTCCAGAGGTAAGGCTTCTCGCAGCTGACAAAGGGGATGAGATCCCTGCCCACGAGTCCCGGGTAGGCCCGCACCTTGTCCAGCAGAAGCCGGGTGTCATCCGTCTCCGTGGAGAGGATGCCCTTCATGGCCCCGGCCAGTCTGATCCGGCGAGTGAGGGCCCGTGTGTCGATTCCCTCGACGCCCAGTTTTTTGTGCTCTTCAAGGAATTCCTTCAGCGTCTTGCGTGAACGCCAGTTGCTGGGGTGGGGCTGGTACTCCTTGACGATGAAGCCCTCGAGGTGGATTTTTGCCGATTCCATATCCTCGGGGTTGATCCCGTAGCTGCCGATGAGGGGATAGGTCATCGTTACGATCTGCTCCTTGTAGGAGGGATCCGTGAGAATTTCCTGGTAGCCCGTCATGCCCGTGTTGAAGACGACCTCTCCGAGGGCCTGTCCCACGTGGGCAAACGCAAACCCC